>JAFSKY010000203.1 GCA_017448685.1 Synergistaceae bacterium
AAATAAGCGTTCTGCCTGCTGTCAAGGTTGCACTGATAATCTACTCTCGATGTCGCATGAGCGTCAATCTTCTGCCCTATAGGAACATTCACCGTTGAAAGCTCTGCTGCCTGATCATATTCCCCTGTTGCCGGCTGAAGCTCCATCTTGTAGCCCTGTAGCTTGTAGCCTGAACCAGACATGACCATATCGCTATTTGCGTCAAGAACACATGCCCCCGAACGGCTGAAAAGCTGTGAGCCTCCGTTGTCATACACGAAGAATCCCTTGTCCTGAACCATCATGTCTGACGCGTTGCCGGTGTACTGCCCTGAACCCTGTGTGTGTATAGTCTCTATCGCCGAAACGCTTACGCCGAGACCAACCTGCGCGGGGTTAATGCCTCCCTTTGTGTCTCCTGCTGCCGAAGCGTATTTGTTTGCCTGATACATGAGGTCGGCGAATAATGTATTGTCCTTCTTGAAGCCTGTTGTGTTTGCGTTGGATATGTTGTTGCCCGTCACGTCGAGCATTGTCTGGTGAGCGCGAACACCCGTTACTGCTGTGAATAATGACCTGAGCATGTTGCGTGCTTCCTCCTAGCGTGAAAATTTTTCCGTGATACTAATCATTATATTACTCTGTGAGCGTCCTTGCCCTGTACTGAACGTGAGAGCAGTTTTTTCCCTGTCAGCTTATGACCGACACGCCCTCGACTTTTTCGAGCGGCACTTCTCCTTCTGTCGTGTCAAGTATTGTGCTTCCGTCAGGGTCAAACCACACATGATTGACGACTGCGACTTTCTGGACGGATGTAGCACTGTCTCCTTCACCTTCAGTTACTGTGAAAGCTATTGCCTTGCCGATGTACTGAACTGCGCTGAATTTCTCGGCGTTGGCCATGCTGGTGAGAGTGCTGTTCATGTTCTGCATCTGCTCAAGGCTTGAGAATGTCGCCATCTGTGAGATAAATTCTCTGTCCTCCATAGGGTTAAGGGGATCTTGGTTTGAAAGTTCCGCGATGAGCAATTTCAGAAAAGCGTCCTTGCCGAGCGTGTCATTTGTGGCAGTTGTGACGGATGTGGCGGAGCTTGAGCTTGTCGTTGTGGTTGCGGCTGACGCTGTTATGTTCGCGAGATTTGAGTATGTGCTTATGTCAGTTACTGGCATTGTGAAATCTCCCTTCTGTATTATGCTACCCAGTACAGCAGACCCTCTTCAAGGTCAATCCTAAACTCTTCAGCGTCATCATCATTTTCCGGCGCGGTGAAAGAGTAAGGGCTTCTCCTGTCCTCATGGCCTGAGTTCTGGCCTTGGCCTGTGCTGTCCTGTTGAACGTCTACAGTGAGCTCCGACACCTGAACGCCCTGCTGTGATAAATTGTCGCGAAGCTGTGTGATTTGTTCCTGCACTATTTGTCGGATTTGCTCACTGGCCACTTTAACGCTTGCTTCAACGCCTGATGACGATGAAACAATCTCAACGGATATTCTTCCGAGCGCGGGCGGGTCAATGATGATATTAGCCTTCCTCACTCCGTCAGCGCGTATGAACCTCACTGTGTTCACGATGCCTTCACGAACGATTCCCGACCTCGTTGGGGTGTATTCTGCTGTACGCAGGCTTAAAGGTTGCGCGGGAGTCCGTGAGGCTGTGCGACGTGTGCGTATTACTCCGTCAAAGAACGATGCGAAATCATTATGCGCTTCAGTCCTTGCGGTAGTGTTGCGTTCATTGGCTGTGCGTGGGGCTTCCTGCTTTGATGTTGGGGAGGTGGCGTTATTGCTCCGTGAGTTTTGCGACTGAACTTGCGCGGGCGAGTCATTATTGGGCGTGTATTGCCTGCCTTCATGGCCTGCTGAAGTGTCATTGCGTGAGTCCTGCCCTGTTGCGTTGCGCGTGAAAGTTATGGGCGTGGAGTCGTCATGTGAATCTGCATCAGCCTCAGTGATTCCCGAATGTGATTCGCGGTTTATGCGGGGAGATTCGGCGCGTGAAATTCGTGGGCGTTCGTGTGATTGTGTGTGAGTTGCCTGCGAGCCTGAGTCATTCTGCGCTGGCATCTGTGATTCTTGCGCCACATTCTGAACACCAGCAAGCTCGCCAAAAGTTTCGGCCATGTTCAGCGGGTCATGAGTGATTTCGTTTCGGTCATCATCAATAGGAGCTTCATCCTCACGATTTGCGTGGGGGGCTTCTAGGGTATTCATTGCTGGCGTGATTTCCGGCGCGGGAGTCTCAATGCTCACGGGGGAATTATTCTGCGCTGTGATGAGTGATACAAGCTCTTGCGCGGGCTGGCGTATGTCCGTATCTCCGTCATTGATGGCCTCTGTGAGAACGTTCACTGCCTGCGTGATTTCGGGGGTTATGCTGGGGATTGCGGGCGGTGTTTCGTGCTTGCGTGGCGTGTGCTGACGGGGTAATTCTGGCGCGTCATCATTGGGCGTAAATTCGGCGCGTGATTCCTGCGTGAGATTCTGAGGCTCTGCGGTTATGTGTGAATCATCCGGCGATATTGGCGTGTCATTCCCGGTTGTGTGTGCGTTCAGGAGCGACAAGAGATTTTGCGCTGGTTGTGTTACGTCTGAGGCTTCATCGTTCAATGCTTCTGCGAGGACATCAACGGCCTTCAGGATTTCGGGCGTTATGTGTGGCGTTGCAGGCTGTGTTTCAGTGTCATGCGTGGCCTGTGTTTCTGGCAACGTATCAGACGCATTCATGACCTGTGAAAATTCCTGTGATGTTTCTGGCGCGTGAATGGCCTGCGTAAATTCTGGTGCTTCATTGCCCGTGATATTAGGCTGAATCCCCTGCGTGTTATCCCCGGCGATTGTTGCGAGTGTATCATTCATCCCGTCAATGTCAACAACATATTCCGGCGTATCACTATCAGGAGCGGGCGTAATACCCTGCGTTATTGGTGCGTCAATATTCGCCGTGAGTAGCGCAACGAGATTCAATGTAGGCTGTGTGATTTCTGCCTCATCATCATTCAATGCTTCTGCGAGAACGTCAACGGCCTTCATGATGTCGGGCGTTATGTGTGGCATTGTAAGTTGCGTTTCAGGGCTGTATACAGGCTGCGTGTAGGGTGTATGCGTAGCTTGCGAGACTCTCTGCAACGTATCAGAGACATTCATGGCCTGCGAAAATGGCTGTGATGTTTCTGGCGCGTGAATAGCCTGCGTAAATTCTGGTGCTTCATTGCCCGTAATGTTAAGCTGAATCCCCTGCGTGTTATCCCCTGCGATTGTTGCGAGTGTGTCATTCATTCCGTCAATGTCAGCAACATATTCCGGCGTATCACTGTCAGGCGCGGGCGTAATAGCCTGCGTTATTGGCGTGTCATTATTGGCCATGAGTAGCGCAACGAGATTCAATGCTGGCTGTGTTATGTCGGCTGTGTCATCGCGTAATGCCTCCGTGAGAACGTCAACGGCCTTCATGATTTCGGGCGTTATGGGGGGCTGTGCAAGTGGCGTTTCAGGGTTGCGCACTGGCTGTGAGATTTCCTGCAACGTTTCAGGTGTGTTCATGGCCTGTGAGACTTCCTGCGAGTCATTCTCCGTTATTTTAGGCCGAATATCCTGCGCGTTATCCCCAGTGATTATTGCGCGTGTGTCATTCGTTCCGTCAGAAGGGACATATTTCGGCGTATCACTTTCAGGCGCGGAGGGTATATGCGAGTCATTCGCGGTGGCATGAGCTGTGAGATTCAACGCTGGCTGTGTCATGTCGTCTGTACCATCGCTCAAAGACTCGTCCGGAAAATTTTCGGCCTTCATGGTTTGAGGCGAGATTGTCGGCTGTGCTGAATGTGTTTCAGCGTCATGCGCGGGCTGTGAGATTTCCTGCAACGTTTCAGGTGTATGCGTGGCCTGCGAGATTTCTTGCGATGTTTCAGGCGTATTCATGGCCTGATGGATTTCCGGCGATTTATTGCTCATTATGTCTGGCTGAATATCCTGCACATTATCCCTTGTGATTGTTGTGCGGGCATCATTCATTTCGCCAACAGGGACATATTCCGGCGAATCGCTCTCAGTCATGACGGGGGCATTCACTGCGGGGCTTGCAGGCTCATTCACCGTTTCAGGCTTTGTCCCGGCCATGTCAGGCAATATTTCACGGCTCATGCTTTCAGGCTTCAATGCGTGCTGTGTGTCATCATCCGCAGCGACCTCAACGACTCCAGCGTCAAAATCACTCTCAGGCATGGCTTCTTCACTGTGCCTCTGAACATTAAGCCTTCTCGACGACGCAAAAAGATTCATCCAGCCGGAATTGTTATCGTTCACATTATCCGGCGAAGGCTGTTCACCTTCACCGCTCGCAACAATATTCATCAATGGAGCTGATATGTTCCTGAAATTTGTGATTGTCTGTGAAATATTTTTCGTGTGAGGGATTTCCTGCGGGGGGGGATTTTCACCAGCTGTGTATTCTGTCATGAGAGCATCAAATATTCCTGCTCTCACCCCGGAATCATCTTGCTGTTGTGATGTGTGAAGTGCCGTATTTGCCAGCGCGTTTGATTGTGGCTGAAGCAACCCGAATATACCCGGCCTCATGAGTATGAATAACCTCCCGAAATCGTAATTTTATCTTTGTCTAGGCTGTGCCATAAGCTCAGTTATCCTTGCTGCTTTTGTCGGCTTGATTTTACCCATAATTGAGGCTCTTGCGTCATTGGGAAGCCTCATGAGTAGCTCCACTGCCATAGCATCACGCAATTGCTCAACAACCGCCGCGGCATTCCTCGCTGACATGTCTTGATATGTGCGGGCTACCTGATTCATGAGTTCCTGCTCTGTTGCTGTAGGGCCGTCAGGGTTCTCCGATGACTGATCAGCCTCCATAGCTCTCAGTCTACGCTGCCTTCTTGCGACATCCCTCGAAAGCTCCACAAGTGCAAGCTCTCTGCGTTCATACACTTCAAGCCGGGCAATGTCTCTGCTCTCAAGTGAACGTTCTTGAGCGTCAAGCCTTCTCTGCCACTGCTCAAGCTCAACGGCTCTGCGCTGTTCTGTCGTGAGGGCGTAAAATTCCGGCACCTGAAAGAACTCCGCGAGTTTGTCGCCGACATAAGGCACACGGGGTATTATCTCCCAGAAAAGCGGACGGCCATCCCATATTCCGCTCAAATGCATTCCTGTAGCCGTTCCCAATGCAAGCAATATCATCCAGAAAAAGAATGTCAGCTTGCCCATACCCTTTTTCTTTTTCTTGCGCTTTACGGGCGTTGGAGCAGGAGCTTGTTCTGCTGGTGCGTCTGGATTAGGATTTGGATTATTGGCGGGGCGTTCTTCTGCCATTCTAGCCTGCCTCCCTCAAACGACGATATATTGACATTATGTTTTTCACGTAACGTTTTGACACTTCCGGGATATTACCTGAGTCGACTCGTGCCGGGCCAGCGTTATATGCCGCAAGAGCTTTTTCGATGTCCCCGCGATATTTGTCCGTGAGGTCAGAGATATATCTCACTCCGCCCTCGATATTCTGTGCAGGGTCAAAAGGATCTTCAACGCCTAGCATAGCCGCTGTACGTGGCATGAGCTGCATTAATCCCTGAGCACCCTTGTTTGACACAGCGTCAGTTGTCCAGCCAGACTCAACCTGAATCATTGCACGTATAAGCTCGTTATCGATGTTATATTTCTCGGCGCATTCATCGATTATCTCTTTCAGCTCGTCATAGCTGGTTTTGCCTGATATGGAGCTTGTTCTGCGTGGGACTTTCCTTGCCCGCTCAACATCATTCAGAACGTCAACAAATCTGCTTTTCATTGGCGAGGCTTGCTGATACATGTCCGGCATAAGCTGTCGGTTAATCTCCTCTATTCGTGTAAGCACACGTGTTATGTTCGTAAGATTAGGGCCCAAGCTCAAATTTCCCCCTTCCTTGAATACTGCATTGTTGCGACATCATCAAGCTCATTCTGCTCAATGCCTAATTGTTCTTGAAAGTCTGCTTCCTTGAGGCGGTCTATGTATGTCTCCATGATTTTCACGTCTTTGTGGCGTTCAACGAGTCTGGCTTCTGTCCCGGCTATACGGCTTCTTACTTCGGCGAGTGAGTCATTTCCGCGTGATATGTCTGTGTTTATTGCGTCTATAAATTGTCGCTGAAACCACAAGTCAGAGACTGACACGGCGGAGCTTCCCGGGCGGCTGAAGTCTGAGATTGCCTGAGCTTTTTCGCCTTCAAGCTGTGTTATGTGGGCGATTACGGCGCGTTCTTCGCTACGTTCTGCGGCGAGTATGGCTTGTTCGTTGCGGCGGCTGTCCTCGCGGATTTTGAGTATGCGATTGAATCTCGCTATTCTCTCGTGCATGACTTAAATCATAGAGTCAATATCACGCCTGCTTGAGAATATGTGCAGGATGTTTACAACATTTTTCCCTTCATCTACGTGATAAAGTATCATATAGCTGTCCACAGGAAAAAAACGTATCTCCCTGCCTTTACGGTCTTTGATGCGGATTCGGTGCATTTTCGGAAACACAGCAAGAGAATCAGTAGCTAACATTATGCGGTCAGCCTGTTTTGAAGCCGCTGGTGGATTGTTCAGCCTATGGGAAATGTAATGACGTATTCCGCGTAGCTCTTCAAGTGCCTCATCGGAATATATCACCCTAAAAGCCGTCATTTTCAGCCTCCATTATCTGCCTCACTTCTTCGGCTGTATGGTATTTCCCCGCTTCAATCTCATCAAACGCACGCTGAATATGCATGTCTAATTCTTCCTCTGTCATATCTTCAATGCACGGTATCGGAGGCTGTTCGAGATCTTCAGGGAATTTCTGCCGGAATATTATCCGCCTCGCAAGAATATCAACCGCCTGCGCATACGACATCCCTATTTGCGATAATACGCTCTCAGCCTCGCGCTTGAGTTTCGCGTCAACTGGTATGTATTCAATCTCCGCAACTGCTGTAGTCATAATTCTTCCCCTCCTGTAATTCACTGCTGGCTAGGATACGGCGCAAGCTCCAACAGCCTCTTGTCAGTCTCCTCAAAGCTAGTTGGATCTGCAACCCTCTGCGATAAAAACCCCCTCACAGCTTCCATATTCGACAATGCCCAGTCAACTCGCATATTCGTTCCAGATTTGTACGCTCCAATGTTGATGAGGTCTTCCGATTCTGCATATGTCGCAAGCAAATCACGAACACGCCCGGCCGCATCAAGGTGTTCACGCGAAACTAGCGCAGGCATGACACGACTCACGCTGTCCAAAACGCTCACAGCAGGGTAAAAGTTCCTGGCGGCAATCTTGCGCGACAACACTATATGCCCGTCAAGAATACCCCTCACAGTGTCGGCTACAGGTTCATTCATATCATCACCATCAACAAGCACCGTATATATTCCCGTAATGCTTCCAACCTCGCCAGCCCCAGCACGTTCCAATAATCGCGGCAACATCTCAAACACTGAAGGCGTATATCCTCTTGTCGCGGGAGGCTCACCAATAGCGAGTCCGATTTCACGTTGCGCCCTTGCAACACGCGTTACTGTGTCCATCATCAATAGCACGTCTTTGCCTTGGTCGCGGAAATATTCTGCTATGGCTGTGGCGGTCATAGCTGATTTCAGGCGTATCAACGCGGGCTGGTCTGATGTGGCAATCACAAGTACAGAGCGTTTCAGACCTTCAGGGCCTAAATCACGCTCGATAAATTCACGAACCTCACGACCACGCTCACCAACAAGCGAAATCACGTTTATGTCCGCTGTCGTGTAACGCGCCATCATACCCATCAACGTACTTTTTCCCACGCCTGAACCTGCGAATATCCCTATACGTTGTCCCTTGCCGAGCGTCAACATCCCGTCAATCACACGAACTCCAACGCTTAAAGGGGTATCAACCATCTTGCGCCGCAAAGGGTGAGGAGGTGTAGCGTACAACGGGTAAAAGTCTGTGGCGGCAATCGGGCCTTTGTCATCTATGGGATTGCCGAGTCCGTCAAGAACTCGCCCTAAAAGCGCGTCCCCTACTGGCACTTGAAGCGGCCTGTTCGTAGATACGACATCACAGCCCGGCCCAACTTCCTGCAATGCCCCCAACGGCATCAACAGCACACGATCTCCCCTGAAACCGACAACTTCAGCGTCAAGTTCATGCGAGCCATCACGGAAGCATATGTGGCACAAATCGCCGACTCTAACGTCAGGACCTTGCGACTCTGCAACAAGTCCCACTACCTGAACAATACGCCCGTTAATCTTTATCAGTGGCTTCTGCAACAGGTCAACCGCAAAAAGCTGGAACAAATCGACATCCTGAAGCGCGTCATTCTGGATTGCGCTCATTGCTGATTATCCTCTTTCGTTGACTGCTGGAACACATCATCTACGACATCTTCAACCTGAGTCATCTGAGTCTTCCAACGGGCATCGTAAACGCCTAACCCTGTTTCAACGATACAGCTTCCGTTCTCGATATTGGGATCTGATTTCAGCTCCAGCTTCTTCACGCCGCGCAAAGCCTCACGAAATTGCGTATCAATGCTACCTTCAAGGCGTTTCATGTCATCGGGGGAGACGTAAATCAAAATTTGATTCTTGTCGCTCAAACGTGAAAGCAATTCCGACAACACGGAGTCTATTGTGTCAGGATTCAATTCAACCTGCCTGTGAAGCATTCGCCGTAACATTTCCGTCCAAACACGAATCAATCGAGGCTGGTTCAACCTCACCAATTCCGCGAAATCTGATTCCAACCTCTTGCCGATACCCTCAATGACTCCGGCAAGCTCTGAGAATTTCCCAAAATATTCCTGTTCAACCTCAGCGCGAGCCTTCTTCAGTCCTTCCTCATAGCCGCGTATTTGCCCTTCACTTTCTGCCTTTGCGCGAGCTTTTTCGGCGATTTTGTCGGCGTTGTTCTTGGCTTCGGATTCAAGCTGCTTCCTTCTCCGCTCATAGTCTGAACGTATACCACCTATTTCGCTCTCAAGTTTTGCTTTGGCCTCTGAAAGTTCAGCGTTGGCTACTTCGGCGTTACTGAGGCTCATTGTGAGTGCCTTTATCTGTGCTGAAAGCTCTTCTATCTCATGCGCGTTAGGGGCGGGCATTTTCACCTGCACTTTTGGGGCTTCTGGCTTCGTCTGAGGCTTGGAGGGTTGGCCGGGCTTGGGGGATTCTGGCTTCGTGCCGGACTGCTTGATTTCGCTCTCCAGTATGCCAATCTTCACGGCCTGGGGCAATAGTCGCACAGTCCTCAATACACGCTGATGCGCAAGCCCGCTAGACAATCATGTCATCCCCTCCGCCGGAAGCTATCACTATTTCGCCCTGCTCTTCAAGTCCGCGTATTATGTTCACTATCTTCTGCTGAGACTCCTCAACATCTTTCACGCGTACAGGACCCATGAAATCCATATCCTCCTGTAACATTTCGGCGGCACGTTTGGACATGTTCTTGAGGTATTTCGTCTTGAGATCCTCTGTAGCTCCTTTAAGCGCAAGGCTGAGTTCTTTCATGTCAACTTCACGCAATACACGCTGAAGCGAACGGTCATCAAGCCGCATTGAATCCTCGAACACAAACAGACGCTTCTTGATTTCCTCGGCTAGTTCGGGATCATTCTCTTCTAGGTATTCCATTATGTTACGCTCGGTGGCTCTGTCGGTACTGTTCACAATCGCAACAACTGCATCTATTCCGCCAGCAACCGTGAAATCCTGACCCATTACCGTGCTTAACTTGCGCTCTAACACCCTCTCAACCTCCCGCAATACCTCAGGCGTAATCCTGTCCATGTTCGCAATACGTTTCGTTACATCGGCCTGCAATACAGGATTAAGACCGCTGAGAATCATTGCTGCTTGCGTTGGCTCAAGGTATGACAGAATCAACGCTATTGTCTGAGGATGCTCATTCTGTATGAAGCCAAGTATCTGGCCTGCGTCTGTATGTCTCATGAAATCGAACGGCTTGACCTGAAGAGATGCCGTAATTCTCGCAAGCAGACTCTGCGCACGTTCTGGCCCGAGTGCCTTCTCCAATACATCACGCGCATATTCAACCCCTCCACGCGCCATAAACTCACGCGCCATTAATATCTCTTGCGCCTCTTTCAACACCGTCAATTTCACGTCAGGCGTTACCTTGCGCAAGTTCGCTATCTCCAATGTGATTAGTTCTATCGTTGAGTCGTCAAGTTTCTTATACACTTCGGGGGCTATGTCGCTCCCTAATGACACCATCAATACCGCTATTTTCTCGCGGCCTGTCAAACCTTTACTTGCTGCTTCTTCCTTTTTTGGCGGCATTCCCTCATCTCCTCAGAAAAAATTGCCCCCCGTCCTTAATGGGCAGGGAGCTTCGTTTGTTCTCTAGCTGTCCATCGAAAGCCATTCATTGACCAATGTCGCAATCTCATCAGGGTGGCTCTTGGCGTATGCTTTGAGTTGTTCTTCAAGTACTGCCATCTCACCTTGGAACGCAAGCAAATCCGGCGATGTAAGCATTTCCTGTATCGTAGGAACTTTCTTACCCTCAGCTTCAATTTCCTCAACCGCAAGACGCGCACGTCTCATCCTCAGCCACACATAGAACGCTCCCAACACAATCAGCAACACTATAGCCGCCGCTATTGAGCCGTATATCATCTTCCACATTCTATCTTGACGCAACTGGTCAGCCATAGCATCAGCAAACGCAGTCGAGAATCTCATAGCGTGAACCACAAGACTATCTCCGCGCTCCTTGCTGAAACCTATTGACGAGGCTATTACTTCCTGCAACGTTTCAAGGCGTTCTTCGGTGATTTCGTTGTATTTATCATCGATAAGCACTGACGCTGAAAGCCTGCGCACACCTCCGGGCGTTACAACCTGATCCCCTTTACGCGTTGAAATCTCGTAGTTTGTCGTGGAATTTGAGCGGTTGTACTCGCTCTGTACCTGTGTTGAGTTTATCGCGTAACCGGGAATGTTTGTTGTTGTGCCGGGATTGCCGTTTACGGGGTTACCCTGACCTGTGTAGCTCTCCTCTTGGCGTTCGTTACTGCGTGGGACTCCTGTGCCTGTTTCAGGGTTAGGGCTGTACTCTACATATGAGTTGCTGCGTTTGTCGAAATCAAGATCGATCCTCACACGAACAACCGCCGTCCCAGGGCCGAATACCTGTTCAAGCATTACACGTACTTTGTTCTCAAGCTCGCGCTCATGCTGGCGTTCAAGCTCCCTCTGAACGGAAGTTACTGTGTTTGTGCCGTCAGGGTTGTACATTATCATGGAATCGCTGACCATATCCGACAATATTCGCCCGTTCGTGTCAACTACCGTTACCATGTCAGGCTCTAATCCGTCAACTGAATGCGCAACAAGGTGAATTATCGATTTGACCTGAGTCGGCCCGATTGTCGCTCCCTGCCTCAGACGCAATAATACGGAGGCCGTTGAAGGTTTCTGCTGTTCGAGGAAGAGTCGTTGCTCTGGAATCACAACGCTGACTCGCGCATTCTCTACCTGTTGCATTTGGGAAATCGTCCGAGCTAATTCGCCTTCAATCGCACGAGTATACGCGACTCTCTGCTGGAACTCACTCATTCCCATTGCGGAGTCGTCAAAAATCTCAAAGCCTGTTGTGCCGCCTTTGGGTAATCCCATTTGCGCAAGAGCTAAACGAGTCTCATACACCGCATTACCCGGCATGAGAATCGCACTCGCTGAAGGGTCAAGCCTGTACGGTATGTTGTTCTCCTTCAGGTAATCGACTATAGCAGCCTGATCATTCACTTCAAGCCCGGCGTACAAAGGCTCATAGTTCGTTGTGCCTGTCATGAAGATTAACGCGCCCAAGCCCGCAAGCACAGCAACCGCCGCAAAGATTATTGAGGCTCTCTGCCATAGCTTGAGCGAACTCCAGAAATTTCCGAATGAGGCCGCCCAGCGTTTTATGCTGTCCATTTTTGCATCAGCCAGTTATTCGCGACAAAGCCTGATACGCGTCAAGAAACTTGTTGCGTATTTCCATCACAAGTCGTAATGCCGTGTCAGCTCTTGAGGAGGCAAGCACTACTTCTGAAATATCTTCTGCGTCTCCGATTGAAAGGTCGCGGATCTTTTTCTCTGCGTCAAGCTGGAGGGTATTTACTTTCTTTATGCTGTCTGAAAGCATATCTTCAAATGAAACTGCCGGAGTCTCTTTATTGCGGGGGCTGTCCGCGTACGTACTGTAGACGCTTCTTGCTGTTTGCCGAGTTCCGTTTTGCCCGTATACATGTGAAAAATCTATTAGCAGACGCTCCATTAAAATATTGGCCTCCAAGTCTGATAATTTTCTGTCGCTCCGTCGATATGCTTCAATAATTTTATTGTGATAGTTTTGCGAGGGAGGGCTCTTCTTTCTCCGCTGTCATCCTGACATGCCATGAGCCACGATAAAATTTCCTGCCCCTTTTGAATTTCACAGCCCTAATTTTACACCCATAACGCTTTTATTTTTCACAGGCCGCGATAAAATTTTTATTTCTGTCAAGTAGGCGGGCAAAAAATTTTTTTCGTTATACATTATAATTATTCGCAACCACGCTTAATTTCTGAAAGGAGATAACTAATCTCATGAAGGCTTTTCATGTTTTTATGGGGGCATTCGTCATCGTGATTGCCCTCTCGACTTTGGGAGGTCGTGCGCTCGCATTGGATGAGCCACAAGAATATACCTCATCAATTTTCGCCGTCGACTTTTACCCATCAGGCGCAAAATTCACATTCATGGCCGAACCCTATGACAATGACGGAAATTTCCGGGCAATAATCCCCGGCGCATTCAGGACGGACTCAATCAGGTTGGCGAATCCTGAGAACGTTTACGGCGATATTATGGCCACGAGACGAATCAGAACTCAATGGACACCGAAACAGCTTCAGGGATTAAGGGAGGAGCTTAATGCGCAAAATAAAATAGTGAATGAGCTTCTCGCAAAAAAATCCTCGCTTGAACAAACACTTGCTCTCCTCAAAAATTCCAACCCAGACAAATCAAATCCCGAATCACTTCTCAAATTCATAAAGGATGCCCAAGTAGTAAGGCTCTTGACTGAAACCTCACTTGCTGAGCTGAAAGTTACGCTCTCAAAAGAACAGGACAAACAAAGGTTGCTCGTGTCAGAGATTAACGCGAAAAGCCCGCAAAGCTCCACAAGCTACACCGAGGTTACCGGGCAGGCTGGTGGCACTGTATATATTGAGGCGTTCACTGATGCGGCAGGATGGAGACCGAAATACACTCTTGACCTTTCGTCAGTCTCAGGAAGCGTTGAGGTCAACATGTTCATACGCGCCTCACAGAGAACGGGACTTGATTACACCGGGAACATGACTCTTCACACAAAGACACCTGACGAAGCAATCACAACTCCCGAAATAAAGCCCCTCAAAGCCGCAATAAAACCAAAGCAGGAAGTCATAGCGTCAAATTCAATGGTGAGATATTCGCGGACAAACAAGCAATTCGCCTCAGCAAGGGCGGCCATGACTGAAGCTGATACATACATGGCCGAAGACGCAATCGAGGAAGAGTCAGCTATGGGGGCAGCACCTGAAGCACCCAAAGCACCGGCAGTACGTGAGACACTTTCAGACAGGACGCTTCAAATTGAAGGCTTGTTGCCTGGGGATGGCACTGAAAGAGAGTACGAGGTCATAATGAGTGATTTGTACCTCGACAGCAAAATTCAGCTTGTCATAGTACCTGAACTGAGGAATGACGCATGGATTATTGCGAGCATGGACGAGAAGAACGAGCATTTGATTCCCGGCGAGGCTGAACTCAGAGTCGATCATCATCCCGGAGGAAGGATATATCTTGAGGAATACGGCAGGGGTCAAAGGGTGATTCCATTCGGTTACGCTAGCCAGATTACCGCCAAGAAAACAGCTCTCACGGAAAAAACTGGGGTGTCATGGTTCAGCGGGGTATACAGCGGTGGTTACATGATTGAAATCACGAACGGCACAAAGGATGAGCAAACTATAACGGTGAAAGACCGTATGCCAATCCCAACGGATGACAAAATCAAGCTGGAAGTGAAGAACATTGAGCCTCGTGAAAAGACACGCGACAAGGACAATTTGCTTACGTGGGAAATTACAGTACCCGCCGGAGCTACTGTGCCTATAACGGTGGATTACGCGTTGAGTTATCCTTCAGGCGAGGAGATTGAGTACAGATAAATGGGACAGGCTAGATGGATAACAGTCCCTCCCGTTATAGCTA
>JAFSKY010000204.1 GCA_017448685.1 Synergistaceae bacterium
ATCGACAGGATAAAAGCTACAGGCGTTGACCTGACTCTCTTCAGGGAAAATATACGCTTCATGACAACGATAACTGACGCAAACGGAAAACGCATTGAAGGCACTCCAGCATCATCTGCTGTGTGGAATGCTGTCAGTGCCGGGAATGATTACTACTCCGACAGCGTGAAGATTAACGGCCTCAATTATCACGTCTACTACACTCCGATAAAATACGGCGCAAAGGTTTACGGCATGGCTTTTTCCGGCAAACCATCGACTCAGATTCAGCAGGCTGTCATGAATATATACATCCTCATACTGTCAACAAGTGCGGGGCTGATATTGATATTCGGGGTAATAGCGTTCATCGCCGCGAAAAAAATTGCCGAGCCTCTGAAGGAAATTACAGCTAGGATAGAGACTCTGCTTAATGTGAGCGTTGAAGAGGAAATTGAATCCAACAGCAAAATATATGAGACTTCGCAATTAATCATCGCCGCTGATACTATAAGCACTGTATTACGTGAAGCAGTCATGAAGATTCAAGAGTCTGCGCATTCACTTGCTGACACAGTGAAATCAACCGCAGGCATGGCCGGGGAAGCATCCGAATCAGCCTTGCAGATTTCAGAGGCCATGAAGGGACTCGCACAGTCAGCAGTCTCTATAGCTATGAGCGTTCACGGTATAAGTTCCAACATTGATGAGATGGACGAAATTACAGGGCAGGCGGTGAAGAACGTCGACAACCTCAGCAGAAGCTCAGACTCAATGAACGCCGCTAACATGTCAGCGCATGAAAGCATAGATGACGCGGCAAAATCATTCTCACACGCCTCAGACTCAATAGCGACAATAAGCGAGAAGATTCATGAGACACATGAAGCAATCGAGAAAATCAATGAGGCCGTCAACATAATCTCCGATATTGCCTCACAGACAAATCTGCTCTCACTTAACGCAAGCATTGAGGCGGCTAAAGCTGGTGAGTTTGGCAAGGGATTCGGTGTTGTCGCTGGGGAAATAAAGAAGCTCGCTGAAAGGTCAGACGAGTCAGCCGAACAGATCCGCGAGATTGTTGCGGAGGTTGAAGTTCTTTCGGGTGAAAGTGTTGAAGCGGCTCTTGCGATGAAGAATCTTATCGACAACGAACGCTCAAAGCTTCTTGCGGCACAAGAGAAATTCAAGGCTCTTGACATCGAGATAAAGGCATCGCTTGAGGAGATACATTCAGTCTCGGAAATAACCTCAAGGCTTGATGGCATAAAGAACACAATCCTTGAGGCTGTGAGCAGTCTTGCGGCAACATCAGAGGAGACATCCGCAACAAATGAGGAAGTTGCAGCGTCAATCGAGAATATCGCCGAAAATGTGAGGAAGGTTGCTGAGGACACAGAGACAATGAGCCAACTTGCAAACGGATTGTCTGATACAGCTAATGCTTTCAAGTGAGCTAACACTTACGCTCTTTCATAATGGTATGCTCCTGCTTTAACGGCGGGGGCGATTTTTTTTGCTCCCTAACTCTGATACAATCCCTCCCAGAAATTTCACGCAAAGGAGTCAATCCACATGTGCAGGAAAATACTATGCGTTTTCATTGCCGCCTTCACACTGATACCCTCATCAGCAATCGCCCTTCAGGATCATTACGACATAATCATAGCCGGAGCTGGCACGGGAGGAATCTCTGCCGCCATTCAAGCCGCCTCAATGGGAGCTGAAGTACTCGTTGTTGAGCCGTCATCCATGCTGGGAGGGCAGGCAATCGCCGCAGGAGTCTCCAACATGGACGATTTGAGCGCGCAACAGAGCGGAATATATGCCGACTTCATGAGCCGTGTTGAGGAATATTACGCCTTGAGGGGGAAATCAATCGGCACAAGTTACTGGGATCCCCGTAACCTTGCGTTTGAGCCTCACATAGGACGCAGGATTTTGGCGGAAATGGCAAGAGGTGAGGACGCTCCTGACATACTGTACAATTCTGAAATTATTGGCGTTGGAAGGGAGGAAGTTATCTCCGTCAGTGGCGAGAACGTCAGCGAAGCTCCGCGCGTGAACAGTGCCATAATACGAACACCAGAAGGAATGCGCAACATCACGTGCAAAATCATCATCGACGCAACAGAATACGGAGATATATTGCCGTTAGCGGGAGCAGATTACAGAGCTGGGAACTCAATCACGCCAAACATTAACCCCTCCGCAATGATTCAAGATATAACGTGGACTGCCGTAATCAGGAAATATCCCGGCGGAATCCCTGAACATTTGAGGCCGAAATCACCCCTTCCAGGCTATGACATGGCCAGAGTCAATTACGCCAATTATGTCGCAAAAGGCGGCTCAACATTTCGCGGCGAATATCCCGTGAAGCTCCCTGTCGATTTCATAGCTCACAACGTCTACAGGGGATTACCCGACTCATTCACGCCCGGAAACTTTGACGCTAACCCGGATAACTGGCCTTCCATCACAAAATGCTCGGTCAATTGGGGCAATGATTTTCCCGGTCAACAGAAATTAGGCACAAAATACGGACTCCCAGCCTCATACCTTGAGGACAAAAACCAGCGTAAACGCCTCGAAAGGGACGCGCTCATAAAGACTCTGCACTTCATCTACTACATACAAAACGAATTGGGCGAGTCATGGTCGGTTGATGAGAATGAATATGACGAGCTTCAAGAGGCCGCAAAAGATCTCCCGGATGAATGGAAAGTTATTGCGCGTCATTTGCCCCCAGTGCCTTACGTCAGGGAATCACGTCGCGGAGTCGGTGAAAAGACTCTCACATCGCATGAGCTGTATGAAAACTCACTCTCCTACAAGGAAGGCAAGAACAACAATGAGTTTCAGGACGCAATCGCAATAGGTTGCTATCACCTTGACTTGCATCACACAGACATTGATGCGGACATGGAGTCAGATTTGAGCGAGAAGGCAGCACACATTGAGTCTCACAGGCCACGCGGAAATTTCCAAGTGCCAATGAACATATTGCTTCCCCGCAACGTTGACGGATTAATCCTCGCGGAGAAAAATCTCTCAATGTCGCGTCTTGTGGCTGGTGCATTGAGGCTTCAGCCTATCACAATGATGACCGGGCAAGCTGCCGGGGCGTTGGCGGCAATAGCTATATCACGTAACATACAGCCCAGAAACGTGAAGCCTATTCTCGTACAGTCAGCCCTCCTCAATTCGGGCGTGAACCTCTCACTGTGCATGTATTCTGACGTTCCGCCGGAGCATAAATACCACCGCGATATTCAGCTCGCCAATCTCTACAGGTTGCTTGAGCCGAAGACATTTCCCGCGATGGTATCTGTTGATGTGGGATATGACATAACGTTTGTGCTGGATAATCCTGAATGGGTGAAGGAAATCGCCGAGGGTAGGGACAAAGGGACGTTTGCGCCTGATGAGCCTTTGAGCGCGGAGGACAGGAAGAGTCTTGCCGGGCGCGTGAAGGAGCTTACCGGGCAGGAACTATCATTGCCGGAAGGGAATATCACTCGCGGCGAGGCTGTGAATTTGGCTGTCAGGGCAATGATGAATTAGGGCATCGGGAGGCTTAGTACTGTTTAGCAAAAGTTAAACCTTGAAAAAGGTAGGCTTAATCCGCTTACAGAAATAAGGTTGCGCATAAACAGCGACAATATCAGCCTCCCCC
>JAFSKY010000205.1 GCA_017448685.1 Synergistaceae bacterium
CGGCCCTTCCCATATTCGGCTCGCCCGGCATGGACGTAATGGGAATTAACATCACCGAGATGATAGGCGGAATAATGCCCAAAAAGACAAAGAAACGTAGCATGAAAGTGAAAGAGGCATTACGCGTTCTACAGCAGGAAGAAGCAGAAAAGCTCATTGACTCCGAGGCTATGGCAAAAGAAGCTCTTGACCTCGCTCAGGAAGATGGCATTGTGTTTCTTGACGAAATCGACAAAGTTGTCGTAAAGGGCGGAAATTCACACGGCCCAGACGTTAGCCGCGAAGGTGTACAGCGTGATTTGCTCCCAATCGTTGAAGGCTCTGTTGTGCAGACTCGTTATGGCCCCGTCAAGACTGACCATATACTTTTCATCGCAGCAGGGGCTTTCAGCGGTGTGAAGCCGTCAGACCTGATTCCCGAATTGCAGGGACGCTTCCCGATTCGCGTTGAGCTTGAGCCTCTCACAATCGAGAATCTGAAGCAGATTCTCACAGAGCCGGAAAACAGCCTCACGAAACAGTACGAAGCTCTAATCTCCACAGAAGGCACACTGTTATCCTTCACAGACGAGGCCACGCAGGAAATTGCCCGGCTTGCACACAAAATGAATTCCGAAATGGAAGACATTGGCGCAAGAAGGCTTCACACGATGATGGAGCAACTGTTAGAGGAAATCAGCTTCAACGTCTCAGACATGGCCGAAGAGAAAATAGAGATTACCGGCGAAATGGTGCGCGAAAAACTAAGCGGGCTTGTCGAAAATCGCGACATAAGGCGTTACCTGCTTTAAGGAGGAGGCGTAATGATGAAGCCGCTGACATTTCCGGAAGATAACGCTGCTCTGAATGGCCTGCTGAAAAAAACTAGGCGTGTTGGTCGTGCGTTTCAGACAAAGCGCAAAGGTGAACCGTTGAACTATTACCATCTTGCGCAAATGCTCTCGGATTTCTCGACCGCGAACGCTTACATTGTCGATCAGTCTGGGCGTTTGCTGGGCTACCACTGGTTGCCCGATTACACGTCAAAAGCATTGTCCGAAAGTTTCAGGGATGGAGTTATGCCTGATGAGTTTGTCGTGAGGATGAATCGTTGCCGCGACTCAGAGATTCATGATGAGGACGCTCCGTTATTCGATGATGATTACGAGGGGGAGAAGCCCGAAAAACACCTAATGTATGTCCCTGTCATAGGTGCAGGGGCTGAGAGGCTCGGAACAATAATGCTTGTGCGCGAAAAAGTCCCCTTCAACGTTGAAGATGTATTGCTCGCCGAATATCTCGGAATGCTTGCAGGGATTGAGATACTCAACGAACGCGCCAAAGTTTTGGAGGCAACAGCAAGAAGTCGCCTCAGTGTTCAGATGGCTATGCGGGCGTTGTCATATTCGGAGCTTGAGAGCATGAAGCATATTATTGCGGAGCTTAACGGCTATGAAGGTGTTGCGATTGCCTCGCGTGTTGCTGACAGAGTCGGCGTTACTCGGAGCGTTATCGTGAATGCGTTGCGGAAATTGGAGAGTGCCGGACTGATTGAGAGCCGGAGTCTTGGCATGAAGGGGACGTATATCAAGATACTGAGTCCGTTGTTGCTGGAATATCTCGATAAGCCTAAAGGGAGTGAGTCGTGATGTCTGGCACTGAGGGCGTAACTGCTGAAATGTTCAAGGCCGGAATAGCTGAGGTAAAACAGTGCCTTGTGGGAATCAGCTCTGAACTTGCGGAAGTGAGGTACTTACTTCAGAGTATAGAACGCAACATAAAATACCTCCAAGATTATACGTTTTGGGGGTTCATGCTTCCGGGCGTGTTTATCCTGCTTATAGGGAGCGTTATACTTATGACGATTGTGTACTCTATCAAGCGAGATGAAACAGCTTCACAGCTTTCATGCTCAGAGATTCAAACGATGATTGACGAGGCAGTAGCAAAAGCATTAACCGCAAAGAAGTAACTCCCACACAAAAAGCCGGGCCATGAAACCCGGTTTTCTTTTTCCCGCACAAATTCAACCCAGCAAACTTATAATATAATACATACCATCGCACAAGAATTTAATCCCTCACGAAGGGTCATATATACATACAAATTTTTTCACATGCAAGGAGATAATTTATGGCAAGAAATAACATTCACAGGCGCAGGGGCGTTTTTGATTCAGAACGCGAAAAACTCTGCTTCATCCCTCTAGGCGGACTCGGCGAAATCGGCAAGAACATGTACATCCTCGAATACAACGACGAAATCATAGTGATAGACTCCGGGCTAAAATTCCCTGACAGCGAGCTTCCCGGAATAGATTACATTGTCCCGGACATCTCATACCTTGAGGCCAACAAAGATAGAATACTCGCAATACTCATCACACATGGCCATGAAGACCACACTGGAGGACTTCCCTATGTGTTACCCAGACTCAACGCTCCGTTATACGGTACACAGCTCACACTAGGACTCATACGCAACAAATTGCAGGATGACTTGCCTATGTTCCGTCCTGACATGCACGAAATCAGAGCAGGGGACGTAATCAAAATAGGCTCGTTCACAATAAGGTTTATCGCAGTGGCTCATTCAATCCCTGACGGAGTCGCATTAAGCATTGAGACACCATTAGGGCGGATTGTTCACACTGGGGATTTCAAGCTCGACAGCACACCCGTTGACGGACGCGTAACAGATTACGGGGCATTCGCGGAGGAAGGCGACAAAGGAGTCATGCTCTTATGTTCCGACAGCACCAACGCAGAACGCAAAGGCTTCACACCAAGTGAACGCATAATCTCCGGGACTCTGGACTCACTCTTCAGGACATACAGAACGAGGCGCATAATAATCTCCTCATTCGCCAGTAACGTCCACAGAATACAGCAGGTTGCAGATGTTGCAGCGAGGTTCAACCGAAAAATAGCTTTTCTCGGAAGGAGCATGATACGTAACGCCGAATTAGCTCGTGATACAGGCTACCTCAAAATTGACAGCAAGATGATAATTCAAATCGAGGAAATCTGGAAATACTCAGACAACCAGCTTGTAATCATAACAACAGGCAGTCAGGGTGAACCTTTCAGCGGACTAGTTACTATGAGTCGCGGCGAAAATAGAGCCGTTGACCTCGGCGAACATGACGCAGTATTTCTCCTTGCCTCAGTGATTCCAGGAAATGAAAAACTCGTGAACAACACAATCAACCGTCTATTCTCGCGAGGCTGTGAGGTCGTATACGAAAAGGAAAGGCAAATACACGTATCAGGCCATGCATCAAGTGAAGAGCTAAAGATAATGCTGAATCTGACTCGGCCTCAGTATTTCGTGCCAGTTCACGGAGAATATAAGCACATGGTGAGGCATTCACAGTTAGCGCAGGAAGTTGGCATATCACCACGCAATATATTTCTCATGGAGAACGGCGACATTCTGACCTTCACGCGCAATAACCCTCCCAAAAAGCATGGCCGTGTTCAGGCTGGTGCGGTTATTGTTGACGGCAACGCAGCAGGAAGCATAAAGAGTGAAGTCCTCAAGGAACGCCGTGAAATAGCTGAAGATGGCGTTATTGTTGTGGCAGTTGCGGTTGATGAGAAAGGTAATCTCATTGCCCCCGCGGCGATTGAAACTCAGGGCGTATTCATTCCCGATGACAGTGGCGACATATTCAATGAGCTTTACGCGGTAAGTGAGCAGGCTGTTGCGGAGCTTGCCGGAAGAAGGGCGAATCCTGATGCTTTGCGGAGGACGATAAAGACTCGTGTTAGGGATGTATTGAGGAAGCGTAACTCATCATTTGCTGTAGTGTTGCCAGTTGTCTCAGTGAAGAGCCGTGATAATGGTAGCGTGTTTGAGAAGGAATTTTTCTAGGGGGAATAAGCATGATACATTCAATCATACTTGGAGCGGTACAGGGTCTTTGCGAGTTTTTGCCGGTGAGTAGCTCAGGGCATTTAGCGTTGTTCCAGATATTTATGGGCTTCAGCGATAATCTTGTTGCGTTCGATATACTATTGCATTTCGCGACATTGCTGGCGGTGATTATATTTTTCTGGCGTGATATATGGCAGATATTAGCGGATTGGTTCGGGGGATGGTTCGCGGCAAAAAGGCGTTCAGGTTGGGCATATGGATGGGCAATCATAATCGCGTCATTCATCACGGCTGTAATCGGTCTCGGCTTGAAATCAACGGTCGAGAAAGCCTCCGAGAGCCTCATTCTTGTCGGGGCTGGCGAAATTTTCACCGCGTTAGTGCTTCTGCTTGTGCCGATATTCTCGCGCTCAAGGCGTAATTCCTCCCTCATCAAGATAGCTATAGCTGTTGGATTCGCGCAGGGGATTGCGGTTTTGCCGGGCGTGTCAAGGTCGGGAATGTCAATAGCTATGGGGCTGTTCATGGGATTGGGGATAAGCGAGGCATTCCGATTCTCATTCCTCATCTCAATACCTGCCATACTCGGAGCTACATTGCTTGAGTGCTTGAAGTTCATCAAGGGCGGCGAAAATATATTCCTCCCAGAAGGCTGGATTGTCGGTGCTATTGTGGCGTTCATTCTGGGCATGGCCTCATTGAGATTCATGAAGGGGCTTGTTGACGCGGGGAAATGGGCGTATTTCGGGGTGTATTGCTTGATTGTAGGCTGTGTTGCTGTAGCTTTTGGGATGGGCGTTATCTGAAGGATGCAAAAGAATGCGGCGCTGAATGAGACTTCCCACGCAACGCCGCAAACATATTCACCGCCTACCAGCTGAAGCCGTTATGACTCGCTGTATGCAGATGAACAGCAACAAGAGCAATCCTGTAGCGATTTTCCCCCACCATGACAACAAATTACCGTTGAACGTAATCAGAGCTGGGATTATCGATTTCAGCAATACCCCGAAAAGAGTCCCGGCCATGTAACCAACTCCACCAGTCAGCAACGTCCCTCCTATCACGGCGCATGTTATCACTTCAAGCTCGCCACCCTGCAATGACAAGTTCCAGCCGCTTTTCACGTACAGCGCATAACTTATCCCCGCAAGAACTGAGCATAACCCGTTGAAGCCGTAAACCAAAATTTTCGTGCGACCAACTGGAAGCCCCATCAATGATGCTGATTGCTCATTGCCTCCTACCGCGTAAATGTTCCTGCCGAAGCGAGTACGTTGCAGTATGAACGCCCCTATGAGTATCATCACGAGGAACAATATCACGTTGAAATTCACAAACGCAATCGGCCTTATACGCGTCCATTTCCCGTCAGCAAACTTCATCAGATATATCTTCCAGCCCGCTAGAGCGTCAATCATAGGATGACGAATATCAATAGACTCACGGCTTATGAGTGAACATACTCCCCTCGCAAGGAACATCCCGGTTAATGTCGTGATGAACGGAGGCACATTGAGGTAATGTATCACCCATCCCATGAGCAAACCCAACCCAACGCCCATAACCAACGCCGCGGCTATGCAGGTCAGCGGGTGAAGGTGCAATACCGTTGTCCCGTATGCTATGAACATTCCTGTGAGTGAGGCTACAGCTCCAACCGACAAATCTATTCCGCCAGTAATCAATACCATAGTCATACCTACAGCTGAGATGCCGAAATACGCATTGTCGATGAAGAGATTTACGAACGTTCTAACGGTGAGAAAACCTTTGTCCGCGTAAAGGAATGCCCCTAAAGCATATATCACGAGGAATATTCCTATTGTCGCGTAAACCATGATGTATTTCGGGTTCGTTATGCGCGTCAAGAAACTCTGCTTACCCTTCATGATTTCGCGCCTCCCTTCATGGCCGCACGCTTGGCAAAATACTTCCTCACAGGCTCTGACTGCAACACGATAACTACAGCGATGATTAGTGCCTTGAATGCCATAGTTGCCTCAGCGACAATCCCGAAATAGTACACGAATGTTACGATTGTGCGAATGATGAGCGAGCCTACAACCGTTCCTGCTAGGCTGAAACGCCCCCCGGCCATGTTCGTACCACCGATTACAACCGCTAATATTGCGTCCATCTCGAAATTCAAACCTGCGTTGTTGGAGTCGTTTGACATTATCCGGCTTGAGTATATGAGTCCGGCAATCCCCGACAATAGCCCCGTTATCATGAACACAATCAGTATTACGTTGCCCGCCTTGATGCCTGAGAGCCTGCTTGCGCTCCTGTTGACACCAACAGCCTCAACGAATGCTCCGAAAGCTGTCTTGCGCGTGAAAATTGCCACAGCCACAACTACAATCACAGTAATGATTATTGGCATAGGAAGACACAAGAAGCTCCCCTGACCTATGACCCTGAACGGACTATAGCCCGTAGTGAACTGCTTACCATCCGTCAAAATCTGAGCTATTCCGCGTCCGCATACCATAAGAATCAGAGTCGCTATGATAGGTTGCATTCCTCCTTTGGCGACAAGGAAGCCATTGAACAGCCCCATGAAAGCGCACACTATCAGAGGCACTGCGAGAACGAGTATATACGGGTAAACGGTGTAATCTCCGGGCGTGGTGTATGTGAGGACATCCCAGCGGAGGAACTTCAATGCGATTGCCCCCGCTACAGCAACAAGCGCACCTACCGACAAATCAGTACCACCGAGGGCGATAACGAGAGTCATTCCCATAGAGATTATTGTGATTTCGGCGGAACGATTCACTATGTCAATCAAGCTCCCGTAAAGCATACCTGTTGAGGGCTGATAGCTTATGCTGAAAAAGTCAGGGCGCATGATGAAGCATACTAGGAGGATTAGTGCCTCAGCGATAACTGCCCAAGTTACTTTTGACTGCATGAGGCTTGAAACGTCAAATCTTTTTCCCATGCTATGCAGCTCCTTCCGCGATTATCCGCAAAATATCTTGCTGTGTGCATGACTCGCCATCAACCTCAGCGACTTTTGCACGGTCTCGCATTATCACAATCCTGTTTGAGCAGCGTATTATCTCGTCAAGCTCTGAGCTGATGAATATTACTGAGACACCTTCACCGCACATTTCGAGCATTAGACGCTGAATTTCTGCCTTCGCGCCAATATCGATTCCCCTTGTCGGCTCATCGAGTATGAGAATCTTCGGGCTTGCTGCCATCCAACGCGCAAGAATGACTTTTTGCTGATTGCCCCCGGATAATTCTCCGGCTTTCTTCTCGCAGTCAGGCGTGGCGATTCCGAGAATGGCTATATATTTGTTGGCGAGGTCTGTTTGCTCTTGGTGTGTCATTGGGCGCATGAAACCTTTGCGGGATTGTACAGCGAGCATGATATTTTCGCGTATTGAGAGGTCGCCTATAATGCCATCGCGCTTGCGGTCTTCAGGACAGAACGCTATTTCCGCTTTTATCGCGTCAAACGGAGTCTTAATGCTGACGTTTTCGCCGTCAACAGAAATTTCTCCGTGAACAGCTCTAGTTGCGCCAAACAACATTTCAGCCGTCTCAGTCCTACCACTACCCAAAAGCCCCGCAAACCCAACAAGCTCACCCTTCTTCAGCGTAAGTGATATATCCTCAATGCGTGAGGAGTCTCCGATATGTTCGGCCTTGAGCATTATGGGCGCGTCTGGTGAAACATCAGCCCGCTTCAGGCTGAATATCACATCCATATCTTTACCGACCATCTTCGTAACAAGCTCAAACTTCCCAAGCTCGTTGATTCCGTATGTGCCGACTAAATGACCGTTGCGCAATATCGTCATCCTGTCTGAGACGGCGTATATCTGATCGAGGAAGTGTGTGATGAATATTATCCCCATGCCTGACTCTTTCAGTTCGCGCATTACGCTGAAGAGTAATTGCACCTCGTTTTCGTCAAGGGAGCTTGTTGGCTCATCGAGGATTAGTATTTTGGCTTGAACGTCAACAGCGCGGGCTATGGCTGTCATCTGCTGGATTGCTGTAGAGTAATACGACAATGGGCGAGTTACATCAATATCGAGGTGGAATCGCGACATTAGCTCACCTGCACGGCGATTTATCTCGCGCCAATCAATTTGGCCATGCTTCATGGGCTGCCGTCCAACAAAAATATTTTCCGCAACGCTCAAATTTGGGCATAAGTTCACCTCTTGGAACACGGTTGAGATTCCGAGCTGCATTGCCTCATATGGGCCTGAAGGGTTAATTTCCCGGCCATCAAGGAGAATCACGCCTGAGTCTTTGCGGTTGACTCCGTTTATGCATTTGATGAGGGTGGATTTACCTGCGCCGTTTTCACCGAGTAGCGAATGAACCTCGCCAGCCCTTAGTGAGAAATCAACGCCATCAAGAGCCTTAACGCCAGGAAATTGTATCGTTATCCCCTTCATTTCAAGGATATTTTTCTCAGACAAGCTCATTACCCCCTTACTTGATTACCTTCAGGGCTTTGCGGTCAATCGTAAGCGCAACAAATATCAGGAACACGATACCTTTAATCAATTGCTGTGTTGCCGACTCGAAGCCTAACATTACGAGTCCATTGTTCAACACCGTATACATCAATGTGCCGACAATGATATTTGAGAAACGCACCTTTGCCCCGCCTGTAATGGGAAGCCCTCCGAGAACGAGCGAGATCAATATTTGCGTCTCAAGCTGATTCCCTGCTGTAGCTGTGATTGAGCCGACTTTGATGACGTTGACGAACGCAGCAAGCCCGGTTAACGCCCCCGCCGCAACGAATGCGAAGAACTTTACGCGGTCAGTCCTAACGCCTGAGAATTTCGCAGCAGTCTCGCCAGAACCTACAGCTTTGACATCATTCCCTATGCGTGTGAATTTGAACAGGAAATACGCCACAATGAGAACTGCAACGGTGATTCCGATTTTGAGGTTGTCGCTGTCAAGTGCCTTAATCGCCGCCGATGCAGGTATAGCCGTCTCAGTAGTGAGATATGCGCACACGCCACGGAACAAATACATTGTGCATATCGTAACGATGAAGCTCTGCAACCTGAATCGAACATGAAAGAACCCGTTTACCGCACCTATTGCAGCACCCGTGAGAATCCCGCCGATTATCGCTAGAGCTATGCTGTGGAATGACAGCACAGACACAACGATTGACGCAACACCGAGGGTTGAGCCTTCTGTGAAATCGATTGAGCCTAGAGTCATCACGAAGAATACTCCCGTCGCAACTATCATCGGGTAATACACCTGTGAGAGCAACAGCCGTAAACGTTTGGGCTGCATGATTCTTCCGTTCGTGAGGTAGTACATTGCGCCAAGTATCACTACAAGCCCGATAAACGGCAATAACCCTTTGAACGTATCACTTTCGAGGAGCGCAGAAATCTTTGACTGTTTCATTTCGTCTTTATCCGCCATAATTTTCACCTGCCTATACCATTTTCGCTATCAAATCTTCTTCGCTCAGAGACTCACTGCGCATGAACTCCCCGCTGATTTTTCCGTCCTTCATGATGAGTATTCTGTCAGACATTCCGAGCAATTCGGGTATCTCCTCGCTAATCATGATGATGGATTTCCCCTGCGCTGTAAGCTCCTGCATTAGGGCGTAAATAGCCTGCTTGACTTTAACGTCAATTCCGCGTGTTGGTGAGTCAAGTACGAGAATATCGCTGCCCTTCCCCAGCCACCTCGCAAGCACAACTTTCTGCTTATTCCCGCCTGAAAGATCAGAGATGAACTGATGAATCCCCTGCATTTTCGTTTGCATCTTGTCGGCAAATTCCTGCGCAAAACGATTCAGCTTACCCGATTTCAGGATGTGCGACTCTGCAAGGTCATCAAGTGAGGGAAGTACTATGTTGTTGCGGATTGACTCGTTGAGGATGATTGATTCGTTGTCGCGGTCTTTGGAGGCGTAACCGATTGAGTGCTTTATCGCTGTGGGAATGTCGTTTATCTCTGTGCCGTCAGCAAGCGTAACTGTCCCGGAACGGTCAAGAGATGCCCCAAAAACAGCCTTCCCAGCCTCATGCATTCCGCATTCCGACAAACCTCCAAAGCCGAGTATTTCTCCCCTGTGAAGCTCAAAGCTGACATCCTCAATTTGTCCCGGCACTGTTACATTCTTGACGCTCAACACAACTTCAGGGGATATTGCCCTGCCGTAATCAGTCCTGTAATACGCGCTCCCTATTTCGCGCCCAACCATCAAACGCTTCAAGCTGTCTTCGTTCACGTCTTTAGCGTTCACAGTGTCTATATATTCGCCGTCTCTGAGAATGCTTATAGTGTCGCAATGTGTCAGTATTTCGTTAAGGTCATGGCTGATGAATATTACGCTCCGACCATCCGCCTTAACCGCGTCAATAATCTTGTACAGCTCCATGCGTCCATTCTGTGAAAGGGCTGTTGTTGTCTCGTCAACGATGAGGATTTTCGGCTTCATGTATGTAGCTTTGACGATTTCAACAAGTTTCCTGTCCTCAAAGTTATAGCTGTCAATCATCGCACCCGCTTTAATGCTGTTGAAACCGTAC
>JAFSKY010000206.1 GCA_017448685.1 Synergistaceae bacterium
CAATCTCATGCGGGAATCCTGCGCTGAATTTCACCCTTAAACACTCTAAACACGCGTCGACATCATGAAGGGGGTAGCCATATTCCGCGAGAATGTCGCAAGCCTTAACGCGCCCTAAAGCCTTTGCGAGAAGTTCACGCCTATACACGAGGACTAATGCATTTTCGCCGGGGCAATCCTCGTTGAGCATGAGCCATTCGAGCCCTAGAGGTGATAGCCATCTGTCAGCGTTTGATTTCCATGAAGCCCGCATGTTTTCGCCTTTGTTGCGCCGGAAATTTATCAGGCAGGCTGATTTTATCCCCCTGATAGTTGGTGCGGAAAAATAATACAACATGCACATGATGAATTTTTCCGTGTCAGCGTTCTTTATGTGGCTCATGAAATCTGTGATTATGTTCGTGTTTGTCCCTGTCATGATATTTTTGTTGCGCCTATGTTTTTGTTTGACGCAATAAACTTATAATACGTTGGCGAATTTGTCAAGCGTAAGGAAATGAAGAATCAATGACGGGATTTTTTCTGAGGGCGTTATTCCTGAAATTTGAAGGGGCAAAACTCATGCCCAAAATCCCGGCCATGTGAAAGCACCGGGACAAGGGATTAAACTTTTGCGGGGGTACTAAGCTGGCGATATATCATCACAATCACGAAGACTGACACAACGAACGTAAGCGCATCACTAGCAGGCATTGACCACAACACACCGTCCAGCCCCATGAACATCGGCATAATCACAGTGAGGCCCGCGCCGAATATCACCTCACGTACGATTGACAGCCCAGCAGAAATATACGGCCTCCCCATAGCCTGAATGAATATGAACGCGGCTTTGTTCACGCAGGCAAGAATTATCAGGCACAAATACGTTCTGAAGCATTTGACCGTGAATGAGGCATAATACACACTCTCACCTGACGCGCCGAAAAGTGATGCTATATTTGCCGGGAAAATCTCAACTACCACGAACGCAACAGCACCTATTACAGCTTCACATTCAAGCAGGAGTGTGAACAGGGATTTTACGCGGTCAGGACGTTCCGCACCAACGTTATAGCCAACAATAGGTGTACAGCTCGCTGACAATCCAACAACAACGGAAATCACTATCTGGAAGAACTTCATCACTATTCCGATTACAGCCATAGGAATCTGTGAATATTCTGGCTGCGAAAATATAGTGTCTAAGACTCCGTATTTGCGTATCATCATGTTCACGCTTGCAACACTTATTACCAGCGCGATTTGTGATAGGAAACTGCACATCCCTAACGGCAAGTAACGTTTCATGATTGAGGGATGGAAGTGAAGATTTGCCCGCGAAAACTCAACAGCCTTCATCCTGCGCGAAATGTAATGCAACGACATGAACGCCGTGAATATCTGCCCCGTTATAGTCGCAACAGCCGCGCCAGTCATGCCCCAATGGAATCCGAATATGAATACGGGATCAAGGATGATATTTATCCCAGCCCCCATGAGAGTCGAGAACATGACATAGTTCGGGCTTCCGTCAGCAGAAATAACCGGGTTCATTGCCTGCCCAAAAACACAAAACGGTATTCCCGGAATTATCCACGAGAAATATTCCACAGCAAGACGGAATGTTTCATCATTGACGCGTCCGCCGAATAACGTTACAAGCTCCTCGCGGAATGCCCAATACACACAGGCAATCATAATTCCAACAGTCGCCGACAAAAGAGCCGCACTCCCAACGCTATCACCCGCCTGTTTGGGATTCCTCGCGCCTAGACTCATGCTCACGAAAGCGCACACTCCATCGCCAATAAGGAGCGTGAATGCAAGGGCTATAACTGTGAGGGGGAACACGACATTATTCGCAGCATTGCCATTTGAGCCGAGATAATCAGCGTTTGCGATAAATATTTGGTCGACTATGTTATACAGTGCAGCAACAAGAAGAGACACAATGAGAGGGATTGAGTAACGGAGCATTAATTTTCCGACAGGCTCGCGCTCAAGAAAAATATTTGCGTCCAAAGTTTTCACCTTCCGTAAAATTCTTCGGGCAACAAAAAAATGCGTATGCCCGTTTTGCCCGGACTTACGCATTCTCATGCAGCGCGGCGGAATTATTATAGCATTTATCAGCCCTCAGTTATGGCTATGGCAAGTTCACCTTCACGGCGCAAAATTTAGTGTACAATTACGGCATCAGGCAATTCAAGGAGGAATGCTAATATGCGTGTGGTGCAGACAAACATAATCAGCAACACAGCAGGAACAGCGCAAAGGCTTGAACGCGGATTTGTCATACGCAGGACGGAGACTCAGTTCATGCATGTCCGCGAGCCTATCATGGTTCAGCGTCCACAGGTTGAGGACTTCAACAATCTAGTTGTCGTTCATGACCAAGTAGAGCAGTACGTGTAGCCAGAAAAAAATCATAAGCTCTCTCCGTGATGAAAATCACACTCGCGCAGGAGGGAGCTTTTTTCATGCCTCATGCTAGAATCTCCCTTATCCTAAAACTTTTGGAGGTATATTTTTCCATGAAACGCAGAATTTTGTTTGCAATGTTCGCGTTCCTTCTCATCATGGCCGTATCAGCTTCAGCCTTCAGCGGTCGTGAGAAATGGCAGCTCCAACTTAGCAGCCCCATAACCAGCGGTATATCAGTGTCAGGGAATATGCTGTTCTTCGGCTCTGAGACAGGCAGAATCTATGCAGCCGACAAGAACACAGGCCGTGTGATTTGGGAGTACAAAGCGGAGAATACGATTTACGGCACCCCAGCAGTCGTGAAAGACAGCGTAGTTTTTGCGGCAGGAGATGGGGAACTGTTATGCCTGAGCATCTCTGACGGCTCACTAATCTGGAGGGCAGGCGGTATCGGTGGCAAGGATACTCACGGTAAAGACGTGAATGATGGTCTCTCAGACGGTGCTGCTTACGGCGGAGGAATGCTCTTCGTGTCAAAAGCTGACAGGAAACTTCACGCCCTCAACGCCTCAACGGGTAAAACTGTGTGGACATACACGGGCGGCGACCAGGGACTCAGGGAAGCTCCAGTGTATTCAGACGGACTCGTTTTTCTCGGCGAATATGACGGCATATTCAGCATCATCAACGCCAAAACAGGCAAGCGCGAAAATGGCGGCGGTGCTGGTGGAGCTGTCAACACTCCAACAGTGAGCGGGGGCAATGTGTATTTCTCCGCGTGGAATGGAGCTGTCAATGCCGTGAAAATCAAAGGTGTAGAACCTCTCTGGGAAGTCAACATACATGACGCTGCTACAACTCAGCCTGCAATATCATCTGGACTCGTGGTTGTCGGAACAGGAAGAGGGGCTGTTGTCGCTCTGAACGCCTCAAACGGCAGCCTCAAATGGAGGTATGAGACAGAAGCCGGGAACGTCTCAGCAACTCCCATCATCGCGGACGGTTGCGTGTTTGCTGGTGGCGAAACAGGCTACATGCATGTTATTGACGCGTCAACAGGCAAGAAGGTCGGCCAACTCGGCGGGGGCGGCGGAATTTACGCTGATGGCCTGTATTCTGATGGCGTTCTGTATTTCGGAAGTGGCGCGGTCTATGCGTATGAGTAGACTGCTTGCGGGGCTGGCAATTTTGCTGTCAGTCCCGGCTGCTTTTGCTGGTGAAATGTTCCCCTGGGTTAACACAAACATAATCGGCGCGATTAAAGATTATTCCCCCGCAATAAATGATGACTTTTACGCCTCAGCAAATCATGAATGGCTCTCGAACGCCAAACTCAAGCCAGGCTATTCACGTTACAGCGCATTTGAGGAATTAGACGACAAACTGAATGAGCGACTCAAGGGCATAATGACTGACTCAGGCATTGAGGGACATGATGCGGAGTTGGTGAGGCGGCTTTATGCTATGTGGCTTGATTGGGACTCACGGAATGCCGAGGGGCTTGCGGATTTGCGAGTTCAGGCGGATAAAATCATGGCCGTGAAATCATTGCAGGAACTCAGCGAGTATTTCATGACGGAAGATAGCTTCTATCATGATGCCGTGATTGCCGATTTCGGATTAGGTCGCGACAACAAAGACTCCGAATCCTATAACCTTGAGCTTGTTGCAACTCCGCTGTCATTGGGGGACTCAGCCGAATACGCAAAGAGGACTCCAAACGGTGAACGCACCAAGAAAATGCGTGATGCTATAGCCCTGTACATGTTGCGGAGATTAGGTTACACGGAGGAATTTGCGCAGGACATAATAGCGAGGTCATTCGGATTTGAGGAGAAAATAGCCCCCCATGAAATGACGCTTGAAGAGGAGAACGCCCCCGAAGCCATCGATAAAATGTACAACCCTCTCACTATGGATGAGTTGCGCGAAAAATCTCCCGTTTTCCCATTCGCCGACATAATAGCCGCACATAACGCCGTGTCTGACCTCATGAACCTTCAGCAGCCCGCTTGGCTCAAAGCATTGAATGAGCTTTACACGGACTCCAACCTTGACGACATGAAAGCCTACCTGCTATACCGACTCGCCTCAAGCTACATCACAGTAACAGATGAGGCCGCCTACAGGGAGTATCAGAGAATAGCCCGCGAACGTTACGGCATAACAGGAAGCCGCCCAGATGAGGAAATAGCCGTTGATTTCGTGCATGGGAATCTTCCTGTGTCAGTGTCGAAAATCTACATTTCTCGCTATGTTCCTGAGAGCGCAAAGAAGGAAGTCGAAGAGATTATCCGCCAGACCGTGAAATATTACAGGTTAATGCTTGAGGGCGAAGAATGGCTTTCAGAGCAAACGCGCAAAAAGGCCACAGAGAAACTTGACGCTATGAGGCTGAATTGTGCTTACCCGGAAAAATGGGTTGACTTCTCAGAGTTTGAATTTCCTGAAGGCGCAGGACTGTATGAATCTCTTGCGGCATTGAAGCGTTACAGGATACAGAGATATTTCTATGACCGACTGAACACAAAGGTTGACCATGATTTATGGATGAATGATGTTGTCGAGGTCAACGCGTATTACATGCCGTCAGAGAACTCAATCAACATAATAGCCGGGATAATGGGAGGAGACTTCTACAGCCCGGAAATGTCCTATGAGGAAAAACTCGGCGGTATAGGAATGGTAATCGGGCATGAGGTATCACACGCCTTTGACACAAGTGGAGCTCAGTTCGGGAAAACTGGCAATGTCGAGTCATGGTGGCGTGATGAGGATTTTGCGAGCTTCAAGGCGAGGGCTGAGAGGCTCATAAAGTATTTTGACACGTTCAGGGTTGATGATTCTGGCGAACACTACAACGGCTCATTGGTGCAGACTGAGACAATTGCAGACATGGCCGGGGTAAAAGCTATGCTCGGCATCGCTGAGGGTCATGAAGGCTTCGACTATGATAAATTCTTCAGGCAGTACGCAAGAATCTGGAAGCTCATACAGACTAGGGAGCTTAATGACGCGAGAGTCAAAACTGACGTTCACGCACTGGCATATATCCGTGTCAATGCCATAATCCAACAATACCGAGAATATTACAGCACATACGGCGTAAAGAAGGGCGATAAGATGTATCTTGCGCCGGAAGATAGAGTCGCTGTGTGGTGAATTGAGCCGGAAATATTCAGATGGCCTCCCGTGTTAAAGCGGGGGGTCTTTTTTTGTGGTGGGGGAAAAAAAATCGTCTCCCAAATATTATGGGAAGCTACCTAAATTTAGGAAGGTTCATTAAGCGTATCAAAGTATTGGCAAGTTAGAGCGCGTTGGTGTACAGGCTGAAGGGCAAAGCGTGGGAAACTTTTCACACATACATATAATCACGTAATCCGAGTTGAGTATTTATGCTCTTTAGGGGGGGGATTAATTCTATAATGGCTTTACCTCTAAGACTCTCACTCTAAGGAAAGAAGGAATATATCATTAAGCGTACAAGCATCATTGCTACTTGTGTGGGACTCGTGCTTTTTCTCCTGCCCGTCATATTTTCGTTGTCCTCCTCTCCTCGACACAAGTTCTCCAAATATGGCAAGGATTCCCCCGCAGATTTCAATTCCTTCCTCATGTCATGCACTGACCTTGAACGCATACGAATGCTTCAGGCGTTGCAGGATTTCCCATCAAGGTACAACACCGCGAATCCCTCAGATGTCAAACGAGCCGTAAATGCCGGGAAGCTAGAAGCATCATCAATATCATGCGAGGCCGTCAGAAAAGCCATAGTTTACCGCTCCTACAACAAGGCTACGTATTATTTTCGCGGCCATAACGAAATAGAGTATCACGACATAGTTCAATGGGCGGCGGGCAAAATTGGAGTCCCTGATAAGATGATAAATACTCTGTCAACATATCGACTTGAGCAGGAAGTCTCGCAAAAATTCTTCTCGAAAGTATGGGACAGCCTCAGCCCAGCTCAGAAAGAAAAGATTATCCATGATTTGAACCTCAAAAGTAGGTGGAATATCAGCCTTTCAGAGGTCGCACAGAAAATCTATGAGCTTGTTACTGATCCTTGGTCATTAGTTGTGAGCATATTGGGTAGTACGGCGGGTTATGCGTTCGCTGAGAGTGATACCGTATGCATGTTCATTATGACGGTGAGCATGATAAAGTCAAAAGGGTGAAAAAAAAATTGCCTCCCAAAATATTATGGGAAGCTGCCCAAATTAGGAAGGTTCATTAAGCGTATCAGGGTATCGGCAAGTTCAAGCCCGGAGAGTTTCAATCCCAAATAGGAAGTTTCATCACTGCGAAAAAATTCTATCACACTTCACATCGCGCCAAAATGACTCAATCCCCCCATGTGATAATATTTTCCCCAAGAGGTGAACACAATGAACAGAATCATAACCATAGGCCGCGAATTTGGTTCAGGAGGCCGGGAGCTTGCCAGAAATCTCGCGAACATTCTCGGATTCGCATACTATGACCGCGAAATCATCGCCGAAATCGCCAAGCGCACATCACTCTCCGAAAAATATATCCAGAACGTAGCCGAACATAGGCCAGTTATCCCCTTCCCCATTCACACAGGGCGCACATTCTGGGCAGTCCTCCCCGATTACGGCCAGAACGTTCAGCAGGAACAACACGCAATAATACGTGAGCTTGCCGGGAAATCTGATTGCGTTATTGTCGGCAGGGGAGCTGATTACATTCTCAGGGACGATAAGCCCTTCAGGATATTCGTGTATTCTGACGCTGAGTCAAAATTGAAGCGTTGTCGTGAAAATTCAAGCAACGATTACGAGAAAGGCGCGGAGATGTCAGACAAGGAACTTGCCATGAGGATTGAGCAGATTAACGCGTCAAGAGCTGAGTATTACGAGTTCTACACGGGTCAGGAATGGGGCGGAAGAGCAAACTATGATTTGTGCGTGAACACAGCTAGGTGTGATGACTTGGAGAAATTAGCGCGGGCTGTGGCGACTCTCATATGACATCAAAAAAAACAGGACGGCCTTTGCGGGTCATCCTGTTTCTGTCATTCCCCCTGCTACTGTTCCCAGCGAAGAACGTATTTCGTGTATAGAGGGATTTTCGTTATTGTTTTGTCGAGCCGGGGATTTCTGTTCCACATTCTGAAATTTCGTATTTCATCCTCCGACCTTCCTCCCGCAAAGAAATCATATACTCCCTTGCTGTATTTCTGAACGAAGAGGAAAAAACGCCGCTTGCCTACGTGAAGATAGAACGTAATCATGTCGTTGGCTTTGGTTACCGTGATTTTGTTCTTCACAGCCATTTACCTCCCGTTTAATATTTGCCCGTAATTATACAGCAGATAAATACAATTAAAGCGCTAAAATTTATGCGGAGAAATTTCCCAATACAAACAAACACAATTTTATACGGAGGCAAAAGAATCATGGGTGTAAAACTCGGATTCATAGGGCTCGGCATAATGGGTCGCCCTATGGCGTTGAACCTTCTGAAGGCAAAAGATGATCCTTCTTCCGAGCTTCTGGTGTCGGATCTCAACAAGGACGCTGTCAATGCGCTCGTTCAGGCTGGGGCGCGTGAGGCATCATACGCTGAAATCGGCAAGGAATGCTCAATCATTATCACAATGGTGCCAAACGGGAAAATAGTCCAGGATATTCTCTTCGGGAAAGACGGCGTTGCTTCTGGCATAAAATCAGGCTCACTTGTCTGCGATATGAGTTCAGTTACGCCAGTTGAGTCGAAATTCTGCTATGACAAGCTCAAGGCTCAGGGCGTGGGATTCATTGACGCTCCCGTTTCAGGCGGTGAACCCGGAGCTGTGAATGCCTCACTCGCTATCATGTGCGGAGGCGACAAGGCAGACTTTGACCGCATGAAACCGTTTTTCGACATTCTCGGAAAATCCGCGCTCCTCATAGGGCCGTCAGGGTCAGGCAGTACAGCCAAGCTCGCGAATCAGATGATCGTCAACAACACAATAGCCGTCGTGTCTGAAGCGTTCGTTTTTGCCGCCAAAGCAGGAGCTGACCCCGTGAAAGTCTATGAGGCCATAAGGGGAGGGCTTGCGGGAAGTGCTGTGCTTGACGCGAAAATACCCATGATAGTTGAGCGCAACTTCAAGCCGGGCGGGCCAATACGCATCAACCACAAGGACATCAAAAACTGCGTGGAGTCAGCACATGCTATTGACGTTCCAATACCGTATACGGCGCAATTGTACGAGATATTGCAATCGCTAAAGGTTCACGGCCATATGAATGACGATCACGGCGGAATCGTGCAATATTTCGAGGGACTTGCGGACGTTGAGGTGAAAAAACATGAGGCTTAACGCGTCTGTTCTGACATCATACCCGAAAATCGATGAGGCTCTTGCTGATGAGCTTCTTGCGCGTGAAATCGCAGGGAATGACCGCAAAATTGTTGTGCTTGACGATGACCCGACCGGAGTGCAGACAGTCCATGACATTCACGTTTATACGGGCTGGGGACATGATGAGATACTCGCCGGATTCCGTGAGAGCAACAACCTCTTCTACGTCCTGACAAACTCGCGTGGCTTCACTCGTGAGCAGACCATAAAAGCCCACAAGGAAATAGCAGCCGTCGTGAATAACGTAGCTCGTGAGACTGGACGCGGATATATATACATCAGCAGGAGCGACTCGACTCTCAGGGGACATTACCCGCTTGAAACGCAAATACTCAGGGACGCTTACGAGAAGTACACGGGTGCAAAAATTGACGGCGAAATATTATGCCCGTTCTTTAAAGAGGGCGGAAGGTTCACGATAAATAACGTTCATTACGTGAAATACGGCGATGAGTTAGTCCCGGCGAATGAGACTGAGTTCGCGAAGGATAAGACTTTTGGCTACACAGCTCCTGACATGCCCGGCTACATTGAGGAAAAAACTGGCGGGGAATACAAAGCCTCAAGCGTAACATGCATATCACTTGACGACATTCACGCGATGAACATTGACGCAATAGAAGCACAGTTGATGGCCGTCAAAGGTTTCAACAAAATCATAGTCAACGCTGTAGATTATGTTGACATAAAGGTATTCTGCATTGCACTTTACCGGGCCATGAAGAAGGGAAAAGTCTTCATGTTCAGGACAGCGGCGGCAATCGTGAAAGTCATGGGAGGCGTTACAGATATTCCCCTCCTTACGCGCAAAGACATGGTTACGGCGGGCAACAACAACGGCGGAATTATCGTTGTAGGCTCTCACACGGACAAAACCACAAGACAGCTTGAGGCTCTGAAATCCCTCAAAGATATTCAGTTCGTGGAGCTTGACGCTAGGTTAGTGCGTGATGATGAGGCGTTCGCGAAGGAAGTTGACAGATGCCTTGCCATAGAGGAAAAAGCAATTGAGGCCGGGAAAACTGTATGTTGCTACACGACAAGGGCATTAATCACAGCTGATACAGGCGACAAAGAAGACGAGCTTAGATTGTCGGTGAAAATCTCTGACGCTGTACAATCGCTCGTGGGAAGGCTCAAAGTTACTCCGTCGTTCGTAATCGCTAAGGGCGGAATAACATCAAGCGATGTCGGGACAAAGGCACTTGGAGTAAAGCGCGCTCTTGTGCTTGGGCAGATAAGGCCGGGAATCCCGGTGTGGAAAACGGGCGATGAAAGCAGATTCCCCGGAACGCCGTATGTGATTTTCCCGGGAAATGTCGGTGAGGACTCAACGCTTAAAGAGGCCGCCGAAATCTTGATGACACATTAAGGGGGGTGAATCAAATGCGCAATTATCTTGACGTTCTGAAAAAGATTGAGGAAACTGGAGCAAAAGCCTGGCTTGTTGGTGATACTGTACGCATGATTGAGATGGGAATACAGCCCGAAACAATCACGCTTGCAATCGATTCCGATGACATGTACGCGGTATCACAGGCAATAGGGGCAGGAACAGTTGATGCTAGAGGGCCTTTCCCGGCTCTCAGGGGTGAGCTGCTTGGAGTGCCTTTCAGGGCATTCAGCCTACGCGGTGAGACAATCGAAGAAGACCTCTCTCACAGGGATCTAAGCATTGAGGCAATCGCAATACGTTCTGATGGCGGAATGGTTGACCCGTTCGGAGGAAGGTTCGACATTCGCAACAGCGTTTTGCGCCTCACAGGGGACAATGTAGAGCTGATAGAGGCTGACCCTTTGAGGATTCTGCGTATGCTGAGATTCGCCGCTGAATTTGAAATGGATATATTCTGGAAGACTGATGCCGATGTGCGGAAATTCCTTGATGCCCACGCTGACAGGATGAACGGAATCCCCCAAGAGAGATGGGGCCGCGAAATTATGAAGGGACTCACACGGAGACCCTACAAGTTCATAGCAATGTGCGATGATTATGGCCTTCTTCCGTTCTTCCTGAAAGACTTTGAGGACATGAAGAAAGCTCCTGATGGCAAAGGCGGAAATACCTTCGACCACGTTATGAACCTTCTCGGCGTGATTGAAGCTAGGTTAGACACGAACAAAATCATACAGAATGATGCGTTTGTACTCGCCGGGCTTTTGGGCTATGTCGGAGTCAAGAACGCGGAAATCAGCAACAGGGATAAGACATCCGACCGCGCAATCTCCGACTACATGACGGGCTGGAACATAACAGCTGAGACAATCGACAACGTTACAGCCATACTCGACAACTACAAGCACTTCTATGCGCCTGTCAGCGAGGAGACATTCTGCCGTCATGTCCTGAATTACTCGCGTGATGCCATACTTGTCGCGTTACAGTTCGCGAAATGTGTCGCAATAGCCGAGGGGACTCTCGATGAATACCGCGATGTCCTCGAAAATAACACATGGAACTTACGCCAAGTCTTACGCAGATTCAACACTGTAGAGCTTCAAACGGAAGGTTCAACGCGCTACTTGACTGGCCGCGAAATAATGAGCCTCCTTCATATGAAGCCGGGCAAGAGAGTCGGTGAACTGCTTGAAGGGCTTGACCTTGCTGTGGGAGTCGGTAAAGTCGGAAGCCGTGCCGCCGCAGAGAAATGGCTGAAAGCTCAGAGCGCATGACGAATGAATGACACCATAGCCGCAATATCCACGGCGCTGGGTGAAGGAGCAATCGCAATCGTGAGAATCTCCGGGCCTAGTGCCCTTTTTGTTGCCCGCAAAATTCTTACCCGCAATGATTTCCCAGAACACTCAAGAATGTACCTCACTACACTTCATGACTCTGACGGCAATATGATTGACCGCGTTTTGTGCGTTCACTTCAAAGCCCCAAGAAGCTACACAGGCGAGGACATCATAGAGATTCACACACACGGCGGAATCATGGCCGCTACAGCCTGCCTTGAGCTTGCACTCTCAAACGGCGCGAGGCTCGCTGAACCGGGAGAGTTCACACGCAGGGCATTCATCAACGGGCGTATTGACCTCGCACAGGCTGAAGGAGTCTTGAGCGTCATAACATCACGTAGCATTGAGGCTCTCAAAGCTGGCGCAAGGACTCTAACGGGGGAATTATCGCGGGCTGTGCAGAAAATTCATGACGACATACTCACGTTGCAGGCCAATATCGAAATACAGCTTGACTTCCCAGAAGGTGAGACGCTTGACGGCTTTGACGTTGCACCGGGGATTGACGCGGCAATAGGTGAGCTTGAAGAGTTAATCCCACGTTGCTCAGGGGGAATGCTACTGAGTTCAGGCGTTAGAGTCGTGATAGCAGGACTCCCCAATGCGGGGAAATCCTCACTCCTTAACGCGCTATCAGGCCATGAACGCGCAATAGTTACGCCCATTCCAGGCACAACACGCGACATAATACGCGAAAATATCATCATCGGCGGAATACCCATAACCCTCACTGACACAGCCGGACTCCGTGACTCTGATGACGTTATCGAAGCTGAGGGTGTAAGGCTCGCGATTGAGGCCATGAATGACAGCGATATTTGCCTGTACGTTATTGACGGCTCAAAGGGAATCGCGCAGGATGATTTGACGCACATCCACGCCCTTGAAGGAAGAAACGCGATTATCCTCCTCAGCAAGTCAGACCTTGAACACGCCGCCGGGAATATTGAGGCATCATGCAAGACGCTTCATATCTCGGCGAAAACTCATGAGGGCATTGACGCGTTAAGGCAGGCAATATATGACATGGCCGCGAAAAATTCCGTGATAGCCTCCGGGCTTAACGTCTCAGCGTATCAGCTTGAAGGACTCAAAGGTGCGTTGTCGGCATTGCGTGAGGCGGCTGGGGCTGTGTCAGTTTGCGCGGGGGAAGATGTCATTGCCGGGCTTGTGGGGTCTGCAAGGGAGTCGCTGTTGCGTGTGTTGGGGGTTAATGCGGGGGATGAGCTGTTGGAGTCTATGTTTGGGAGGTTCTGTGTTGGGAAATAGTTTCGGCGTAAGAGAAAATTAATCCCCTCGGTGAAGGCCGGGGGAAATTTTTTTGCGGCTGTTGTGATGTGTGAATTAATCAGCAGGCTCGTTCTTTATCCAAATTTCATCAAGCCACAATCTTGCTTTTATCTTGTAACCCGCTTCCATCATGAATTTTCTTATGCGCCTTTCCTGACTGAGTCCCCTGAAGTTTTCTATCACGAAGCAATCAATATCAACCCTCGAAAAATCTATGCCCTTCAGAACATCAAGCTCTGCTCCCTCAACATCAAGTGAGACAAAATCAACATGCCTTATTCCGCGCTCATCAAGTATGTCCGCAAGCCTCCTCACTGGCACTTTGTAGCTGGCCTTAACGCTGCCTTCATATTTCACAGTCTCAGAGAAGCCAGATCTATCGCTGGAATCATACTCGCAAAACTCCATTTCACCTTCAGCACTCCCCAAAGCAAATGGAAGGCACTCTGTTTTCCGTGAAGATGCCCATTTTCCGCGTTGTGTTGGCACAGGTTCAAATGCTAGCCCAGTCCAGCCCCTGTTGCGCTCAAAGAAATATGTGTTATTCATGCTCACAGGGTTATTGCCGCCTATGTCAAGGAAAAATCCGCCTGTCTTGCCATGAAATATCAGCCTGTCAAGAACGTAATCCTGATATATTTGGCTGTAATACTGCTCACCGTCAATAAACCTCGCTTTTGTCCCTTCTTCGCCGTATTTTATCTCCCTGTCCAGAATCACAAAGCTATCCATAGGGGTTGACATGAGGTAATCCCCAATTCGGAAGATTCTTTTCTTGCGCCTAAGGTATTCCCATATGGCAGACGAGGTTGCGGCTTTCACAAAATTTCTGATGCTCATAGCTGACTCCTTTCCACGCACAAAAAAACGCCCCTCCGTGATTCACACACAGAAGGGCGATTATTCCCGATATTTATAGTTGTTGATGGATTATGTGATTGGCTGTGATGGGATTTCAGACAAGACAGTACGATGACCGATGACCGATGACCGATGACCGATGACCGATTTTATCGCCGTGCTTCATTTTGTCAAGTCCCGTGTGAAAGTTCATCATGGCCGGAATTATAGCATAAACATTCCCTCGCGCTATAACGTTACGAGAGTGATATTTTGATAGGCGACATGAAGCAAGAATGGCTAAATTTAACGCTGGCGAATGATTTTATGTTCGGCAAAGTATTTCAGGACTTGGAGCTTTGTCTTGAGCTTGCGAGGCTGATACTTCCAAGACTGAACATTGAGCGCATTGAATTTCCTGAACGCCAGAAATCACTTGCAGCGGGAATATTCATGCACAGCGTGAGGTTTGATGTTTACACCCGGACGGACAAGGGTGAAATCATCGACTTCGAGATGCAAATACTGTTTGCGGGCAGCCTCATGAAACGCAAAGGCATATCATGCTATGATTACGTGCAGTGAGATGGACATGATGAACATGAAGAATTACGGCGACATTCACAAAGCCTACGTGATATTCATCTGCATGTTTGACCCGTTCGAAAAAGGAAGGCACGTCTAAACGTTCAGGAATATTTGCAGGGAAGACACAAGCATAGAGCTTGATGACGGAGCAGAAACGATATTCATCAACGCAAAGGGAACAGCTGATGACGCAAGCCCAAAACTAAAAGCGTTCCTTGAGCTTCTGAAGGGAAAAAGCTCTAACGTATGCGCATGGCCGACTTTACAGATGAGCAAATCTGCTCGCTAACTGGCCTACCACCTGACGAACTTAGCACGATTTGACGCAAAAATTTCCCCCCAGGCACTAAACCCGGGGGGATTGTCTTTCTTGTCTCAGAGCTTGACAGCCTGAAATACTTTGTGAGGCTTCCGTTGGTCTTCAGGAGGGAGCTTCATGTAATCCCCATATGTTTCCCGCAAAACCTCATCATACCCAGAAGGAGCAGGGACGCTCATACCCTCAAAGCTGAGGTTGACAGTCTCAGCGAAACAGCTCTTGCGCCAACAGCTTTTAGGCTCCCCGCAGGTTATGCAAAGATATTCTCCGCTCTTCGATATGCACTTCTTGGCTATATGTTCAACCAGTTTGTAATGTATTCTGAGGGACTGTTTCACGCTGAAGGGTTTAACTGCTTTCCTTAGCAGTTTTGTTGCTATGACAAGGCAGGAAATAAAAACTCGTTCCATAAGTGGAAGCCTTTTGAGCGTGGAGAGAGTTGCTCTTAATCTTTGCCACAGTAGAGTCTGAACGCATAATCTCTGCCAGCCATCAAGCCATTCTTCTCTGACAGTATCCATAGGGTACAAATCTATGAACGCCCCAGACTCGTAAGGTAGCC
>JAFSKY010000207.1 GCA_017448685.1 Synergistaceae bacterium
ATAGATTCCGTTACATCGAGAAATGTCTCTACAACTATTGCCCCAACCTAGCCCGCATTGAAGTCCTACGCTTTGACCTCGCTAACCTCCAAAGGTATGGAGATGTCCACGCCCAGAATTACGCCCAACACACTCGCACACATGGAAGCCACTCAGACCCCCCGGCAGAATATGAGTCACAATGTTCACGCCTTGACGCTGAAATCTCCCGGCTAATGCGGATCACGAACCCGATCACGCTAATGCTAAGTCATCTGGATAACCCCAACGCCGGAGACGCTTCACGCAAGAAAGCCTTGAAGGCCGTATATCATGCAGTGTACGAGGGCGGGAATCCAATGGATGAGGCGAGCGAAATACTTGGAATGAGCCGTAAGACGTGTTACGCACGGAGGATTGAGCTTGTGAGGATGGCAGGTGAATATCTTGGTGTGATGTGAAAACTTTTTATTTTACCCGAAATTTACCCAAATATTACACGCAGAACCGTAAAAGCATGGTATAATACGTAATCAGAGAGTCAATACGAGTTGAATAACTGCTATTTCTGTAGCTCCTTACACCCCGTGAGGAGCTTTTGTTGTATCTAGGGGAAATTTCTGACTTACCAAAATGCTACATACCCATTTGAATTGGTCAAACTTTTTGAGTGTAGTAATCATCAATGTTTACGAGAGTGCGTAACACTTTTTTTTTGGGCGATTTTTCTGTGTAGAATTACATAGAGCATAAACATAGATGTTACAAGGTACTGTGAACGGTGGCGGGGTCGGCGAGGGGGCCCAAGAGCCTTTAACTTTTCTAGACATAGCCAAAAATAACACTTGTCAGAAAATTCAGTCTGACCAAATAATAAGGAGGAAGGTAAAGAGTGATAATAGCAGATATCATCATGTTTTGCGCGTTATATATATTGTTTTGGCTGATATTGGAGGGCTAAATGAGGTTGACATTTATGGATTTGGCAGCGTTATTGGTGATAATGTACTGGTATTTTGACGAGTTCAAGAAGAAATAGGCGGTGAAGGAATGAATTTAGAGGTATATGATGAGCTAAATCATGCCAAAGCGAGATTGACGCGAGCAAAAGCAGAATTAGCCGAGATGAAAATAGCTCGTGAACGTGGCGAGCTTATCCCGATAGATGATGTGCATGCGCAATGGGCAGAAAATGCCGCCAATGTACGCAAGAAAATATTAGCGTTGGAAGGTAAATTACCGGTAATGCTATCAGGTAAAAGCCTCTCAGACATGGCCGCGATAATTCATGAGGCAGTATATGAGGCGTTGAATGAATTGGGGGGATATAAGGCTAATGGTGGATGTGATAGCGGAGCTTAAAGAGTTGCCGTTCACGTTGAATGCTGAGCGTGATGACGGAGGAATATGCTTACAAGTCAATGAATTTCCCGATGCGTACGATTACGGAGCGACGTATGAAGAGACACTCGGAGAATTAGCACATAGCCTGAAAGACTGGGGGCGTGTAACGGGAGATCATGTTGACGAATGGCGCAAAGGACGCGAGGAACAATTACCCTACTTGCTGAAGATACTGGTATCATCAGAGGGAGAATTGCTAGAATGCCTAAGAAAAGCCACGTGCGAAAATATCTGAGGCGTAACGGCTGGGTATTGTTCAAAGATACGGATCACGAATACTACAAGAAAGTATCAGGCGGAGTAGAGCGTGTAACGAAATTATCACATGGCAAGGGTGAAGTGCCTCCGCCAGTATGGCATAAGATGCTGCGTCAAATGGGAATAACGGAAGCGGAGTTTTACGCGGGATTATGAAATTTCCGAATGAGATATTTTCGCCCCCTCCCGACCTGACAATATCGCAATGGGCAGACTCTTACCGCCGATTACCCCCCGAAGCCAGTTCCGAGCCCGGCAACTGGAACACCTCCCGCGCCCCCTATCAACGAGCCATGATGGACGCAATATGTTCATCTTCATGCGAGCGTGTAGTAATGATGACGGCGGCGCAAATCGGGAAATCAGAGTTGTTGCTCAATGTCATAGGCTATTACATCGACAAAGAACCTTCCCCGATTCTTATGCTACAGCCGACTCTTGAAATGGGGGAATCATTCAGCAAGGACAGACTCGCCACGATGATCCGAGATACCCCCGCCCTAAATGGCAAAATCAAAGACCCCCGCAGCCGTGATTCCGGCAACACATTACTGCACAAGACATTTCCCGGCGGTCATATCACCATAGCCGGAGCAAACTCACCAGCCGGATTAGCCTCACGCCCAATCAGGATATTGCTTTGCGATGAGGTAGACCGTTACCCCATGTCAGCAGGCTCTGAGGGCGATCCGTTGAATCTGGCCATGAAGCGCACAGCAAATTTCTGGAATCGCAAAATCATACTTGTATCAACGCCAACGATAATGGGAATATCGCGCATTGAGAAGGAATATGACGCATCAACGCGTGAAGTGTGGGAAGTGCCATGTCCGAAATGTGGGACGTATACGCCGCTAGAATGGGAGAACGTCATGTATGAGGGCAAAACGCAACCTGTAATGATATGTCGCAAATGTGGCCATGAAGGGAGCGAGTCCGATTGGAAGAGCAATCAGCCTCGTGGGAAATGGCAAGCGCAAAATGAGTCTCGTGTGCGGGGATTTCACGTTAATGCGCTTGCATCACCGTGGGTAACATGGGGCGAAATCGTGAGTCAGTATGAGGAAGCTCGTCGGAATGGTAATGAGAATGTCAAAGTGTGGACGAATACGGTATTGGGACGGCCATATGAAGAGGCAGCTGGAACGCTTGAGGTTGAAGAGTTAGAGTTTCACCGCGACAAATACCCCTCCGAATTACCCGATGAAGTACTTGTGCTAACAGCTGGGATTGACACGCAAGATAACCGTTTGGAGTGTGAGATTCTCGGACATGGCCTGAACGGTGAGTCATATGGCATCGCTTACAGGGTGATATATGGTAATCCCGGAATGCCTGAAGTGTGGAACGTGTTAGATGAGCTATTGTTGCGAGAATGGCATTACGCAGACGGCACAAGCCTTAAAGTCTCGTGTGCCTGTGTGGATTCAGGCGGGCATTACACGGAAGAAGTGTATAGATATTGCCGCGGACGAGCGAGGCGTAATGTGTTTGCGATAATCGGACGTGGTACATTTGGGACGCCCCCCGTAAGAGTGTCTAAATTGGAGCGTTACAGGTTGCGGCTATTCATATTGGGAGTCAGCACGCTCAAAGGAGAGCTGTTTTCGCGATTACAGGCCGAACGCGGAGCCGGTGGTTACTGTCATTTTCCCGATGATCCCGAGAACTATTATCGTGGCTATGACAGGAAGTATTTTGCTGGGCTATTGTCTGAGCGAATGGTGATCAAGCGTGTACATGGCAATGATAGGATTGAATGGGAGCAGCGACGTAAAGACGTACGGAATGAGCCACTTGACTGTCGAGTTTATGCAATGGGAGCGTTTGCGATATTGAATCCTGACATGAAGCGTCGACAAGCCGAAAAATCTGGGGAGAAGCCAGCGCAAAAGAGCGTACGTAAGGTGTCGCGGGGGTTTGTGAGGCGAGGAATGCGGCTGTGATAGAATCATGTCATTATGAAGTATGTATATCCGGCAATATTTGAGTATGATCCAGTCGAAAAGGGCTGGAATGTAAGTTTTCCCGATATACGTGGATGCTTGACGTGTGGCTGGAATCGTCATGAGGCGTTATACATGGCCGAAGATGCTTTGAATGCTATGCTATGGACGATGGAATATGATGGGGATGAAATTCCTCCCGCGTCAAACATGTATGACATACCCCGCCCCGAACACGGATTTGTGCAGTATGTTCCCGCCGACACGGAAGTGTACACAGCAGTGATACGGCGCGAGAATCCCGGGATGGAAATCGACGAGTCTCGCATCAAGAAAGGATTAGCGCCTGCGGTATAATATAGCCGGACACAATCAGGTGCAGTAAAGAAATCTCCTCAAGAAGTGTAAAGGCAGTTCGTCAAGAAAGACGGGCTGTTTTTTTATGGGCAGGTGAGAAAGTGAACGAGAAATTAGAGATATTACGGGCGCGGTTATTGATGTATTACCGTGCGGAAAAAGCAATATTGACTGGGCAATCGTACGAGATTGAAGGTTTAAAGCTAACTCGTGCCGACTTGGGGAAGGTGATACAGATGATAGCGGAGCTAGAGGACGAAATACGGCGTATTGAAGCGGAGTCCGGCTTTAGGGTTGTGCGGAGTCGTATACGGTATGTAGTTCCTGCTGACGGTGCGAATATGTACAAGGCGCGGAGGATATTACGATGAGAGACCTTACGCTATTTGATGAGCCGTTGACGGTGAAATGTTGCTCTTTTTGCGGTGCGCAACCTCATCTAGTGTACCAGGGTCGCGGAGCATTCGGTAATGAGTGTTCCGTGAGATGCATGAAATGTGGGGCAATGGGGGCATATGACCCAATAGCGAGGCATGATGCGCAGTTTTCGCGGGCGGTTGAGTTGTGGGACGGGGGTATTCCACGTGAAGGTGTGAAGTCATGAACATACACGTATCAAGCAAGGAGGATATAACATTGAGCGTAGGCGTGTTAAAGAAATGTCCATTTTGCGGAGAATATCCCAGCATCAAAGGTGGCTTAACGGTAGCGATATTTGACAGGGGCGGCGGAGTTCATGTGCAATGCGATAATTGTCTAGCAGTAGGTTCAGCCGGAATTGATGCAGACGAGGCGGTCAAAAAATGGAACAACAGATGCAGATAAAGAACTCTGGCTACTCACATCACGGAGCCTCACGTGGCAAAACGAGCCTCCTACACTGGGTAAGCGCATCGAAATCCCCTCATGAGGACATCTCCCAAAATTTACCCTTATTGCGCGAACGTTCACGGGATTTATACGCCGGTGGCGGGCCATTAGGGCGTGGGGCGATTGACCGATTAACCCTAAACGCCATAGGAAGCGGCTTGAAGCTCAATGTTCGCATTGACCCGGAGCTATTGAACATGGCCGAGTCTGAGTCGCGGAAATGGGCAGCCAAAGCTGAGTCTGAGTTTGATTATTGGGCAGCGAGTAAGGATGCTGATTTTTGTCGAATGCAGAGTTTTTACGAGTTGCAAGTGTCAGCGTTCAGAGCGTTGTTGCTTGACGGGGAATGCTTAGCGATTCTTCGTGAGGGTGATTCGCATGGCCATGTTTACGGGCTACAAGTAATGCTGATAGAGTCTGACAGATTAGCGACTCCGATGCTAAAGCCTCCGGGAGTGATGATAGACGAAGGAGTCGAATTAGACTCATACGGCCGTCCTTGTGCCTACTGGATAGCAAACCGTCATCCCGACTCTGAACTGAGCAATCAACCACGCCTCGAATACCGCCGAGTCCCGCTATATAGCACCGACAATCGTCGCAACATCATTCACCTAATCAACCCTGAACGAATCTCACAGCATAGAGGAGTCCCGTATTTAGCGCCCGTGATAGAGCAGCTCAAACAGTTAGGGCGTTACACGGATGCGGAGTTAATGGCGGCTGTAGTCTCCGGGATAAGATACATCCTCCGTTCCCAGTAATGAGGACGCAGAAACGATTGATTTAATTGCTGGCAATCCCTAAAGCCTCATGAGCCACAACGCAGGAATGAGACAAGTCCAAACGTGAAGGCAGTGAAAGCAGAAAAAATCATGAGGATAGCGCAAGGTGCAAGCCTAAACGCGATTGAATGGGTCATCAGCAGTGAAGGCGTGAAGAGCGCAACATTCAACGACTAGGACGCGAGAGTCCGTAGGGTCAAGCGACTCGAAAAGGTCAAGCCCATATGTTATGGGTAAGAGATAGTCTAATCTGTATGGAAACATGCAGGAGCGATAATCGCCGGGGGGAATTAGCGCCTCCCCTTGAATGTAAGCAATGTGTATGCAATATTCTTTGAACATGAGCAACGTAATGACGGCGTAATAGGAGAAGAGGAATATGCCAGCGAGCAAGGTTTAGGGGAAGCGCCCGGCCTTGAAGGCATCTCACAGCAGGAAATGTACGGAGCAATAATGGATTTGCCCGAGGGGGTAAAGCCCGTAAGCGTGAGTCCTAATCGTCCCAATACGAGTTTTGACGCGTTCGTGATGAGCTTAGTGCGTCAAATCGGAGGCTGTTTAGGTATTCCGGCGGAATTGTTGATGTTGCACTTCACAGCCAGTTATAGCGCGTCCAGAGGTGCATTGTTGGAGGCGTGGAAGCTGTTCAGGTATTGGCGCTCGTGGTTTGCGGAAAATTTCTGCCAGCCAATATATGAGGAATGGTTATCTGAGGCAGTCATGAAAGGACGCATCCAAGCACCCGGGTATTACGATGACGATTACACGAGGAAGCTATATGCGTGGTCAACATGGACAGGCCCTGCACAAGGTCAGCTTGACCCAGTGAAGGAAGTCAACGCGTCAATCTTGAAGGTGCAACATGGATTCAGTACGTATCAGCGTGAGACGGGGGAATTGACTGGGGAAGATTTTGACCTGAATATGAAGGCGTTAAAGCGTGAAAGGGGCTTAATGGGGACGCGTTAAGGCTTTTGAGTGAGCAAATAGAGCAGGTAGCCTACCCCTAATTGAACGATGACGAAGATAATTCCCAGCAGAGTAAGCCCCCATGTGATGAAGTCTTTAACATCGTCGATTCTGTCGTTAGTGTTGTTTATAGCCTGCGCGAGGATGTCGGTATCTTTTTCGTGAATGTCTTTGCGCACGTATTTTTCATCGTCATTCATAGAATTACCCCCTAAGAAGCCAAACGGTGAAAGCTCCCGCTGCAATCCAAGCGAGCGATAACCCCCCAACCATAAGCCAAAAAGACCGCCACAAATATTTATGCCACAAGTGAAAAGGTAAGTGATTTCTGCGCGTGAGTTTTTCGCGTAAAGTCATGATATTTCACCTCAAAAAGTAATGGGATGAAAGAATTATAGCATGATGAGAAAGGAGCTTAACAGTGTACAGCATCAAGAATGACAACGAAGTATATATTTACGATTCAATCGAGCAAGGCATAACAGCCCGCGCCCTATTGAAAGCCTTAGACGCGGACTCTGAGTCAATAACGTTACGGATAAATTCCGGTGGCGGAGATGTGTTCGAGGCATTAGCCCTGTACAACTGGCTGAAAGGTCATGAATGCCGGGTAACGGTATATGTCGATGGATTATGCGCGAGTGCAGCAAGTGTTATCGCAATGGCGGGCGATGAAATCTACATGCCTTCCAACGCCCTAATGATGATCCATAACCCTATGGGCGGAGTATTCGGAGATGCTTCAGACATGGCCGCCATGAGTGAGTTGCTCACGAAGATACGCGATTCGATTGCTGGGATATATGCCACACGCACAGGACTTCCACATGATGAGATTATTCGCATGATGGAGTCTGAGACGTGGATGACTGGGACAGAAGCCAAACCATTGGGATTTGTGGATTACGTAACAGACGCGGTGAAGAATGAGTCAACACTCACATATGAAGACGGCGTAAAGGCAGAGCGTGAACGTCTGAAGGCATTGGATGAGATAAATGCGCCTGGTCGTGAAGGTGTTATAGCGCGGGCGAAGTATGAGACGTTTCAGAGCGTGAAAGACATAGCGGTTGACCTGTTGAAGGTAGAGTCATATCGCAAGGGGTCAGCAGCCGTGAATGACATAACAGCATCAGCCGTGAACACAGTAACAAGCTGTATAGATTTGCTAG
>JAFSKY010000208.1 GCA_017448685.1 Synergistaceae bacterium
CGCACACTCTTTGAAGCGACAATATGGTAACGACTCCAGCACCGCTCCTCAAAGCCCCCAATGCACTCAAAGCAGGCGCGCCCGGATAACGCACCGAGCCTCCCGCAATCATGAGCCTTCCCCGGAAGCCCTTGTGCATGTCTTCAGGGCGTGGGGGCAAAAGTTTTCTCAGTTCCTCAGCTTTCATGCTAGACTCTCACCATCTGTGGAGGCTCTTTCCCGGCAAATACGGCCTCTATATTCCGTATCACCATGAAGCCCATCTCTTTGCGCGTTCCGAATGTCGCTGTACCTATGTGAGGGAGCAATACAACATTCTGCAACGTCTTCAACGCTGGCTCAACGTCTGGTTCATGCTCGTAAACGTCAAGCCCAGCCCCAGCAATAACCTTCCTCGTGAGAGCGTCAGCAAGTGCTTTCTCATCGACTACAGGCCCTCTTGATGTGTTGATGAGTATTGCGTCAGGCTTCATCTTGGCGAGTTCTTTTGCGCCTATAAGGTGATGTGTAGCTGGCGTGAGAGGAACATGAATGCTCACGAAGTCAGAACGCTCTAACAGCTCCTCAAGTCCGACTCTCTGCGCTCCAACTGATTCAATGTGAAGTGAGCTGCTACGACTGTAGTACAGTACCTTCATGTTGAAGCCTCTTGCCGCTTTCACCGCAAAATTCGTGCCTATTCTCCCAGCACCTATAACGCCCACAGTCCTGCCTGTGATGTCATAGCCGAGCATGTATTTGGGAGCCCACATGAAAGAGCCTGTGCGCACAATGTTATCGCCCTCAATGACTCTCCTTGCGCAAGCGAACATTAGGGTAAACGCCGTGTCAGCTGTTGCGTCCGTGAGAACATCGGGGGTGTTGGTTACGTAAATTCCGCGTTCATTGGCCGCTTTCACGTCAATATTGTTGAAGCCGACTCCGTAATTGGCTATGAGCTTGAGGTCTGGCCCGGCCTGTGCGATTAATTCAGCGTCAATAGGATCATTGAGCATGGTGATTATTGCCGCGTAATTTTTCACGGCATTGATGAGTTCTTCACGTGTTGCGAGTCTTTCTTCTGGGTTCACGTCATATTCGCAGATGTTGCCTAACGCCCGCATTACTGAGTTGTGAAGGGTGCGTGTTACGTATACTTTTCTGTTCATCGTGCGTTACTCCTCTATTGTGATGGTCTTGATTACGACATCTTTCAGGGGCTTATCCTGCCTGTTAGTTTTTGTGTGGCCAATAGCCTCAACGACATTCATCCCCTCTACAACATGGCCGAAAATCGCGTGATGACCATCAAGCCACGGGGTCGGTACGAGCGTGATGAAGAACTGTGAGCCGCCTGTGTCCGGGCCTGCATTGGCCATTGAGAGGATGCCGGGAGCATCATGCTTGAGTCCTTCGCCAAACTCATCAGGAATGACATAGCCGGGACCGCCTCTGCCTGTGCCAGTTGGATCGCCGCCCTGAATCATGAAGTTGTCGATTACCCTATGGAAGATTACGCCGTCATAGAAGTTTTTGCGTGCAAGGTCTGTGAAGTTTTTGACGGTGTTGGGTGCGAGGTCGGAATAAAGTTCAATGGTGAAATCGCCCATTGAGGTTTGGAATTTTGCGAGGGGGCGTTTTGCTGGCTCATCGGCGAATGCTGGGGAACATACGAAGGCGAGTGCGAGAATTTCGCAGAGTAAATTGCGCATGGTGAAAAAGATTCCTCCTTACAAGTGTGGATTGCGTGAATATAATATCACTATGCACAATGGCGCAAACAGTGAGGCTTGTAGGACATATAATGTAATGAAACATGAACGGGAGGCGCGGACAATGGCGAAGAACAGAGCCCTTCAAGAGGCGGCGCGGGCAAGGCAGGATGAGTTTTACACGGACTTACGCGACATAGAACACGAACTGATGTATTACATGCCTCTGTTCAAGGGTAAGACCGTCTTATGCAATTGTGATGATCCCTACGAGAGCGCATTCTTTGAGTACTTCGCGACAAGCTTCAACATGCTAGGACTGCGCAAACTCATAGCGACATGTTACGCCGGGAGTCCAATCGCCCAGCAACAACTCTCACTGTTTGAGGA
>JAFSKY010000209.1 GCA_017448685.1 Synergistaceae bacterium
ACAATATGAAGCTATGTTTGGGCGCAAACTCAACTGGGAGAACCCTCAGACCTACAACGAGAAAATACACGTCTCAAAGCTCTACATGCCTTCCTCCATGAAAGCCAAACTTGCGGATAAAGTTGCCGTGCGTGAATGGGTTACGGAGAAAATCGGCGGGGAATACCTCGTGCCGTTAATCGGTGTGTATGACTCGTTTGATGACATTGATTTTGACGCATTGCCGGACTCGTTCGTCATCAAGTGCAGCCATGACTCCGGGAGCGTTACGCTCGTGAAGGACAAACACAAGCTCAACATGGCCTTGATGAGGCGGAAATATGATTTGCACATGGGACATAACTTTGCGTGGATGGGATTCGAGATGCATTACAGGGACATTCCGCACAAGATAATCATTGAACGGTATTTAGGCGACGCGATAAATGACTACAAGTTTTTATGTTTTGACGGGAGACCGTGTTACTGCTGGGTTGATTTTGACAGATACACCAACCATAAACGCAACATGTATAACCTTGATTGGGAGCTTCAGCCGTTCAATCAATACCATTACGGGAATTACGAAGAGGCTGTGAAATGCCCTGAAAGTTTCGGGGCTATGAAGAGAATTGCGACTAAACTTTGTGAGGGATTCGGCCATGTCAGAGTCGATTTGTACGTTGTTGGAGGGCGCGTATATTTCGGTGAAATGACATTCGCAAACGGCAACGGCCTTGAGGAAATCACACCTGATGAATGGGGGTACAAGCTCGGTGAATTATGGCCATTCGATAACACAGCCCGCGCAAGAGTCCTCGCTGAACATTCCCGCCCATAAACGCAAAATCACGCAGAGACACCACCGACTCATGATGCCACTGCGTGAAATATTTAGTACCCGGCCTGAAGAGTTTTCGCGAGTCTCCTCACTGCCGCAAGAGATAGCCCGGAATATTCTGCTATTTTGCTGAGAGCTAACTCTCCGCCCTCAAGCATCCTCACCGCAAAGCTCTTCTGTTGTTCTTTCATGGCCGTTTTCATGGCCGCCTCGTGTTTTTTCTGTTGCTCTTTCAACAGTTGCTCCATAATTCCGCTCACTTTTCTTGCTCCCTTCAGGGCTATTCTTCCCACCTAAACGCAAAATCACGCAGAGACACCACAGACTCATGATGCCCCTGCGTGAAGACTTACTGCCCAGCCTGAAGAGTTTTCGCGAGCCTTCTCACTGCCGCAAGAGATAGCCCGGAATATTCTGCGATTTCTTTCAGGGCTAATTTCCCGCCCTCAAGCATTTTCATCGCAAAGCTCTTCCGCTGCTCTTTCATGGCCGCCTCGTGTTTTTTCTGTTGCTCTTTCAGAAGTTGCTCCATAATGCCGCTCACTTTTCTTGCCCCTTTCTGATCCTCCTTCAAGTATTTCACCCTTTCACCGAGAGCATCATAATAGTACTTATCCCCGGAATCCCTGCACATCAAATCATGCACAAGCCTTCCCAATGCCGTCCCAGAGTCCTGATGCTCGCAGTTCACGTACACAATGTGTGAGCCATCCCCAAAAGGCTGACCGTTCTCCGTGATTACCCTGTCAATCGTGTACAGTGGCAGGCCATAACCCAGCACATCATGCTCCGTGATGAATATCACATACACTTCTGGCAACTCGGTGAAATCCTGACCAGGCTTGAGGCTCGACACGTCAATAATGCTGCAATTGAAGCGTGGCCGCTGAGGAACTGCCCCAGAGTCTAGCCGCTGAAACTCTATGTTGTACCTTCTGCCTTTGCTGTCAATCGCGTAAATATCAAGCCTTACTGAACGCCTTATACCTTTTAGCGTTTTCTGCACATGCGCCGACTTTACAACGAGGTCATCACGTCCAAGAATCACGCGTATCAGCAATTCAACGCATTCTTTATGACCCGCAAAACACGCCTCCATTAACTCATCGTCAATCAGGCACATTTTCTGTATTAGCGCGTAGTGCTTTATCCTCGTTATGTCCTGCTTCACTTCACATCCCCTGAAAGTTTCAGCCTCACAGAGTTTTTCACGCTCCCATAAGGCTCAAGCCTCGTCATTCTCCCTTCACGGCATTCACGCTCACGCCCCATGATGTAGCACGTTGACGGCTCAAGCCCAAGAACGTAATCACCGCTGGCCATGTTCTTCCATTCCGCCAAAATCGGCAGGCTATCCAGCGACCACGAAATCTCAGCCGTTATGCCCAACTCAGGATTCTTCAGCCTCACGAACGCTTCATTCTCCATTTCGTGGAAGAACACCTGCTCTTCTTCGCCGTCAATGGGTGCGCAAAACTCCGTGTGATTCTTCAGACCTTTTTCCGCGTAAGGAGTCCTCGGCGTAACCTTGCGCTTCTCTGGGAAATCAAGCGAGGCAGACTCGCTCAGCATTGGCCAGCCAAAATTCATGTGATACAGCATCATATACTCTGCTGGTGCTGGCGTTAGGTTGGTGATTTCGTCCTCAAGTAGTATTTCGCTCCCGAACGCGGGAATAGTGTATTTCCGCCTCACGCTGAAGCAGTAGCCTCCTTGCGCTGTCTCGCGAATCTCGCCGCCGACAATGATATTTTCCCCGTCAACATACCCGCAAAGCCCTTGCGCCCCTATACCGTGAAAGCGTCCGTGAAGGGGGTGAAATGTCCCATCCGAGTCAGTGTTCTCCGGGCCGGCTGAAAGTAGTCCGCATGTGAAGAGCATTCCGCCGGGGAAATAACGCCCAAACTCACCCGCAATAGGCTGGAATTTCGCGGGGGAGTCATAGCCGTTCTTCGTGGTGTAGCTGATGTTGACTCCCTTGTAGCGCAGGTGCCCTATGTCAAGTGCCGAGTCGGGGAGAATGTCAAGCTCAAGCCCTCCCGATGTCGTTACCTGATACATTGAGATTCCCCGTGCTTTTCCCTCGTCAAGAATCACGCGCCTAACTCCGCAAACCTGCTCCGAATTTCCCACATACGCACGAAATTTTTTCATGTCCATTACCGTAATACCTCCTGTGCAAACTTATCGAATGCCGCAAGCCCTTCAGCCGTACGCTTGTATACCCCGCTGTCAGTCAATACCTGCGTGAACACATGCCCAACCTCATCACGCAACATATTCCGCGCTTCCTGTTCACCCTTCAAGCCGTCATATTTCGCCCGCAATCCCTCATACCATTTTTCGTGGGCTTCAAGCTCTGAAGGCAGAGTCGATTTCCCTTCAAGCCACGCCGAGCAAATTTTCTCCAACGCAGTTTTCAGCCTCGCAGGCAACACCGCAAGCCCCATGACTTCAATCAGTCCGATATTCTCCTTCTTGATGTGATGGACTTCTGCATGTGGATGGAATATCCCTAAAGGATGTTCCTCGCTCGTCCTGTTGTTACGCAACACTAAATCAAGCTCATAGTCCGCGCCTTTTCTGCGGGCAATAGGTGTAATCGTGTTGTGTGGTTCACCGTCAGAATACGCGAGAATCCCGGCTGACTCGTCTGTCCATTCGCGCCACGCCGATAATATTCGATCAGCGAGATTCACAAGGGCTTCAGGGTTCTTTGAGCGGAGACGTATTGCCGACATTGGCCACTTGACGCGCCCGGCTGTGATTTCGGGATTGCTGATTGCGTACACCTTTTCGATTGGCGCAAGCTCCATTGCGAAGACATACCGCCCGCCCTGGTAGTGGTCATGTGAGAGTATTGAGCCTCCCACGATGGGCAAATCAGCGTTTGAGCCGATGAAGTAATGCGGGAATAATGACACGAACGCAAAGAGATTCCCGAATGTCTCACGAGATATGAGCATAGGCACGTGATTTTCGTCCAGCACAATGCAGTGTTCGTTGTAGTAGCTGTATGGCGAGTATTGGAAGTACCATGTTTTGCCCTGTAACGTTACGGGGATGAGTCGAATGTTCTGGCGGGCTGGGTGAGCGTGGTGGCCGTAAAAGCCTTCATTTTCGCGGCATAAGAGGCATTTGGGGTAGCCCGTTGATTTTATCGTTTTGGCTTTGGCAATGTCGCGGGGATCTTTTTCGGGCTTTGACATGTTGATTGTAATATCGAGCTCGCCGAAATCTGTTGCCGTCTTCCAGCAGATATTTTTGGCGGTGCGCTCCGAGCGTATGTAGTTCGATGAAACGCCGAGTCCGTAAAAGTAATCCGTAGCCTTAACCTGGGATTCGGCCATGAGGGACTCAAACTCCGCAATGACATCTGACGGCCGCGGGGTTAATGCCCCCATTAATTCCGTGTCAAGCAAATCGCGTTCTGTTTCTGTGTTCTCGATTATGTGGTTTTCGGCTGCCCAGTTGAGTATCTCAGCGAGAATTGAATCGGGTGAGGCCGTGAAGGTTTCGTGTATGTCTTCAGGCTCGAATGAGTGTATTCCGAGAATGCCTATCAGTGAATTTGCCGCCCATGTTGAATCTTGCGGCGTGATAAGTTTGTGGTGAAGAGCAAAATGAATCAGCCTGTTTATATGACGGTTGACCATGCGCTAAACGCCTCCTTATGTGTGTGAAATTCAAGCGGGAATGTATGAGGCTATTTTACCGCACGAGACGCAAAAATCATCATTCCACCGCCGTTTCAATCCCCCTTTCAAGCGCGAATATCTCATCAAGTCCCATAGGCCGCCCAAAGTAATACCCTTGAGCCTTGTCAAAGCCTATTGACCGCAAATACTCTAACTGTTCTTCCGTTTCAACGCCTTCAGCAAGAGCCTGCATACCCATAAGCCTGGCCATTTCGAGATTTGAGCTGATTATGTATTTCGCCTTCTCAGATTTGTTCACGTCAAAGCCATGCAGAAATTTCATGTCGAATTTTATCGTGTCAAAGCTGTAATCTTTCAGCACGTTTAACGATGAATAGCCCGATCCGAAATCATCCATCCAGACCTCATAGCCCATCATCCTGAATTTTTCGATGCCCAGATTCAACGCTGTCATATCCTCATCATTAATGCTCTCGGTGATTTCAATCCTCATCATCTTACGTGGAATGCCACAAAGACTCACAGCCGATTCAATTTCCTCTATGATGTCGCAAAGCTCAAAGTCAAGACGTGATAGATTCACTGACACGGGCAATAATGGCAGGCCAGCTTCACGCCTAATCTTGTAATCAGCGCATACATTCCTCATAGCGTAAATGTCGAGCTTGTGTATTTCGCGGTATTGTTCAAGAGTTGGGATGAATTTTGCGGGGGATATTATGCCTATTTCCGGGTCATTCCATCTTGCAAGGGCTTCAGCCTCACAGATTTTCCCGGTGGATAACCTCACTATAGGCTGATACAGGACGGTTATATTTCCGAGTTTCATGGAGCTTTCGAGGAAGTCAAGTATATGCTGCTGGAGGGCTAATTCTCGGCTCATTCCGTCATGGAACATGCAAGAGCTGACAGAATGATTCTTGCGGATGGAATCGCACGCCAATTTTGCCCTATCACATGAGGAGCGTATATCGTCATCATCTGAGGGGAAATAGATGCCTGCCCTGAGTCTTAACGTTACGTTTTCATGGAGTGCGTACAAATATTCCTGAGCTGTGTCAATGCATGTTTCAACCGTAGCCCAGTCAGTGAGGACAACGAAATTGTCATCTGAGAATCTTGCTATGAGGCTTTTTGAGGATGGGAATATGTTACCGAGTATGAGAGCTATTTCTTTGAGGATTTCGTCCCCTCTGCTGAAGCCGAATCTCTTGTTGAACATCTTGAAGTTGTCGAGGTTGAACCAAGCTACAGCAAGTCCGCCGGGAGGGATTTCCCCTGCGCGGCTGTGGAAGGATTCGCGAGTCAATAATCCTGTGAGGCTGTCAATTACTGGGCGGGGCATTGGGGCTGTCAGTCTATGAACTCAAAGAGATTCAGCCCTACATCATCATTGAATTTGCGTTCGACAGTGAAGCCATTTGAGCCGCCTTCAGATATGTCATCAACAATCATCTCGCATGTTGCGCTGACTCTTGCGGTATTGAGGTGGCCTCCGTAAACATGGCCTTGCGAGTCTCCTGCGCTCATGTGAATGTGGGCGTAATATTCGCCGTCCTTAGTGGTGATTGTCCCCCATAAGCTGACGATTTCGGCGGGGAAGGTGAAGTGATTGGCGTGGTATTTCTTCTCGGCAACGTCGAAGAGTCCAACCTCGAAATCATCGACAGCACCTAATGCTTTGACCTCAGCGAGTGTGATTTTCTCCTTGATGCAAAAGGCTTTGAGGGATGACATAATTTCTTCGCCTTTGTCGATGCGCAAAAAGTACTTGCTGCCAAAACGCCTGAATTGCATGATAGATTCCTTCTTCCTGAAAGTTTGGGTGATTGGAACATTATAATACAGCAAAAAATAGCGTCCTCCCCTTTGAGAGAAGAACGCGTGTTTGATTGCTTTGTGTTTTGCTCTGGGATTGTTATTTGTTGAAGTCGATGATTAGCATATAGACAAATTGCTCGTTCGTGTAAACGCTGTTCAAAGTGCCATCACTATTTTTGCCGGAAAGCCCGTATGTTTTTGCGTTCCCTGCAAGTTTCTCCCTAATTCTCATATTTGGGGCTTCCATGTCTGATGCGTCTTCTTTGTCTTCTTTGTCTGATGAGTATTTTCTTGGGCCTAGGTTGTATATGACGTACCATTGTGATGTATTGCTTGCGGAGAAAAGAGAATAATCACCTGTATTTCCTGATCCACCAGTAATAGTAAGCGAAGTTTTATTGTCAAGATATTTCAATATCTCATCTCTGTGATCCCTAAAAAAATTGCTGAGCGTCTGTGGTGTAGTTGTGCCAGTCTTAATTTGGTATGAGCTAGTTACTCTCGAAGAATTTTCCTTGTACCACATTAGGACAGCTGTCTTGAGGTGCATCATGTTGGTGATTACGTTATTGGCCTCAGCTGAAGCGGTCATGTTGAGGGTTGAGAAAAGCGTAACGGCAGACAATATCCCAAGCACCGCAATTGCAATCAGCATCTCCAGTAGCGTGAAGCCTCTGCGCTTCCGAGTCATGTTGTGTCCTCCTTAAAGTACTCGCATCCACACGGCTGCGCTGTTATCGTTGTAGGTATCTTCGTGAGCGTCAGCAGTTCCAAAGAACACGCCCGCCGACTCCAGGCGACCCTTGATTTTCTCTCTCACAAGTCCTTCATCGGCCTTAAAAGCATAACCAACGTACCATCTGTTTCTGTGATATTCAGTTTCCTTCCAATGTGTAGCCTTTCCATTCACATCGAACGAGACAGCCGTTTTTACTGTGCCGCCGTCGCATATGCGGTAATAGCCTTCTTTCAAGTTAGTGTTGCTGTTGCCTGTATTCGAGTCATATTTGGCAGTAGATTTATTGACATTAAGGCCAGTCCCGCTCAAATGGCTTAGATAACTTGCGAGCTTCAGTTGTTCATCCGTAAATTGCTGAATAGGCTGTGTTATGTCCCCAATTTTGACCCTTCCATCGGGCTGTACTTTGTCGCGGTTATCAACATACCATGCTATTGTTGCCCGCTTGAGTATTTGGAGATTGGCGATTATCTGCGTGGCCTTAGCGGTTGCTATAGCTTCTGTGCTGGAATACATCATCATAGTAGCGAGGACAGCTATCACCGCAATCACTATCATCATTCCTGCAAGAGTCATTCCCTTGCGCCTAGCGTTAAAACGTATCTTCATGAAAACATCCCTCCATAGGTATCAAAAAAGCCGGGCATAATCGCTTATACCCGACTGTGATTGCCGTTATTCTTTTGTGGACGATATTACTTCGCGGCGGCTGGAATCGCTCCCATTTCGGCAAGAGCCTTGTAGGTGAGGTAACGTTCTCTTGCTTCAGCGGCGTTCCTGTCGAAAAGCTCATCAGCGATTGCGGGGAAGCCCCTCTTCAATGATGAGTATCTCACTTCGCCCATGAGGAACTCTTTGTAGTCCTTCACGAATGCTGCCTCATCGTCAAACAGCTTCGGTGCTTTGCTGTCCAGCGTGAACGGGTTTTTGCCTGCCTCAACATCAGGGTTATACCTGTACAGATGCCAGTAGCCTTTTTCGACAGCTAGCTTTGTGCGTTCCTGTGTTTTGCCCATTCCGGCGCGGATTCCGTGATTGATGCAAGGTGCGTATGCGATAATCAGGGACGGGCCTTTGTGAGCTTCGGCTTCCTTGAGGGCTTTGATGAGCTGATTCTTGTCTGCTCCCATTCCAACCTGAGCAACGTACACTGTTCCATAGGTCATGGCCATTCTGCCGAGATCCTTCTTGCGTGTGCGCTTACCTGATGCCGCAAACTGTGCTATTGCCGCTGTAGGTGTTGACTTTGACGACTGACCGCCCGTGTTGGAGTAAACTTCCGTGTCAAGGACGAGAACGTTCACATCCTCGCCGCTTCCGAGTACGTGATCGAGTCCGCCGTAACCGATGTCATAGCCCCAGCCATCTCCGCCGAATATCCAGACGGATTTTTTGACGAGGTAGTCTTTGTACTCGCAGAGAGTGCAAAATTCCTTCATGGCCGCCTCGCTGAACTGTGTAGCTCCGCCGCATTCATCGCAGCAGCAGAACAGCTTATCGAGGCATTCCTCAACCTTTGCCGCCGCCGCAACGCTCGCTTCACCGTCAAGATGTGCATCAAGCCAGCCCTGCAACACTTCTTTGACCTCAGCAGGAACTTCATCCATCTTGCACAGAGCTTCAGCCGCTGACGTGAGGTAATTCACCATGACATTCAATGACAGCTTCATGCCCATTCCGTATTCAGCAGCATCCTCAAACAGCGAGTTACCCCAAGCTGGGCCATGTCCGTTTGCGTCTGTTGTGTAAGGCATTGACGGAGCAGAGCCACCCCAAATTGATGAACAGCCTGTAGCGTTGGCAACTATCATTCTTGAGCCGAAAAGCTGTGTGATGAGTTTGGCGTAAGGAGTTTCACCGCAACCCGCGCAAGCCCCGCTGAACTCAAACAGAGGTCTCTGGAACTGTGAACCCTGAACCGTGAACTTGTCGCCAGCATCGGCCTTATCCGCAACGTTCTCAAATGCAAACGTCCAGCGGTCAATCTCTGCTGTCTGTGTTGCTGACGGCTTCATTTCGAGAGCCTTCACCGGGCAGATGTCCGCGCAGTTTCCACAGCCGAGGCAGTCGAGTACGTCAACTTGCATCTTGTACTTGTAGCCAGCAGCTTTGAGTTTCGGGGCTTTCACGTCAACAGCTCCGAATCCTTCAGGGGCGATTGCCTGCTCCTCAGCGTTAAGCAGGAACGGACGTATTGCCGCGTGAGGACATACCATTGAACACTGGTTGCACTGAATGCACTTTGCGCCGTTCCATTCGGGGACGTTTACGGCGACTCCGCGCTTCTCGTATTTGCTCGTGCCTGCTGGGAAGTGGCCATCCTCGAAGCCGTCAACAAATGCGCTTGAAGGAAGCGTGTTGCCCTTCTGGCCGTTGATTGTGTCAACCTGATAGCTGATGAATCCAGGAATCTCTGTAGGCAGTCCGGGACGCTTGTGGGCTGTATCTTCAGCTGTCTTCCATGACTCCGGCACTGTGATTTCAATCAGTCCAGCGAGGCCAGCATCAACAGCCGCGTAATTCATCTTCACGATGTCTTCGCCCTTTGCGCCGTATGATTTCACGATAGCTTCCTTCATGTAGGTTACAGCGTCTTCAATCGGGATAACCTTCGCGAGCTTGAAGAATGCTGACTGCATGATTGTGTTTGTGCGTGAACCGAGTCCGATTTTCTGCGCCTCGTCAACAGCGTTGATTACGTAGAACTTGCAGCCAAGTGTAGCGATTTTGCGCTTCAGGCTTGCGGGAAGATGCTCTTCAAGTGCCTCAAGCGTTGTCCACTGTGTGTTGAGCAGGAACGTTCCGCCCGGCTTCATGCCCTGAAGGAGGTCATACTGATTCACATATTCCTGTTTGTGGCAGGCGATGAAGTCTGCGTGGTCGATGAGGTATGTTGACTTTATCGGGGATTTGCCGAATCTCAAGTGCGACATTGTGATACCGCCGGACTTCTTGGAGTCATAGTCAAAGTAGCCCTGTGCGTACATATCTGTGTGGTCGCCGATGATCTTGATGGAGTTCTTGTTTGCGCCGACTGTACCGTCTGAACCAAGTCCCCAGAACTTGCAGCACACTGTGCCTTCTGCCGCGGCGTTGATATGCTCATCAGGAACAAGCGAGCTGTCATTCACATCGTCAATGATTCCAAGCGTGAATCCGTTGCGAGGCTCAAACAGCTTCAGGTTGTCGAAGCACATCTTGAGGTCGCTGGGCGTTGTGTCCTTTGAGCCGAGTCCGTAACGACCGCCGACAATCTTCGGTGCGCGGCAATTCCCGACAAACAGCGAGCATACATCCTCATACAGAGGTCCGCCGAGTGCGCCGACTTCCTTCACGCGGTCAAGTACTGCTATAGCCTTCACCGTTGCGGGTAATGCCCTGAAGAAATATTTGGGTGAGAATGGCCTGTAGAGGTGGACTTCAATAACGCCGACTTTCTCGCCTTTTGCGTTAAGGTAGTCAACAGTCTCTTCAATTGCCTGGCATACTGAACCCATAGCCACAATTACGCGTTCCGCATCGGGTGCGCCGTAATAGCTGAATGGATGATACTCACGTCCGCAAATGCCTTTGATGTCTTCCATGTATTTGGCGACAATATCAGGCACTGCATCATAGAACGGCTGTGAGGCTTCTTTTGCCTGGAAGAATATATCAGGGTTCTGCGCTGTACCTTTCGTGAAGGGCTTTTCGGGGCGCATTGAACGGTCTCTGAATGCGGCGATTGCGTCATAGTCAACGAGCTTTGCGAGGTCTGCATAATCGAAAGCGTCAACTTTCTGAATCTCGTGGGACGTTCTGAAACCGTCAAAGAAATTCAACACTGGGACGCTTGATTTAATGGCTGTAAGGTGTGCTACTGCGGCCATGTCGTGAGCTTCCTGCACTGAACCGCCCGCTATCATCGTGAAGCCACACATACGAGTTGACATTACGTCGGAATGATCGCCGAAAATCGAAAGCGCGTGCATAGCAATTGCCCTTGCTGTTACGTGGAACACGCCGGGAAGAAGCTCGCCTGCAATCTTGTACATGTTCGGTATCATGAGCAATAAGCCCTGTGATGCCGTGTAGGTGCTGGCCAATGCTCCCGCCGATAATGCTCCATGACAGGCTGCTGCTGCTCCTGCTTCGCTCTGCATTTCGGTTACTTTCACTGTTTTGCCGAAAATGTTTTTGCGTCCATGCGCTGCCCATTCGTCAATATGTTCGGGCATGGGTGATGATGGTGTGATGGGGTAAATCGTGGCCATTTCGGAGAAGGCGTATGCTACGTGAGCGACAGCCTCGTTTCCGTCCATAGTTTTCCAGTTACGTTTTGGCATGAAAACAATAACCCTCCCTCTTTGGATTGTTACATATGAAGTTGTGAATGTGAAAATAATATGCGTTGCTAGGTATTCTACTACAAGTCAAACGATAATAAAATAAACTGTAAAGCGTAAAATTTTCATCGCGCACAAAATTTTTCACAGGAGGATGCGTTATTCATGCTCAATTTTTCAAAGGCAGGAAGGCTCTTTGCGTTTTCATTTTTCCTGCTGTCATTCGCTGTTCCGTCATTAGCCTTCAATGTCGTGAACGGAAATTCTGAGGGAACTGGCTCGCTTACTTGGGCGATTCAGCAGGCCAATCAAGGAGGCGACAGCTCAATCATCATAACACCATCCGTAAAGCTCATATCCCTAAATCGCGAACTCACAATCGAGTCAAACGTTACCATTAACGGCAACGGAGCGACAATCATCGGCAACTCACAGAGCAGGCTATTCCGCGTAACTTCAGGGCGAGCGGTGTTCAACAGACTCACATTCACGGGAGGCAACGCAGCTTCAGGGAGTGGAGGAGCTGTTGACATTGACGGCACAGAGGCTTCAGCGGAGTTCAACAACTGCACATTCACGGGCAACTCAGCGAGGGATTACGGCGGGGCAGTAAGTGTTACGCGAGGCAACGAGAACGCTAACACCATCCTGAAACACTGCACAATCGCCGGGAACATGGCCGCTTATGGTGGAGGTGTAGCACTAGCTGAGGGGGAAATGTCGCTAATGTCATCCGTGATAGTCGGCAACACTGGAAGCAATGACATTTACGCGGTGTCATCAAGATACTTCAGGAGTCATTACAACGTAGCAGGCTCATCAAATTTTGACCTTGACGCAACAGACCTCACTGGGCAAACATTAAGCAACGTCCTTATGACGGAGAACGGAGTCCCAAAGGTTGAGAGTGAAGACAACACGAGGGTAATACGGCTTTCGAGGATTTCGCCAGCAAGAGATTATGTGCCTTACACAGCAGGTTACGTTCTGAGCATTGACGAGGCCGGACATACACGCCCACAACTTTCAGGCTATGACGCAGGAGCATATGAGGCCATGCCAGTAGCAATAACGAGCGCGGAAATTTACGGCCTGCCTTACCTCCAAATCAATGACACAGGAACATTCAGCATTGACATTCAGCCCGAAACAGCCTCCCTAAACGTGAAGGATTACCCGCCTTACGGAGTCGAATGGCTCTCAAGTTCACCCACAGTACTAACAATCGATAATTCCGGCCATGCAACAGCCGTAGGAATGGGAAGCTCATACATCACGGCGAGGGTTCACGGCTGGAACGCTGACGGAACTGCGCAGACTTTATCGGCGAGGGCATTCACTGTTTATGTTGGAGCGATTCCGTTCTCAGATATGCGGGCGGTAATTTCCGGCATTGATGACAGGACTATAGCCGCTGGGAGATATGAGACATTGAAGCCAGAGGTGAAAATCACAATAGGCGATTACACGATTTCAGACCTTCGCGGAGGAGTCAGCTACACTATTTCAGCCTCCTCATCAAGGGCTGATATTGTCATGGCGGATATTGTCTCGAATGATACCGTGAGGCTTATTGCTGGCAACAACGCAGGTTCAGCGGATGTAACAGTAACGGCGACTCCATATCCTTTGGGGCAGTCAATGACAGAACGCTTCACAGTAACAGTTACGGATAACGGCGGGTCAAATGGCGGCGGCAATGTTGGCGGTTCTGGCGGAGGCTGTGAGTCATTCGGGGCGTTATTGGCGGGGATTGGCGCGATTGCGTTTGCGGTCATAAGGAGGAAGGATTAATGCTGAATAATATTATGGATGAGTATTTATCCTCAAAGCCTGGGGATAAATGCTGCTGGTTTAATGGTGCATGGATGACGCGTAAAGATTTCATGACGCTTGCGGATGAATGCGAGAAAGTTTTGCGGGCTTCAGGATTTACGGCGGGTCAAAGGCTCGCGGTATTGATGCCAAATTCGCCGATGACACTGGCCGTGATTCTTGCGTGTTGGAGATTGGGAGGTGTGTTCTGCCCCCTCAACGAAAAGACCGGGGAATTATCCCTGCTGAAGACTCTTGACCTGTTGAAGCCGTTTGCGGTGATATTGTCTGAAGGCGTGAAGGGGGATTTGGAGTCCGCGCTCAAAAAATCGGAATGGCCTTGCACGAGATTCGGCAATGAGAGGTTCACGGGCAATGAAAATTTCACGGGGAAGACTCAGCCCGCAGATGATTACGACAAGACATTAGCCGTCATATTCTCCACGTCAGGCACAACAGGAGACCCCAAAGCCGTACCCCTAACCCACGCCAACATACTCGACAACATACAAGCCTGCCTTGAACACGTCCCAGATTTGAGGCCGGAAGACTCATTGCTCAATGTCCTTCCGAACTTCCACGCTTTTGGCTTCACCGTATGCTGTGTATTGCCGTTCGTGCTTGGAGCGACTCAAGTCATCGTTACAGGATTCATGCCTCCGTCAAACGTCATTAAGGCTGTTGAGGCAACACACCCTACAGTGTTGCTACTTGTGCCGACAATGCTCGGATTCGCCGCATCATTCCTTGAACGCCAGGGGAAAACGTTATCGGGGATAAAGCTCCTCATTGCCGGGGGTGATAGGTACAATCCCAAAATGGATGACAGAGTTACGGCGGCTTTTGGAGTCCCTGTGATTGAAGGTTACGGCATCACGGAATGTTCACCAGTTCTTGCGGTCAATCCGAATCCCTCTGTACGTAAGCTCGGCACTGTTGGCCCGGCATTACCGCGCTTTGAGCTTCAACTCAGGAGCGAGGCAGGAGAGATTCTGCCAATTCCCGGCGAGGGGGTTTTGTGGTGCAAAGGGCCTTCCGTTACAGCAGGGTATTATCACGCGCCGGAAATCAACAAGGAACGCTTCATTGACGGCTGGTTCAACACTGGCGATTATGTGAAGATTGACGCGGATGGATATATCAGCATACTTGACCGCGTAACGGACATAATCATTGTAGGGGGATTCAATGTTTATCCGCAAGAGGTAGAAGCTATTTTGGCTGAACATCCTGCTGTGAACATGGCCGTTGTTGTCGGAATGCCCAACGATATTAGCGGAGAAGTCCCAAAAGCCTACGTGATAAAGACACAGGGCTGTGAAGTCAGCGAGGGTGAACTCGTGAAGTTCTGCAAGGAAAGACTCTCACACTACAAAGTGCCGAGAAGCATTGAATTTGTTGACAGTCTTCCAATATCAGCAACAGGGAAAATTTTGCGGCGTGTGTTGCGCCAGAAAGAAAGGGAAAAAAACTAATGCGCCTCGAAGAAATTATCATCCCAAAACTTGAAGAATCCCCCTCAGAAAATTGCTACTGGTGGGACGGGAAATGGTACACCCGCGCAAATCTGCTTTCACTGGTCAGCAATTGCGAGAACGTTTTACGCGGTGCAGGGTTCTCACGTGGTCAAAAACTCGTCGTCATGCTCAGGAACTCGCCATTAATCCCGGCATTATCGCTTGCAGTGTGGAAACTTGGCGGGATATTCTGCCCACTCAACGAAAAAGCCGGACTCGAATCACTCACAGGGACTCTTGCGCTCATAAAACCCTTTGCGGTTGTGGCTGAACATAAAATCCCAGAGCTTGCTGAGTCATGGCCGTTCATCACATGCAGCCTTGACAGCGTGAGCCTTCCCGCGTTCACTGGCAATACACAGCCCCCCGAATCTGAGGATCTCGCTGTGATTTTCGCCACATCAGGCACAACAGGACTCCCGAAAGCTGTACCACTCACACACACAAATCTCGCCTCAAACTGTCAGGCCGTCCATGACACAATAACCAGCCTCAGCGGAAATGATACATTCTTGACCGTGCTGCCTAACTTCCATTCATTTGGCTACACTGTAACGATAATCCTCCCGCTTACGATGGGCGGGAAGCTTGCTATTGCTCCGTCATTCCTTCCCCCAACGCCAACTATACGGGCTATCACTGAGGCAAAAATTGACGTTATGTTTGTCGTTCCTGCGATAATCTCATTCCTGATGATGTCGGTTGAGAAAGGGAAAATCCCCGCTGAACCTCTCGCAAGAATACGCGTAATATGCACAGGAGGCGACAAGCTCAACCCTAATTGCCACAAGCAAGCACTGAAATTCTTGGGGCGCGACATCATGGAAGGTTACGGACTCACTGAGACTTCCCCGGTAATTTGCGTGAACCATGACTGCCAGACACAGAAAACAGGCAGCATTGGCCCTGTAATACCCGGCTATGAGTACAAGCTCAAGACACGCGAAGGAGAAGACACTAACGACAAGGAAGGCGTTTTGTGGGTCAGAGGTCCGAGCGTAACACCTGGCTACCTTCATGCGCCGGAAATCACTGCTGAGAGATTCGACTCTGAAGGCTTCCTGAACACGGGCGATTATGTCAGGCTTGAGACACATGACGGTGAAGAGTTCGTGTACATTCTTGACAGGGTAACGGATATTATCATCGTTGGAGGCTTCAACGTTTACCCGCAGGAAGTCGAGAAGGTTCTCGCTGAACATCCTGCTGTGCGTCAGGCTGTAGTTGTTGGGATGCCTCATGACATTAACGGGCAAATCCCCAAGGCGTATATAATGCTTGAGGACGGAGCAGAGATTGACGAGCGCGAAATCATCAAGTACTCGAAAGAGCATCTTGCACACTTCAAAGTCCCCAGAAGAGTCGAGTTCGTTACGGAGTTTCCGCTTTCAGGCACGGGGAAAATATTGCGCAGAGTTTTGCGTGATATGGCAGCAGGGAAATAGCTCAGGGGAACAGCATAAGGAATTTTGCGGCGGCCAGTCCTTTGTGGGAGGGTCGCTGTTTTTTTGTGCGAATATACGGCGGGTATAATACCCATGAGGTGATAATTATGGAAGCTGTACTGACAAAACCGAGACAGCGTTATGTGTTTGACCACAAGCTGACAGACGAAGAAATACGCTACCTCATAGATAATTACGACTATGACCCTAATTGGGATGATGATATTGATGACGACGATTGCGAGATTGAGCCACTTTACGACAAATTCGGGAATCCAACAGAGTCAATGATACGCGCCTTCTATGAGTCTGAACACGGGCTATGCGAAGAAGTAACACTTGAGGAACTCCTTGCGCCGTATGAGAACGATTAGACAGTCGAAAGAGTTCAAGCACAACAAGAGAAAACTGGACAGGAGCGGCAGGTATCATATTGCGATGGAAAAAAGGCTGACTCCTGCTCTTATTGCTCTTGCGAATGATGAGCCACTTGACCCGTCATATTATGACCATCCGCTAAAAGGTGAAATGAAAGGTCATAGGGAATGCCATATACTTTTTGACCTCCTACTTTTATACCGTTATGAAGGCGATGATGTTCTATACCTTGAAGCCTTGAACACACATTCCGAGACTCTGGGGCTGTGAATGATACGGCGGGTATAATACCCATGAGGTGAATATCATGATTATCTCAACATTCAACGTAAATTCCGTGCGCTCACGACTTCACATATTACAACGCTGGCTCAAAACTAATTCCCCCGATATGTTATTCCTTCAAGAGACAAAGACACGTGATGAGTTTTTCCCGGACACGGCGTTTCAGGAACTGGGATATACGTCATACTTTCATGGCGAGAAAAGCTATAACGGCGTGGCAGTACTCGTGAAAGATGGCGTTGATGATGTTGATGTGTCATTCGGCTTCGATGATGGCGAATTTCCCACGCGTGTATTGACTCTCAGGCATAAGGGCTTAACCGTCCTCAATACATACGTTCCTCAAGGGAAATCGATTGACCACGCAGATTTCACGGTGAAGAAGCAATTTCTCGCCCTCGTAAAGAATATCATTGAGCGCGAAAAGGATGGCTTATTCTTGTGGCTTGGTGATTTGAACGTTGCGCCAGAGCCTGAAGATGTTACGAATCCTGAAACGAAACACAATCACGTATGCTTCTGCGATGAGATACGCCAAGTATTTAGTGACACAAAAAAGAGCCTCACTGACATACTGAGACTCTTCAACAACAATTCCTGCGTGTATACCTTCTATGATTATCGGGTCAAAGACGCTCTGAAACGTAATATAGGCTGGCGAATTGACCACATGCTAGCTTCACCCGGACTTGCAACCCTCGCTGAATGGTGCAGTCCTGACACAGAGCCACGAACATGGGAGAAGCCTTCAGACCATGTGCCTTTGAGCGCGTGTTTCAGGCTATAGCAGGCCGAAAAATTCCAATCTCTTGCGGCATTCCTCACGCCCAATAAGCTCGGCAACCTCGAAAATTCCCGGGCTTACCTTCATTCCCGTTAGCGCAAACCTCAGAGGCATAGCGTAATCCTTCATCTTCGCTCCTTCATGGCCGCCAACCCATTCACGCGCAACTCCTTCAAGTGCTTCTGCCTTCCATGACTCATGAGCAATCACCGCAGACATAAACGGCTTCAGCTTTTCGCGGTCAATACCTTCAGCGTTCCAGCGAGATTTGACGGGTTCAAACGACACGAAATAGTCGGAGAACTCTGCCATCTCTTTTGCTGTGCGTCCACGCCCGGCCATGAGCGTTAATGCTTCCTCAAGGTATTTCACTCCGCGTGAGGCTTCGACTTCCTCAACAGGCAATCCCGCTTCAATCCAGAACGGGCGAATCATTGACAGCCTGACTCCGGGGTCAAGTGCCTTCAAATGTTCCTGATTGATGTGGTTCAGCTTGTCGAAATCAAATACTGCTGCTTTCTTCGTTACCCTCGACAGCTCGAACAGTTCAGCAGCCTCAGAACGCGTGAATATCTCTTTGTCATCCCCTGCTGACCATCCCAACAACGCAAGGAAGTTGAACATTGAGTCAGGCATATACCCCATGTCGCGATATTCGTAGATGCTTGTTGCTCCGTGGCGCTTACTGAGTTTCTTTTTGTCGCGTCCCAAAATCATTGGCAAATGCGCAAACTCTGGAACGTCCCAGCCTAACGCACGGTAAATTAATATCTGCTTGGGAGTGTTGGAGATATGATCCTCACCGCGTATTACATGCGTTATCCTCATCATATGGTCGTCAACCACAACAGCATAGTTATACGTGGGCATTCCATCGCTCTTTATGATGACAATATCCTTCAGCTTGTCGGAATCCTTCTCCTTTAGGCCATCGCTCATTACGTCAATTTGCCCGTAAACTATATCCCTGAACGATATATCTTGCCCCGGCTCAACGCGGAATATTACCGCCCCTCCATCACGATATGCCTTCCCCATATCAACGAGCTTATTCGCATAATCCCGGTAAATGTCGAGGCGTTCTGACTGGCGATAAGGCCCATAATCCCCGCCGATGTCAGGCCCTTCATCCCATTCAAGTCCGAGCCATTTCATCCCGGACATGATTGTTGCTTCGTACTCCTTCGTTGAGCGCACAAGGTCTGTATCTTCAATGCGGAGAATGAATTTGCCGTGATTGTGCCTCGCCCATAGCCAGTTGAACAGGGCTGTATGTCCCCCGCCGATATGCAACGCTCCTGTAGGACTTGGGGCGAATCTTACGCGTACTTCTAACATGTGTGAATATTCCTCCTTTGACGGGAAAATTATACTCTGTCAACGCTTCGAGGCCGTCAGAATCTTTCCATGTCCGTGAAGGGGAGCTTCGATTCTAAGTCCTGCAATCCTCAGCAACAACTCCATACCGTTCAGGCCATAAGAGAAATTCACGCACGAACTTTCAGGGACTATCACGCGACCTTCAGGGCGAATCTTCCCAACGAACTCGTACACCTCCTGCGTAAGGCTCTTAATGTCCGAGAATGTCTCAGGTCTCATCAAAATACGCGCACGGATACCCCTAGTGTAGTAAGTGCGCTAAATTATTTTACTTTTTTCCCTTCCTCTCCTAAAATATAAATACATAGCAATATGAGCGTTCTATTGAAGAACGGAAAAATACTCAACGGTCTTAGAGCCGTTTTTAGGTTGGCAAGTCCCCTTTGTGCCGAGCGCATAAAAATTGTCAAGGAGGAAAGCAAAGTAATCGGATAAGGTGTAACAGCCTTTACCGAATAGAGGCTATGTAAACTAGCCCCAGTGAATAAGGGTATTCTGGAGCGGTAGTATGCATGTCCAGACGTTAGGCCGTGTACCAACCTTCACTGAAAGCCCCCGCCTTTAGGCGTGGGGATGTTTACTAACCACAATATTCCTTGATTGTAGCTGTCATACGCTGACTTTAGGCTCTCACTGTCAACAACATATGCGCCTTCAGCCTCACAAGTTACGTCGCTGAATATCAGAGTGCTTCCATAACAAACTGAGTCTCTCATGACCTCGATTATTCCGGGATTCTCTGATGGCTTGGGGGAATCTTGTGCCTTGTCCTGAAAGAGTAAGCTGGGGAATCTCATCTCTGCTTCATGGAGTATACGACAATCATCACGCACAATATTTTCATCCTCATGAAGTAGGTGTATTGTTCCCCCGGAAGTCTCATAGTTTCTTGTTTTCACGAGACCTTCACGCTGTCCTGCTCCTGTGAAATCGGCGGCGTAATAGCTCCTGAGATGCTTTGTGAGCTGGATTACGGGTGAAGATTCCTCGGCTGTGTCATTAGGGACGACAAATATCTTGATGCCACCAAATTTACGCAGGCGGTAAGGTTTCATTCTGTCCTGAGCGAATTTCTCCGGGTCAATGTAAGACTCTAATGCCGCGTCAGTCTCATGATGTCCGAATATGCCTTCGATGTATTTCCGTGTCATTCCTGAACCCATAGGACGGCAGTTGACCTCGATAAGTACCGGGCCTTTCTCGTCAATCATGTATTCTCCGTGAACAGCTCCGTACTTTATCCCGATAGCGTCAAGAACATCATAGGCGTAACTGACCAGCTCAGAATGTCCCGGCCCAAGCTCTGATACTGTCATTACGCTTATGTAGGCGTTCGTTCCGTTGTCGAGCCTCATTTTTTCGTATACCCACATTGACGTAAGACGATGGCAGCCATTGTGTGAGACTGTGTTGACGATGTATTCAGTGCCTGTGATGCGTTCTTGAATGAGTGTGCTTGAGCCTAATTCGAGATTCTTGCGGACGGCTGATAGCATTTCCTCGCGGCCATGACAGAGATATACACCTTGAGGCCCTGTGCATCTTGTCCTTCTGGGTCATATATGGAATGCGTGAGGCAGGGTTGCCCGGTAAACCTAAATCCTCCGACAATCTCGCAGCAAGCTCAACGCCGAACTCACTCCCAGCTATCACTAGTGCGGGATTCACTTCACGGACTTCGGACAGTACTGCGCTGTAGTCATGGTTCTCGCGGATTATGCGGTATTTCCCGGCGAAACGTGCATTGATGGCGGCTCTTGCGTCGCGGAAAACCTGAACTTCCGGGCCTGTCTCCGGGTAAGTTCCTTCAAGCAACACTGGCTCATAACCCCTGCTTGCTACGTCATCGATGAAGTTTATCCCTGTCGAAATGTACTCAGCTATTACGATTTTCTGCTTCAATGTTAATTTTTCCTTCCCTGCGCAATATAATTCCTCGTCCACTCAAACACACCCAATGCCGCCGCTACACTCGCATTCAATGAGCTTACCCCTCCTGCTGATATGGGAATGCGTTTCATCATGTCGCAAGTTTGGCTGACGAGACGTGAGAGTCCTTCACCTTCAGTGCCAATGACGAGGGCGCAACGTTCTGGGAGAGCCTCATCCCATAATGAGGAGTCTGCTTTGCCGTCAAGACCGACAGCCCAGAAATTTGACTCCTTCAAACGCTCAATAGTCCGTGTGATGTTGCTGACGGGTATCAGTGGCAGGCGCAATGAAGCTCCCGCGCTGGTCTTTATCACTGTGTCATTCGGTACAGCGGCTCGGCGTTTGGCGTAAATGACGCAAGAAGCTCCACCAGCCTCAGCGGAACGCACAACAGCTCCGAGGTTATGCGGGTCTTCTATGTGGTCAAGGACAACGATTAATGCCGGGCTGACTCCTTCAAGCGATTTCAGGAAGGCTTCAAGCTCAAGAGTTTTTGCCTGTGTGAGGCGACATATAACGCCCTGATGCTTTTCACCGCCTGAGAGTTTATCGAGTGCTGAAGGTGATACGACCTGCCATGTAACATTGGCGACTCTGGCCATGTCTAACAGCTCATCAAGGAAGGGAGGACGTACGTTATTGGCGATTATGAGTTTTGCGCAACGTGATGGGGATTTGGTGAGGAGGTCAATAACTGGCTTTCTTCCTCTGCAAATGTCATCTGTCATGATATGCCTGCTTTCGTGTGAGATTTACGCGATTATACGGCAAGCCTTGAATGTGATACAATTCCCGCAATAATCACCACAACAATTTATGCCGAAGGGAGTATTGACAGTGCAGAGCGCAAATCAGTATAATATGCTTCGTGCCTCGTGCCTCGTGCCTCGTCCGTAATTCTGTCCTAAATCACCCAATCACAAATTCACGAATACATATGAGGTGCTACCATGCTGTTTAACTCGTGGCAGTTCGGAGTATTTCTCCCCATTGTATTCGCGCTCTACTGGTCATTGCCTCACCGTTTCAGATGGGCATTAATCCTCATCGCAAGCTACTGGTTCTATATGAGCTGGAATGTGAAGTATGTCGTGCTGA
>JAFSKY010000210.1 GCA_017448685.1 Synergistaceae bacterium
CTGCACCATGAAACTTGGAGTAGCTGTTACGCGTGTTCCAAGTCCCACCTGAACGCCTGTAGGCACTACCGAACCTCCCTCAATGGGCGCTCCGGGTTCGCGGTATATCTGGTACATGAGATCCTCGAAGTCTGCGCGGCGTTTCTTGTAGCCCTGTGTGTTGACGTTCGCAAGGTTGTGCGTTACAACATCCAAGTGTGTCTGCTGGGCTATCATTCCTGAAGCACTCGTCCAAAGTGAACGAAGCATGTTATATTCCTCCTATCCTCTGCTGAATGACGTGATTAATTTGCTCGTCTGCTCATCATGTGTCATTAGTGCCTTTGATGCTCCCTCATAGATTCGTTGCGCCTCTATCATTCTCGCCATTTCCGTAACCACTTCAACATTTGACATTTCCAGCGCTCCAGACCAGATTTTAGCGTTCTCGACACCTTCAGCTTCACCAGATTGCTCAGTTGGTGTCAGTAAGTTGCGTGATTGATGGTGAAGGTATGTAGGATTCTCGAAATTGAACACTGCAACGCGTCCGACAATCTCACCATTTGAGATTACCTGCCCAGTTCGATTGATTTCGAGGTTATGAGGGTTATTGCCTACGTTGATTGCGCCTCCCTCACCTTGAAGGGTCATTCCGTTTGGCGTAACTATATTGCCGTTGTTGTCGAGGACAAAATTACCTTCGCGAGTGTAGTATGTGTTGCCAGCCTCATCAGCAACGGAGAAGAAGCCTTGACCGTCAATTGCTATGTCAAGAGGGCTTTCGGTGGTTTTGAGGACTCCGGGGAATGTGTCCATTACGTCCTCAGAGAATATTGCCGCGAGTGCAACTGAGCCGATAACTTCGCGTCCCTTGAACGGCATATCAGCAGGGAGGACGGTTGTGATTTTGGTTTCGCCATCCTCTGAGACTTTTTCGATACGGTCAAGGAGTGCGGAGAAGTCAGCTGTTGCGCTAATCCTCCGTTTATATCCGGGTGTGTCAACGTTGGCTAGGTTGTTCGTGATTACATCAAGGTGAGTTTCTTGGACGAGCATACCTGAAGCGGCCTCATATATGCCCCTGTGCATGAATTATTCCCCCGTTCTAGTAGCGTTTGCGTGATGAGCGTTTGAGGTTTACGAGCATTGTAGATTTACCACTGCCCTTGAGAGCGTCCATTTCAGCGAGGGCTTTACCCGTTCCAAGCGCAACACTCTCCATAGGATTCTCGGCTGTGAAGCAATTTATGCCCGTCTGCTGTGCTATGAGTTCTGGCAGTCCGTGAAGCAATGCCCCTCCGCCAGTAAGCACTATGCCCCTGTCGATAATGTCGGCTGAAAGCTCTGGGGGAGTTAGCTCAAGCACATTGCGGATGCCGTCAACAAGTGTCTGTATCATCTCGCCTATTGCCATATTCACCGCAGAACTCGTAACCTCAATTTGACGCGGTAACCCTTGCACAAGGTCGCGGCCTTTCACTATCATACGCTGGTCTTGCTCTAGTGGTATGCATGTCCCTATCATGATTTTGAGGTTCTCGGCTGTTTGGTCGCCAATCGCTAAATTATATTGACGGCGCAAATGACGCGTTATTCCCTCATCGAATTTATCACCGCCAAGACGCAATGACTTTGACACCACAACGCCCCCCAATGAAATCACAGCAATATCTGTAGTGCCTCCACCGATGTCAACAATCATTTTTCCGCGAGCCTCTTCGACATTGAGATTTGCCCCAATAGCCGCGGCCATAGGCTCCTCAATCAGGTATGCTTCACGCGCTCCAACCTCTAAAGCCGCCTCAAGAACTGCTCTGCGCTCAACGTCTGTTGCTCCTGATGGTACACATATCATTGCTCTGTTGCGGAAAAACTTCTGTGTACCTTTCGTTATTCGCCTCATGAAGTGCTGTAACATGGCCTCTGTCATGGCATAATTCGCGATTACACCATCACGCAACGGACGCACGGAAGTTATACTGCCGGGAGTCCTGCCCACCATGCTTTTTGCCTCATACCCAACCGCTAATATATCGCCTGAATCTTGGTCAACTGCCACTACTGAAGGTTCACGAAGAACTACACCGTGATGTTTCTCGTATATCAGTACTGTAGCCGTTCCCAAGTCTATACCTATGTCAGTGCCGAACAAATTTACGCACCCCCGCTAATATCACCATCATTACAGCTTCGATAAATACTCGCCCAAAACCAGCCCCAGAATTACACCCGCTCTTCGTCTCACTCTCTAACGCTGGCATATCTGTACCATACTTCCACAAAGCACAGTCAGAATTTATCTCAGTGCTACCCACAACATCAAAATCAACATAGCCATTTATGCGGACTTTTCCCGATTTCAATGACGTAAACGTAACTTGATACCTCATTCCGTCCTTGCTGACAGCCGGCAATACAAACGGAAATTCTGCACTCGGCTCGCGCGCCGGAAATACTACAGGTATCCTTATCCCATTAAGCAAATGATCCTCCCACGCGTTAATGTTGATGCCCGTGTTCGCTAACGCCTCTATGCGCATGTCAATATCGTAACCAGTCAATGCCCGCAAATTCTCGTCCACCTTATCACGGCTGATGAGCGTTATTGTGTCATCACTGATTACGTTCACTATGTCCGCGCTTAAATCTGAGATTCGGCAAGTCGTCAACGTCATTCGCCCAAAAAGCTCCATGCTTATACGCACAAAACTCTTCTCCGCAAATCCCGTCCCGTATATGTTCCATAACCCGCCAAGGTCATATTCTGTTGCATACGCCATAACACACGACATCAGCAGAAGCATTACGGCGTGAAATATTCGCTTCATTGCACACGCATTTCTCCTTCCGTCCGTATACGATTTATCATCGAGGCAAGGTAGCCAGCTCCGAACCCGTTATCGATGTTCACGACACTTACACCACTTGCGCATGAGTTGAGCATAGCCAGTAATGCCGAAACTCCCCCGAATGACGCGCCATAACCTACGCTTGTTGGGACGGCTATCACAGGACAATCAGCAAGACCACCGATTACACTCGCTAATGCCCCCTCCATGCCTGCAACAGCAATAATCACACTCGCTCTCATTATGTCGTCAATGTGGGACAATACACGATGAAGCCCCGCGACTCCGACATCATAGAGGCGTTTGACAGTGTTACCGAGAAATTCCGCCGTCAATGCTGACTCTTCTGCCACAGGTATATCACTCGTGCCTCCTGTCGCAACAAGTATATATCCGCTACCTTCAGGCTCTGGAATTGCTCCGTATATGCCTGCTTGCGCATCAGGGTAATATGTTATGTCGCAACCTATGAGCTTGAGTTTTTGCGCACTGTCAGAACTTAGGCGGGTGATGAGGATTGAACCTTGCCCGCGTGATTTCATGACATCGATTATCCCGGCGATTTGCTCAGGAGTTTTCCCAGCTCCGTATATGACTTCTGAAGCTCCCTTGCGAATTTGTCGGTGAAGGTCGATTTTTGCGTAACCAATATCCTCAAAGGGCTTCTCTTTCAAACGGAGATATGCTTCTTCAATTGTAATGTTATGTGCGTGAAGTTCGTGAAGTATGTTCTTTATTCCGTCCAACAAATTCACCTCATGAAAGATAATAGCACACGGAGATTAATACACAGGCCCGAAATATGTCTCATCATCTTTGACGCGTTCACGGTAAAATATGACCTGCTTCACGATTGCCATTGACGGCCCACGGCGTAATTTCTCTTTCATCTCGTTGACGCATTCAGGTTTGCCCTGAAACACAGCCTCAACTCTACCGTCCGGGAGATTCTCAACGCTCCCTGTGAGGCCGAGCCTTTCAGCGTGTTCACATGCCCAATACCTGAAGCCTACATGCTGAACTCTCCCGGAGATTAACGCCCTTACGCGAATATACCCGCTTGTGTCATCATAATTCATTGCCATACCCCCGATGATTTGAGCTGAATTTGTGCCTTCACTGCCCAGCCGGAATTAGCATGAGGATTTGCCGGGCTTGGATGGAGGATTTTGGTTACGTTCACATTTTGGCCGATGAGAGCTGTTTTTGCCCGCGAATATGCAAAGTTGCCAATGCCTATAACGTGTTCAGGCTTGAGAATCTCGACAGCCTCAATCAATGCACTATCACATAATGTGCAGAGCTTTACGCGTTCTGAAGGTGAAATTTTGTCGGGCGTAAGGTTACGGAGGCTACCTTTGTCAGTGCGTCCAATGAAAAGCAACGGGCAATAATTCAGCACGAAATTTTCCGCGAAGAAGCTATCAGCTGTCCCAAATCTTTCACGGAACAATCCCCATAATCTTTTGCCGCTGACCTCAGAACGTCCGCATTCGAGTCCTTGAACGGGGTATGAGACCTGCATGTTGTCGGGGCGGTTTACGGTGATTGAAGTTATGCCGAGAAATTCACGCACTGAATTGACCTCGCCGAATGGGACTCCAGTTTGAGCCATTCCCCAAGGGCCTGGGTTCATTCCGACAAAGACAACGCGTTTATGTCCGTCAGCAAATCTCATGTATTGCCTGAAGCCGTCCCACGCATAACGCAGAGGGTTATACACAAACGCAACAGGCCATGAAAATTTGAGGCCGTCAACTTCATCGCAAAGACGCTCATAGATATTCAGTATGTTAGAGTTATTCATGATGGAATATATTTTACACGTGGAAGATATAATTTTGCCGTTAAAGGGGGCGTAATTCATGACTGACAGAATAATTCAATGGGCATCAGAGCTTCAGAGTTTAGCGCAGGCAGGACTCTATTACGGACATGATGACTTTGACCGCGAACGCTACACACGAATCAGGGAGATTGCCGCAGAGATGGTTTGCGAGCGTTCTGGGATTCCTGTCGAGAAGGTGAAGGAGCTATTTTGCGGTGAAGTTGGCTATCAGACTCCAAAAGTTGACACACGAGCTGCGATATTCATTGACGGGAAAATAGTTCTAGTGCGTGAAAGGTCTGGGCGTTGGTCAATTCCCGGAGGATGGTGCGACTATAACATTTCGCCGATGGAGAACACTGTGAAGGAAGCTCGCGAGGAAGCTGGCCTCAATGTGAGAGTGAAGAGCCTCATAGCTGTTCAGGATAGGGCGAAGCATAACACGCCGGAATATATTTACGGTGTCGTGAAGATATTTTACCTGTGTGAAGCTGTTGACGGGGAATTTTCGCGGAATATTGAGACGAGTGAAAGCCGTTGCTTTGGTGAGGATGAGATACCTGATGAGCTTGCTGTTGAGAGATGCACAAGGGAGCAGATTATGATGTGCTTTGAGGCGTATAGGTGTGAGGGTTGGACAACGAGATTTGATTGACGGGCAGAAAAAATCCCCGGCGTTATGATACCGGGGACATTAGCTACCATTTCCATGTGATGAGGCGTTTCAATGCTCTAACGGCTTTGAAGCTCCAGAGTGAGTTACGCTTCCATGTCTCACGCCAACTGTTGTAGTGTTCTTCCTTATGCCGTGCTATTCCTTCCTGAAACTCTATAGCGTGTTCAAAGAATGCTACGTAATCAGGGTAATATTTCGTGATTACCTTCCTGATGTCGTCAATGTCTTCGGGGAGTATTGGCGTTGCAAATGGAAAAACCTTCTTGTCGAACACCCCCGGAATCGCCATCCACGGACATAACAGGCTCTCGAAAAGATTACCCGCATATTTTGCTGTGTCATCCGTAATGTGGAAAGCTCCTATGTTCGCGAAATATGGAACTCGATCCAATGCAGGCATGACCTTGCAATCTGAGACGACATGCCCATAAAGGTAGCGGCAGGCTAAATCATTCTCGCGACCGGGTAAATACGGCAAAGACACATCATGAAGGACACACCATGAGTCGCGCTTCATGAATGGGAGTATGCAAAGGAAGTTCAGAGTTTCCCATGGGTGAATGTGAGCGGTATCCAGCACAAGCAAATCTATATCCACGCCGATTCGCTCAATATAGCGTGAGACATCACCGCCCCTGTAAACCGTCCACTTGTCTTTGAGGGATGAAAACTGCTCATCAACGAGCCAGCCCGATAATTTATCGCCACCACCGTAATATTTTTCGCAGTAATCAGCTGAAATTAGATGTGAATGTGGGAAATCTTTTATTGCGTTGAGGATTAATGCTGAGCCTCCACCGTTGGCAACACCAACCTCAAGAATCTTCGTGGGCTTGAAGTAACGTATTATGCCGTTGAGGAAGTAACGCTCATTC
>JAFSKY010000211.1 GCA_017448685.1 Synergistaceae bacterium
CGAGAAATATATACGTAAGCTCATGGCTGATTACTCCGTTTTCACGCGCAAGGACAAAACGAAAAAGCTCCCCTTCGCGAAATGGCTCGCCACTCAGATTGAATGCTCTGGCGATAACGGCGGGGATGCTGCTGGCGGGCGTAAAGTCATGCTTTTAGGGCCAACAGGAGTCGGGAAAACGACCACAATAGCCAAGCTCGCGGCGATAAAAGCATTATGGGAACATAAACGGGTATTGCTCCTAACGAGTGATACATACAGAATTGCGGCGGTTGAACAGCTCAAGACTTACGCGAAAATTCTCGGCGTTCCCATTGAGATTATATTTGACATCTCAGCAATACAGGGTGTTGTTGAACAGCACGATAACGCGGACATTATTCTTCTTGATACTGCTGGACGTTCACAGCGCGACAAAAAGAACATGGAGCTTTTCGAGGGAATATACAACTCCTTCATGCCTGATGCTGTTCATCTCGTTTTGGCCGCCAACATGAAATACAAAGATATGCTTGATGTCGTGGAGCATATACCGAATATTCCCGTATCACATTTGCTTTTCACGAAGCTGGATGAGACTGTGAGTTACGGCTCAATCTTTAACATACATCAGGTAATGGGCTGCCCTGTATCATTCCTCACAGTAGGGCAGAACGTCCCAAAAGATATAGAGACGGCTTCAGGCTCAAGGATAGCAGATTTCCTCATGAAGCCCGAAGAAGAACGAAAGCGATAAATAACCATGCCGCGTTATGACAAATTCAATCCTGACCAGGCTGGAGAACTGAGGCGAATGGTAATAGACAACATAGAGAAGAAAAAAGCTGAACAGGCTAAATCCCCCCCGCAAAAGCTTCACATACTCTCAATACTCAGCGGAAAAGGCGGTGTCGGCAAAAGCAACATAGCCGCGGCTCTGTCATTCGCGCTTGCTGATTTCGGGAAGAGAGTCGTCCTCATTGATGCTGATTTGGGGATGGCGAATCTTGATATTCTCTGCGGAGTAAGGAATGCCCGTTACAACATCGCGCATTTGATTGAAGGTTCTCGGAGTCTCAGTGAGATTCTTGTGCATTTCAAGACTTCAGAGCGTGCTACGAGCCTCAACGGTGCTGTGTCATTGCTTCCCGGCGGATATGGCATAAAGGAAATCGCTGACCTTGATGAGCTAGCTATGGAGAGATTGTTTGACGCGCTTTCAGGGCTTGAGGAATTATCCGACTACCTCATCATGGATGCGGGCGCGGGGATTCACAAAGGTGTATTGTCATTCGCTTATGCCTCAGAGATTACGCTCCTGATAACAACGCCAGAGCCTACAAGTATACGAGATGCATACGGTGTCATAAAATCCCTAGGCACGTCAGCATGGCAGGCTGAAGGGAACGCCGCAAGCGGTTTAATGCTCATCGTGAACATGGCCAGCTCAAGCCGTGAAGCTCAAGAAGTCGCTGAAAGAATCCGCCTAGCTTCAATGCAGTTTCTTGGGAATGCGCCCGTTTATCTCGGCTATGTCCTTAAGGATGACATAATCAACAGGAGTGTGAAAAATTGCCGGATATTTTACAGGACAGACCCAGAGTCAAGCGCGGGGATATGTGTTAGGAATCTTGCGGGCGATTTGATTCGTATTTGCGACGGTACAGACTTCAAACGCAAGGAGCTTCCCGGCGAAAAGAAAGGAGTCCGCGGATTCTTCAGCAGGCTTGCCAAGTCTTTGTTCTCTGAAAGCGATAATACGTAAATATAAAATATAAAGCTATAATTAATCTTCAAGGAAGGAGGTGCAATCTGCTGCTTTGTTCATCAGGCAGGCAGCAGAAACAGACAGATGCCCCCAAGAGGTAGGATAAGGGTTCTTGTTGTTGATGACAGTGCTTTGATGAGGCAGTTCATAAGCGACATATTGCGCTCAGACCCAAGAATCGAAGTTGCCGGGACAGCTCGCGATGGCAGAGATGCTCTTGCGCAGATGAAAGCCCTGAAGCCTGACGTAATAACAATGGACGTAGAAATGCCCAACATGAGTGGCTTGCAGGCTCTCGAAGAAATCATGAAGACAAACCCCATACCCGTACTAATGGTAAGCACAATGACTCAGGAAGGAGCAGAGACAACTCTCAAAGCTCTTGCGCTGGGGTGCGTTGACTTCATCGGCA
>JAFSKY010000017.1 GCA_017448685.1 Synergistaceae bacterium
CCGTACGTGAGGCTTGTTGCCGGGCCAAGGCATATAGGCTTCCTTCCAGACGCAATAGAACAGATATACTCACACCCGAAATCACGCGTGAACATTCTCGATGATGACCCGCAAGAATTTCACTCACTCGAATTTGACCCCGATAATGTCCCCATAAAACGCGCCAACAAGTACAAAGCCTACGTTACAATCGCTCATGGTTGCGACAACTTTTGCACGTACTGTATTGTGCCATATGTGCGAGGGCGTTTTGTCTCACGAAGGCCGGAAGATGTCCTTGATGAATGCCGTATGCTGATTGCTGACGGAGTGAAGGAGATTACGCTTTTGGGTCAGAACGTGAACAGTTACGGCAAAGATATAGGGTTGAATTTCGCGGGATTGCTGAGAGATGTTGCGAGGCTTGACGGGATAAAGCGAGTGAGATTCGTTACGTCATTGCCGCAAGATTTTACGCCCGAAATCGCCGATGTCATGGCCGAAGAAGAAACCGTATGCCCATCGCTGAATCTTCCTGTGCAGGCAGGAAGCACGAGAATACTCCGCCTCATGAACCGCAAATACACGCGTGAGGAATATATCGACAAGGTGAGAATGATACGCGAAAAAGTGCCGGGATTGGGACTGACTACAGATTTGATTGTGGGATTTCCCGGTGAGACGGAGAATGACTTTGACGACTCAATGAGCCTTCTTGAGGAGGTAAGGTTTGACCTCGTTCACAGCGCGGCATATTCAGAGCGTGAAGGGACTCCGGCGGCCAAAATGGAAGGAGCTTTACCCGTAAGCGTGAGGCTTGAGAGACTGACACGGCTCAATGACCTTCAGGACGGTATCACACTGGCAATCAATGAGGCCATGACGGGAGAATGCGTTGAAGTCCTTGCGGATGATTACGCGCCAAGGGGTGAAGGATTGTTGCAGGGGAGGACTCCAAGCGATAAGGTAGTGATATTTCCGGGAGGAAGCGAAATTTTGGGGCAGTTCGTGAGAGTCAGAATCACGAGTGCTGAGGCATGGTGTCTTCACGGAGAAATTGAAGAAGGTGCGGAATGAGAATAGGAATAACGAGTGCTGTAATTGAAACTGTGAGGCGGAGCGGAGTCAAAATGCAGGGGCTTATGTGGCATGAAGCACTTTCCTCAAGAGGCCATGACGTTACGTTGATTAATTACTGGGACGACATAGACTACTCAGAATTTGACGCTGTAATAATCCTCAGATGGGGAACTGGCTTGAAGAATATAGCCAAGGAGCTCAGCTCATACAATATCCCGGTAATATCAGCACCGATATTTGACCCTCATATGCCCATAACAGCATACAGGCTTGCGGCGAAATTCGGACATATTGACCGTCTTCACATGAGTTGCCCATCGCGTGAACTTTTCGAGTCCGTGAAACACATAACGATGTTCCTCGCCAGATCTGAATACGAGAGAGAATACCTCATGCAGTCATTCGAGATTCCCGCCGGAAAAATACGCATAGTGCCGCTCCCATTCAGGATAAAGCCCGCTGAAGTCATGCCGACAAAAGAAAATTTCTGCTTCCACGTCAGCAACCTCAACGCCCACAATAAGAACGTGCCAAGACTGATTGAGGCCGCGAAGAAATACGGTTTCCGGCTCATATTGGGAGGATCTGTGCGCGGTGATGAGGGAAGGAAACAGCTTGAGGCTCTTATGGCTGGCAATGGGAACATAACATACACAGGTCAGCTAACGGATGAGGAACTGCGCTCGTATTACATGCGGGCAAAAGTTTTCGCCCTCCCAAGCCTGTGGGAGGGGGTCGGAATGGTTGCTCTTGAGGCAGCTGCTTGTGGGTGCGGAATAGTCATGACGAATCACGGTGCGCCCAAAGAATATTACAGCGGTCTTGCGGAATTGGTGAACCCTAAATCATCTGACGACATCGGCAGAGCTGTGATGAAACTGCTTGACGCTCCAAATGACAGCAGACTTATGGAACATGTGAAGGCTAAGTATTCTGCGGAAAAATGCGCCCAGCTTCTTGATGAGGCTATAGCTTCATGCCTGAAATCTTGAGGATATAACTAACATCGAGGCTCTGAGACATTACGCGGGCAATCTCATCAAATGAGTCGTTATTCGCGGCGGGTGTGTCAATAATTCCATGCTCGCCGTAATTTTTTGTCCTCCGTAACCTATTGAGCCAGCTACTTCTTATATCATCGTTACGGAATATGCTGGTAACATTTGTACCTTCAATCCTCTTCCGGCGAATTGTCCTGAGAATTTCCATGCCGCCACCTATACCGAATAATGCCCCGCCGAAAATACGTATAACCTTGCCGAGTCCAGACTCATAAAGCCATTTCCGCGACTCTTTGATGTTGTTCGTGTGAGGGAAGATTACCACATCAAGCCGAAAGAAATCACATACCGAAATATTGCCGTCAATATATCTCAATGACACGTCAGCTTCATGTGCGAATGCTGAGAGATCGCTGAAGTTTGCTATGTTAGGGAATCTCAGTACACCTATGCGAATTTGATTCGTTGATGTGCTGTGATAGTCCGTGATATTTAGGCTGTCTTCTGGGGCAATCCTCGCGCCTTCAATGAACGGAACAACTCCCACGACTTTCACGCCGGTATAATTCTCAGTCCATTTCACAGCGTCATCGAACAGGCTCATATCCCCCCGGAACATGTTGTAGATTATTCCCTTCACGCGTTTGCGGTCATCGCCGAGAAGGTCAAGAGTCCCTGCAACAGACGCTAGAGAACCTCCCTTGCCAACATCAGCCACGAGAATCACAGGCACGTCAGCTTCACGGGCTATTCTCATGTTGACGATTTCGGAGTCGTTAAGGTTGATTTCCGCCGGGCTGCCAGCTCCCTCAATGATTACGGCCTCAAAGTTTGCGGCTATGTATGCTAGCGACTCACGTATTGCCTTCATGCCCTCGTTGAGCGCAAATTCACGGTAGTTTGATGTGTCATGCGCATATGTCCTGCCGTTGAGTATGATTTCGGATGAGGTGTTATGACGGGGCTTTAGGAGTATTGGGTTCATGAAGCATTCAGGGGTTAGGCGGGCAGCTTGAGCTTGGGTAGCTTGGGCTGTACTGATTTCGAGTCCGTCATGAGTAATATAGGCGTTGTTGCTCATGTTTTGGGATTTGAACGGGCATACCTTTATCCCCATGTCTGAAAGCAGTCGGCATAATCCCGTTACGATGAAACTTTTTCCCGCGCCGCTTGATGTGCCTTGAATCATTATTCCGTTCATCGTTTACCCTCCGTGTAAAATGGCGTGAACTGCCTTATATTTTCCCGACGAAGCTCCCAGAATGTAGCCTGCGTTGTATCGCCGCGATTTGTCCAGCCGTTGTCGAAAATTGCAGTGTCAAATACACGCTCCCAATTTTTTGCGCGAAATTCATTTTTTTCTTCGGGGCTGAGAGATTCATAAACTGCGTCAAGCTCTTTGTCTTCCTGCTCAGTGTAAGAGAGAAGGCCATTATTCAGAATAATTCCCGCCCAGCTTTCAAAATCCGACAATAACACTTCAGAGTCGGGAATATCAACTTCAAGTCTGTAGAATTTATCGCCCTTCTGCCCCCAGTACCAGCGAATTGCACGGAGATCCGGCCTCTTCTTTGTGCGACTCCATCTGTACCATGCCCAAACGGGATATGTTACGCTTTCAGGAGGAGGGCCTATGCGCTTTTTCATCTGTTCAACAAGCCAGTTATATTGAGATTCAGCAAAATTTTTCATTCCTGACTTGAAGAAATCGCATCTGTAAATGCCACGTTTATATATGAGCCTGAATACATGCTCAGGCTGTATCGTCCACAATATCACGCAATAACCTCCTTCATTGCCTCGATAAGTTTTGCGTTCTCGTCAGGCTGTCTTGTCGCAACACGTATATATTCCCCGCATAAGCCCGGAAAATTCCGCGTATGTCTCACAACTATACCCCGCCTCAATAAATGCTTCACCGCCTCAATATCATTCTTGACCCTCACCAGAAAATAATGAACGTCCGAATCCATGACATCAAAGCATGCCTCCCTCAGATCGTCCATAAAAGCAGGAGTATTTGCGCGGTAAAATTCTCTGGTCATTGCGTAAAATTCTCCGTCAGCAAGAAACCTTAACGCTAATTCCTGCGCAAAGGCATTCACACTCCATGATGGCAATAATTCCTTCATGGCCGAAATGATATTTTCACTGGCGATAACGTAGCCAATTCTCGCGCCTGAAAGATGAAATATCTTCGTGAGGGAACGCAATATTATAACGTTGGGAAAATCGTACAGCCTCTCAGCTTTTGATCGCGTCAGGAAATCTATATACGCCTCGTCAATCATGAAAAGCGTATCAGGATTCGCGGCAATCGTCCGTGAAAGGTCGGGAATGAATATGCCTGTTGGGTTATTCGGGTTGCAGATTATAACGTGGCGGAATTTCCCTGCGTCATTGAGTGTGAATATGTCATGCGCTTTCCTGAATGCCCTCGCGTATTCTGTGTAGCATGGCTGTAATATCGCTGTACCCTCCGAGAACATTTGCGCAAGGATGAATATTGCCGAATTGATTCCGCTGGTGAAGATGACGCGTGAAGGTGATATGTTCTCGCGGGCTGAAATGATTTCGCGCAGGTGAGTGCATTCCGGGTCAGGGTAATTCGAGGCTAGTCGGCGAATGTCAAGATATATTTCCGGCCATGAAAGTATGTTTGTGTTTGTGCTGAAGTCGATGATGTTTTCCGGCATTGTGATTCCGAATGCGTGATAGAGGTTTTCGGGGTTTGCTCCGTGAATTATATCGTCCATATGAGGAATATTACCATGATTGCGGCCAATGAGCACGCCACATCAAAAACCTTCCACGCCCTTACAATGTCCAAGATTGCCGGGTCATTAGCATTCTCATTCAGGAACGGACGAGCCTCAAATTTTCCGCCGTAAAACGCTCCTCCTCCCAACCTCACGCCTAACACACCAGCAAATGCGCTTTCACCGTGTGCGCTGTTAGGGCTGTCATGATTGAGCCTGCACGACATGAATACCCTGCAAGCCTCCCGGAATTTTCCACCCAGCAAAGTCCCGGCCATGATGATTATGATTCCTCCGAGCCTCGCGGGAATGAAGCCGAGTATGTCATCTAGCCTCGCTGAAGCCGTCCCGTAACGCCCGTATGACCTGTAACCGAGCATTGAATCGAGAGTATTTGCCGCCCTGAATACCCACACAGCAACGCACATTCCGCAATCATAATTCAGCACATGGCCTAATGCCGCGAAGAATATTACTGAGATTGCGCCGTCAATGGAATTTTCGCCGATTGTCTCAATAACCGCCTTCGTTATTCCGGCCTCGTCAAGATTAGCCGTATCACGCCCCACAACGAACGACAAAGCTCTTCTTGCGCCGTTAATGTCGTGATTCATGAGCGCGAAAAATACGGGAGCTGTCTCATCCTTGAGGTCTCTCCACGCAAGAGCCGAGTACACTATATACGCCTGAACAATGACATTCCCGCCTGAAACATGAATCACAGCACAAACAACAAGCCCCGCCGTGAATATGGTCATCACACACACAGCGAGGCCGCGTAAGAATGAGTCATTGCCCGTGAAGAGTATTTTGTGCCAGAACGTTATCACATGGCCGATGAATCTAACGGGATGGGGGAAATTCTGAGGGTCTCCAAATGCCGAGTCAAATATTACAGCTAGGCACAATATCAGCGCGAACTTCAACGCTAATATTCCGGCTCTCCAGTTACACCCCTGTAAAGCTCAACGCGGTAAACAGTGCCATCCCTATCACCATCTAAGCGGCGTTCAAGGACTGAGAGAGTCATATTCCTGTCAGCAAGCTCAAATGAAAGTATGCTTATCTCTGGGGATTCATATGGTGTTTCACGCATTGTTGGAGTACCGAGCTTTGAACGTACTTCAGGTTGCGACCAGTCTATGAGGTCAGCTCCGAGAAATTCGCGGCATATTCTGTAATCGCTTGTGGTGAAGAATACATCCCTGACTCCATTCCGGCCTTCAATCACTTTGAATGATGCATCACCTGTTTTGCCGTCAGTCTGATACACCGTAACGCCGTCTTCAGTGTAGGAAGTCCATTTGTCCGGGTTATTCATGGCTTTTCTGCGGGCTTTGGCGTAATTCTTCGTGAGGTTGGCAACGAGCTTACTTTTTCCGCCCATTTTGAGACGTATTCCGTTTTGTGGCAGCCATCCTTCACGGCCATTGACTTTGACTTTGTACCACAAGTAATTGTCATCATCACGGACTGCGCTGGGTACGCTGATCCATTTTTGCGGCATGTCGATTTCCCTTGAGCGTGAAGAGGAGTCTGCTTTGTCGTAAAGGCGCAATGTTGATTCGAGTGGGAATGCCCATTGACCTTTTGCGGGGGGATTGGGGATTGCGAATGATGATGAGGCGAATATTGCGATGAGAATCACCGCGAGGATTGATGCTTTTCGAGTCATGATATATGCACTTCCTGTTGTGATTGGGATTTTGGGGGGAATTATATTACGGCTGAAGGCTCAATGCCAATAAGGACGACAGGCACAGAAGGGTTTGACCTGCCTTCGCGCACGATATTGGCGAGTTCGTTTTCGTACCATGCCACGCCTGATGACATCTGCGACATCATTTTGTGGGTGGGTATGATTTCGACTCCAACGTCAATATCTCCGCGCTCATAGAAGAATGTGTGCTTGACGTGCAAATCATACTGGACGGAAAAATATTTGCCGAATTGGACTTCAACGGCTGCCCTGTCTTTCACGAAGTCAACCTGATTATACGTTCGGTAAGGAGTGAATCCCCGCTCCTGAATTACGCGCCTCTGCTCGTCTTTGTCCTGAAGGTGAATGATTGCCCGTGTTGTGTTCAAATCCTCGTTCACAAAATAATCATGCCTGACTTCATGCCATCCATAAGAATTGAATTGCGCCTGAAACATTTTGTTGAGCTTTGAGGGGGAATATAGAATCTTTCCCGGCATTGTCTTTTCACGACTCACCTTGTCGAAGGCTAATTCTGCGTCAACATTCCGTATTACATCCTGCACTTCTTGCCATAAATCCGGCTTCCTCACGAGCATAAATTCCAGTCCGTTCAAGTGTGAATATACGTGAGCTATTTCCATTCTTCCGGCCTCTGTGCAATCTTATCATCCGGCGACGGCTCATATATTGCCCGGTAAATCGGCCTCGTGATTAACGTCCCTTCCCTGAGCCTGTCAATTCTCTCATTCCCCGCATCAACATATTCCTTCACACGCTCACTTCCCAACGCCCTACGCTCATTCTTCAATGCCGCAACCAATGTTGACCCCACGCCCGCAAAAGGGTCATACACGCAGTCGCCTTTGTCGGTCAACGCAAGAACGCACCTTTCAGCCAGTTCAACGGGATATTGGCAGGGATGATTCATTTTTTCGGGATGGTTACTCTTTACGTTAGGGATGTCCCAGATTAGCGCGTCCCAATCATCAATGAGCCGTTCGCATGTCATTTCCCAGACATCTTCAGGATTCTTGCCTTTTGGGTTGCCACTCAATTCACCGCGCTTTGAACCCTTGAAGTGTTTTTTGCCGGGATATTTCGACGGTATGCGCACGTCGTCAAGGTTGAATGTGTAGCTGTCAGATTTCGTGAACCACAATATGACCTCATAGCGGCCGCTGAATCTCCGTGAGCAGTGCAGGCCATGCCCGAAATGCCATATGATTCTGTTGCGCAATTTCAGCCCGTGAGATTTGAATATGTGGTAGAAATATATATCCAGCGGGAAAATTTCACCGTCATCAACGAAATTCCCGACCTGCCAGCACAAAGAGCCGTCATCCCTAAGCACCCTCACTAGCTCAGAGATTAACGGCTCAAAGTCTGCAATATATTCTCCAATTTCCCGGCGTGTCTCGTAGGATTTCCCAATGTTGTAGGGCGGGGATGTCATGACCAGCTTCACGGATTCGCCCGGAATTTTGCGGGAAAACTCTAACGCATCAGAGCATTCATACCTGCATTCGGGCAGCTCCTGAAGGTCGAGCGCAAGCTGTCTCATACATCAAGGCAGCTCCCACCGATAAATTCGCGTATTACTGAGTTGTTTGGGATCCCGTCATTGTTGAGGGCAGGAACGAAGCGCAATATATTCAGCAACCTCAAAGCCTCGCTGAACACGCTCGAATTTTCATCAACTGTGTGCAATAACGGCTCAACATAAGGCTTCAGGACTCCCAATTCATATGGAAGCGATGAGTTGAATATAGCGTTGGCTCTGCTCCTGTAGGGGAATATGTATTTTTTCGCGCCCCTAATGACTTTCGGATATACCTCAAGAGTAACTTGCGCAGATTTCCCCCGCGTCCTGTAATCGCGTATTATCCTCCGCAAAAGCCTGTTGTCGCTCGTACTTGTCCTGTTGTGTGGGTCAATGCATATCCCCGTGAGAGGTGAGACAAATACGCCGTAACGCCCCGACTCAGGAATCATTGCGAGAATATGATCATTGAGGCCGTGTATACCTTCCATTATGAGAACGTCAGAAGGCTTCAACTTTATGACCTTGCCCGGCTCTTTTTTGCCCGTAATGAAATTGTAGACTGGAGTCGTAACTTCCTCGCCACCAAGTATGCGAGTCAGGTTATCCCCAAGCAAATCGAGGTCTAACGCGTCAAGGCGTTCATAGTCATATTCACCAGTCTCATCACGCGGGGAGTCTTCGCGCTCCTTGAAGTAGTTATCCAGCGGCAATGTTACGGGAGTTTTTCCGCATACCATGAGCTGAACTTTCAGACGCTCGGAGAATGTTGTCTTGCCTGATCCTGAAGGCCCAGCAATCGTTACCACCTTAACCGGGCGTGAAGCTATATCCTCAGCGATGTTGCCTAGAGTCTGTGAATGGAACGCCTCTGCTATGAGGATTAATTCCTGTATTCGCCCCTCCGTTACTCTGTGATGTAGCTTGTTGAGGTAATTCAGGTCAAGAACTTGTAGCCAGTGAGCATAGTCGAAGAATACTTTTCCCATTGAGGGGTCTAATCTCAATTCGGGAACTTCATCGGGCTTGTCGGGATTTGGGAAGCGCAACAAGATTCCATGCTCATACAATACAACGTCAAACATTCTGAGCGCACCTGTTGAGGGGGCTAAAGAACCTCCGCAGAAATATCCATAACGTTCACCGCATCTGTACACTTCGACGGGGTCAAGGTTGGCGCGGACGAATAATTCTGCTATTTCCGGCTCTCCCTGGCGCTGAAAGACTCTGCGTGCTTTGTCGATTGTGAGAATCTCGCGGGTTATGGCTGAGTCGCGGCGTATTATGTCGTTCATTTCGGCCTTTATGCGGTCAACGTCTGACTGAGTCGCCGGGCCATCATCAAATTCCCAGTAATGCGAGTCGGCTATTGAGTGCCTCAGTATAATTTTTCGCCCTAATACCCTAGCGCAGGCTAGAATCATCACAAAGCCCAATGTCCTCTTGTAGATTCTCTGACCTGTAGGAGAAGTTGACGTGATGAACTCCACTGTAGCATCTTCATCGACAACCCAATCAAGCGGGCGTGTGTAATTGTTCACGAACCATGCTATGACTCTGCGTTGTGGCATGTCGTGCTTAGTGATCATCTCGTCCATAACGTCATGGCCTGTTACGGGAGTTTCACCTGCAATGTAGCTGGCTATGTATGTGTCTCTTTTTGTGGCTGCTGTCAGAACACAAACTGTGAATGCCAATCTGATTAACACCTTCCGTAAAAAATTTCTGCATATTATATCGCGCAATGCATTCGGGATTTTCTGTAGCCTACAAGTATATTGACATGGAGCAAATGCCAGTATAAATTATGCGACAATTTTCCCACAGCACTTAAGGCACACAACATCTTCAACGATATTAAACATGAGGTGATCAATCAATGGATAGCATATTGTACGAGCTTGCGAACAGCCAAGTAACATGGCAGCCAAAAGTTGAATTTGCGATAAGAGCCGGAGTTGAGTCACTTCAGAGATTTGCTGATGAGAATCCTGAAATCGCGGTATTAGCTGGTGTTGTCGTAACCGCGTGTTTCATTCTGGGAAGAATTGTTGCCCGGAAGGATTAATGTCAGAGATTTAATGCCCGGAGGTGATGCGAGTCTCCGGGTATTTTTTTGCGTCTATTTCGTCCTGAATGCCTGCCCCAGCAATTTCCATTCCTCAAAGCCCTTCAGCACCGTAACACCTGCATATGCCCCAGCACTGACAGCTATCACTCCAACAACCCACAGCGAACGCATACCGATTCCCGCGCCAACGTCATACGGCCAGACGAATCTATACGCCAGCACAGCAATATCTATCACAGCAAGCGCAACAAGGTAATCCCCCGCAAGACTCCATGTCATGATTCCTAGAGGACGACCCAACTTTTTGCGGACATACCACAGCCCTAACAGCCCCGATAACGTGAACGCTATACCCGGTGCGAGCGCAAGACCGTTATACCCCATAGGCAACACGAGAATTAGCGACAACACCGCAGTAGCTCCAACGCTGAACGCCGTAACCTTGAAGGCTTCACGGGGCATTGAGAGAGCGTAAAGAGCCCTCATTATGACGGTGGAGCAGGCCATGCCGGGAAGTCCCAACATGCTGAACGCGAGAGTCGATGACGTTGCAGACCATGCCCAACCGCCAAATTCACCTCGAACAAACACGAGGTGAACGAACTCGTCAGAAATCAGAATCACTCCCAATGATGCCGGAATAACCACAAATAGCGCAAACCTCACAGCCTGCCTCAACGTGTCAACAAATTCATCATCATCTTTTGCCCGTGCCAATTGTGGCAACACAGCCTGAGATATAGCTATCACGAACAATCCCAGCGGCAATTGCAATATCCTGTTGGAGTAATTGAGGGCTGATATGCTGCCTTCCTGCAAGAATGAGCCAAGCATACGACTGATTACGGGGTTAACCTGATTCAATGACAGCCCCGCGGCATATGGCAGAAATAGTTTCATTATGCGCCGTAAGTCAGGGTCTTTCATGTTTGGGCGTGTGGGATAAAGGACTGCTTTCATCTTGAAGCTGTAGAGCCATTGCGTAAGGAAATGCGCTAGTCCTCCGCAAAGAACTGACAATGCCAAGCCGTAAACGCCAAATTTCGCCGCGAAAAATGGTGCTGTAACTATGAAAACGAGGTTGCTGAATGCTGGCGACAATGCCGGGACAAAGAATGAGCCTAAGCTGTTAAGTTCGCCCATCGTCAGAGCCTCAAGCGATATGAATATCAAGAAGGGGAACATCCATTGAGTCAGCCCAACCGCAAGTGAATGGCTTTCAGCGTCAAACCCAGGTGCCATTATCCTCACGAGTCCGGGCGCGAAAAATATTCCCGCAATCACTACAGCAATCGTAACGCACAATAATACGGTCATAGTTCCTCGCGCAAGGGCAAGAGCTTTCTCCCTGCTTTTGGTGAGAGCCTGCGAGAACACTGGCACGAATGCCGCCGATAATGCACCCTCAGCGAGCAATTGACGCGCAAGATTCGAGAGGGTATATGCAACGTTGAAAGCGTCCATTGATTTTGTTGCACCGAAAAACGCCGCTATAAGGACTTCACGAGCAAGCCCAAGTACACGGCTCAGGAGAGTCCCGGCCATCATGAAGACGGCATGACGAACCATTGAAGGATTTTTGCCGGAAGGATTATTGTTATTCTGCAAAGTTTAATCACCCGGCAGAATTATACACAGTCTAAGTATTGTCTATTGTGCTTGAAGAAAGAGTGTAAGCGCAGATCACTTCAGCCCCTTCACGCCTGCAAGCCTCAGCGAATGCCATCAATGTATATCCCGTTGTGCATACATCATCGACAATCGCAACCCTGAGTCCACGAATATCACTCGTGAACCTGAAATCATCAGGGGCAATGTTATTCCGTCTTTCATGCGCTTTGAGTCCCATTTGGTGAGGGCGCTCCCTTGTGCGTTCTGCAACATCAAGAAGGGGTATATGCCAATAACGGCACATTCCTTCAGCAAGCTCGCGGGTCTGGTTGTATCTTCGTTCGCTGTTCATTCTCAGGGGTGCGGGGATAATGCAATCAGCCTCAGTGTTACCGAATGACTTGGCCATGCACACACCTAAAGGCCGTCCCATGTCTTTGCGACCATCCTCCTTGAAGCGGTGAATGACTCTCTTCACGCTGTCATTGTGATATGGCAGGGCTGAATATACGGTTACGTTGTCGAGATGTCGCGTGATTATGTCGTCCGTGAATATCTTGTAGAATCCCTTGGCGTTTGAGTCTTCAATCTCCTTTTCGCGTATGAAGCTGACGCATGACTCACAGAGCTTTTCACCCGGCCTCCCACAAAGCTCACAGCTCACAGGCCACAACATATGCAGGAAATACCGCCACAGCTTAACGCAAATTTCTCCGCGCAACCTGAACAAGCTCATCACACCTGTTATTCCGTTCATCGTCAGCATGTCCCTTCACCCAATGCCACGCAATATTATGCGTCCGTGAAAGCTCATACAGACGTTCCCATAAATCACGGTTGGGGATTTCATCAGTGCTTGATTTTCGCCAGCCGTTACGCTTCCAGTTGTAGATCCATCGTTTTGTGAAGGCGTTGCAGAGATATGAAGAGTCCGTGTGAAGGTCAACATCGCAGGGGTATTTGAGTGCCTCAAGGGCTTTTATCGCCGCTGTGAGTTCCATGCGGTTATTTGTCGTGTGATGTTCGCCGCCGGAAATTTCGCGCTCTATGTCATGTTCAGGGGAATATAGTATTGCCGCCCAGCCTCCGCGACCGGGATTCGGTGAAGCTCCTCCGTCTGTGTAGATTATGACATGGGGATTCAAGGCTCATTCCTCAAACTCTATGTCAATCACAACAGGCCCTTCCGTGTATATATCACCTGAAGCAATCGCCGAGATTATCACGGAGTCTTGTATTTTGCCGAGCCTGTCTACCGCGTTGAAGAATGACTCGCCGCCAAGAGTCCCAACGTTATTGGCTGATGGGTCTGGGAGTATTCCGTCATTGATGGCTTTAGTCCTCAGTTCGCGCAAGAATGTGTGAAGTATGTCTTCCGGCGTTGATTTCGCTCCGTCAAGCCTGAAGAATTTTCGGTACACTGGCTCGCCATCATGGTATGTGAGAATGCTTGTGCCTGTTTCAAGCCGTATCATGACACGGAGATTTTCGCCGACCGTGTAATTTTCCCCCGATAATGCCCGGACATATTGACGTTCATCCGAAATGAGAAGCTCATCGATTAACGCCTCTTCCGATTCTGCGTCAAACTCAACAGGAATATCAACGAGCCTCGCGAATGACTGCCCTGAAACACGCGCAAGAACATTCAGCCTCACTCTTTGCTTCAATGCCGCAAGACCCTCTTTGATTTCATCGCGTGAGAGTCCCGGCTCAAATGCTGTTTGACCGAGTAATACGTTTGCGCTCAATGCAATAGCCTCACTCCGCAACGCTCTCAATTCCTGCTTCAGCTGTGATGATTCCTCACGCATTACCCGCAATGCCGCTTCAAGCTCTAATTTCTGCTGTTCAAGTATCAGCTTGTCGTTCCTCATCGTGTCAAGCTCAAACCCCGTAAGATCCAAGCTCGCAGAAGCCTCAGCTAGGGACGCTCTCATTTGGTCAGTTGTGCGTTCATTCTGAGACAGCTGGAATTGCAACTCGTTCATTTCCTGCTTCAACATCTTCATACCGAATAACGCCGTTCGCACATCTTGGGACAACACAGCCATAACCGAGAGAATCCCCACAGCGATTAATGCTCCAGTTATGGCGGTGATTAACCTGCTGGCGTATTTCGGCCTCAGCTTGAAGACTGTAACGCGCTTTTTGCCGTATTTAGAGCCGATTGCGTCCCCAATTACTGACAATACCGCGCTGGCAATGATTAGCGACAATATCGGAAGCCAGTTTGTTTCTTCAATGAAGCGAATGAACATGGCCGAGTTCACTTCCTTTTGCGGATTATCGGCGACAATTCCGACACAAGCACAGCAATGAATATCATCGCACACCCTGTTAGCATTCTCAGTGATACAGACTCATTCAGGAATACCACGCTCGCAACAAGCCCGAAAACTGACTCCAAGCTCATTATGATTGTGGCGTGGGAAGGCTCAGCGTATTTCTGCGCGATTATCTGCATCATGTAACATCCGAATGTGGCGAATATTATCGTGAACACAAGCTCAGGAAGACCGTTACAGCTGATATATTCGGCGGGCGACTCAAATATCAATGACGACAACAGCGACATCAAAGCGAACGCAACGAACTCCACGAAGCTCAAAGCTACAGGGTCGCAATCATGAGCGTAACGGCTGATAGCTATCACCTGAACCGCAAACGTTAAGGCACATACCAGCGTCAGAATGTCGCCAGTGTTCACCGCGCCGGAAAGGTCATCCGCAAGAAGGTACATTCCAGCAACGCACAAACACGCCGCGAATATCGTCATCCATCCGGGGAATACACGCTCCAATGCCCAAAGCATGAACGGCACCATAAGAACATACGTTGCGGAAATGAAAGCCGACCTGCCCCCGCCAATGTAACGAAGGCCGATTGTCTGAGTCGTTATCGCGATGTAAAGGAGAACGCCTATAATCACTCCACCTTTCAACACCTTGCGGAATGACTCATTTATCCTCCTGTGAAAGAATGCGTATATCATCATTGCACCCGCAGAAAATCTCAGGAACAATAGCCAGCTGGTTGGGTATATTCCGACAAGTATCTTCATCGTTGGGAAACTTAATCCCCAGAACAACGCGCAATATAACAGCCCCAAATCAGCAAGCATTACTTTATCTTCCTCGCCTCAAGGTAATAACGTTTTTCCCGCGCATGTCCCATTGAGAATGTTTTGCGGGGAAGGACTCCAGACTCCGAAATCACGCGGAAAAATTCACGCTTTGCGCTCTCATCAAACGGAGGCATCTCAAATCCTATGCAACCTTCATCCTGTGCAAGCTCCCTCAAATCATTAGAGCCGTGAATGTAATCCACAGTGAAGCCGCCCTCATCAAGATACTTTTGCAGCACCACAAGAGCAGAAGCTCCCTTTGACCTGTCAATATATATTTCCCCTTCACCGCCGCCGGAATAATACTTTATCGGCCATGAAGCCCCAGCGTTATCGGTGCATATGTCATTCTTCAGGCTTGCGATGAATTTTACGGGAGTTACGCCCTTCACTAACCTGTGTATAGGCTCAAACTTCAACGCCTCATCGTGAATGTTCTCAAGCTCAACCATTGCATAGCGTGAGGTGAAGCCTTCCTCATAGCACGCTTTAGCCGCCGCAAGTGAGTGATTCCCATCCCCTACAGCAAACACCAGCGACAAATCTATACTCTTGCGCTTTATGTATGAGGCTATGCGCATGTTCAAAGCTCGTGCGTGTTCTCCGCGTACAAGCCAGCCGCGTATATGCCCTCCCCCTAACATCAAATCGAAGTCGTACAGCTTGCGGAGTGTGTGCTTTGAGATTGTGAGAGGCTCTATGATTTGACGCTTCTCGTCATCGCATAGCAGTATCACGTGTGAGAGTTCTATGGGAGCGTTCTCGCGAATTGCTTTGCGTGGGGGAATGCGCTCTTTTACGGTCTCTTCTGTTGCACGGATGAGCGGTGATGTGTCTGGCCTGTAATCATATTCCTCAAGGTCAATAACTCCCACGATTCCGCGTCGTATTGAGCCGTCAATCATCTCACGTTCTACATATATATACGAGTTCTTGTACTCAGTGAAGATGTTGCTGGCGAGGTATTCATTCATGGCCGAGTTTATGCGGGCGATTGATTCGGCGTTGTCGTCTGTGAGCATGGCTTCAGGGAGAATGAGATTATATGCTGATGGCGAATCCCCGGCGTAATCCCGTGCCTGTGTCCAGTAATCCGGCTGTGAGGTGAACTGATCACACGCGATAACCGCCCAGCGTGAGAGGTCATCAAGGTTAGGCAACAAAAAGCTGGCTGGTCTGAATATGATATGTCAGTCCTTTCATGGTGAGATGAAAATTATTTTATTCGTGGGATAAATGCGCGTCAATTCGTGCTGTTGCGCTATAAAATTACGGCCATTCCCGCATAATTCCCCGTGAACACACAAGCCCTACACGCTATAATCACCCAATCACACACAGGAGACACATATAATGCAGACCACATTTGACCGTTACCGCAAGGCCATAATCACCGGCGGAGGGGTATTGATATTCCTTTTTGCCGGGATAATCACAATGTTGTTCCTTCCCTCAGAAAAACACGAAGCCAACTCGCGCAACTCATTCCAAACCTCACAGCCTCAACCACAGCCCCAGCAAACTCAAATCACCTCAGCGCCCCCGAAAATCTGGTACGCATACATAACAGGCGAGGTAATGCGCCCGGGAGTCTACAAGCTCTCAGAGGATGCAAGAATATTCCAGCTCATAGACGCAGCCGGAGGTTTCACGCCCAACGCTGACACAACATCAATCAACCTCGCAGAGCCATTAGCGGACGGCGTTCAAGTCCACGTAACAGCAAAAGAGCCGCTATACCTCCCATCACAACCACAAGCCACAATACCCGGCATTCCAGCACGGCAAAACGCAACGACAAACATACAGACTTCACGCCCAGCGCAAACTTCACGCCAGACTCAAACAGAACTCATTGACATTAACCGCGCAACAGCCAACGAACTCACAGCCATTCCCGGAATCGGCCCGGCAATAGCACAACGCATAATCGAGTACAGGAACTCAAACGGGAATTTCACGCGCCCTGAAGACCTCATCAACGTACGCGGAATAGGGAAATCGAAGCTCGCACAGATTCTTCCACATGTTACGGCCATGAATACGGGAGGGGCAATACGGGCGGGAATACAGCCATCAACACGGCAATCATCAGCCAATTCAGGAGGGCAAATCGACATCAACCGGGCAACGGCAAAAGAGCTTGAGAGCCTTCACGGAGTCGGCCCGGCAATCGCAAAACGCATAGTAGATTACAGGAACTCACACGGGAAATTCTCACGGCCTGAGGATCTTTTGGGGGTGAGGGGAATAGGTCAATCGAAACTTAACCAGATGAAGGGGCAAATTGTGATTCGCTGATGGAGATTCTGAAGCGTTCCCCAATGCTCGCTGTGTTGTCGGCACTCGTAGCGGGATTAGCCATGTATGACCGCGCCGGGGGGCTTGCATTCGCCGTCATAACGCCTGCTGTTTTTGCCGGGTCAATGTTCCTGTCATATGAGCGCGAGTTGCCAGAGCAATGGAATATTTTTGCGTTCATGATGATATTCACGCTGTTATGCTCATGGAGAATGTATGCTGTGATTTCCTCGCCACCGCCGGAAAATCATGTATTCATCGCCGAAACAGCAACGGTATCAGACATAAGGCAATGGGGAAGAATTTACGCCGCTGAGATTGACACGGACAAACGCGGAAAATATGTAACGTTTCTACATTTTGCGGAATTTTCGCGAGGCACAAGAATACGTTTTGACGGAGCAACAAGCACATTCCGACCTTCACGAGGAAATTTTGACGAGTCGCGATTCTGGCGGGCGCGTAATGTTCAGGGACGAATGACACTGCATAATCCTGAAGAATTGCCGCCAAGATTCAGCCTGTCATTGATGCGTCATAAGCTCTCACGAAAACTCAGCATATACACTCCCAATCTTACGGGAGCATATCTCAAAGCTGCCTGGCTTGGTGAAAGGGATCAGGAACTCACGCGCAAACATCGTATGTGGGGAACAAGCCACCTTCTTGCGGTATCAGGCTTCCACGTTGGAATAGCTGTGATGTGTGCAATGTTATTCTTCGGCCATGACGCTTTGTTGCTGTCATTCATCATGTGGGCATATATCCTTCTCACGGGTGCAGCTCCTTCTGCCATGCGGGCGGGATTAATGGTACAGGCCGGACTCCTCGCGAAAATCATCCGCCGCCCTGTGAACGCCGTCAACAGTGTGTGCCTTGCTGGAGTGATGTTGCTGATATGGTCGCCGTTTCTGTTCTGGGATATAGGTTGGAGGCTGTCAGTGATTTCTGCGCTGGTGATTTCGGCAATGTTTCAGGGTGGCTGCTCATGGATGATGATAAGCCCGGCTGTGTGGCTTGTAACATTTCCGCAGTCGGCATATACATTCGGGAGTGTTCCTGCTGTGGGGGTGTTGCTGAATCTTTTTGCGCCCGTGTATTTCTCGTTCGCGTTCTCGATTGCGTCATTCGGAGCTGTGCTGAGGCTTGTGGGATTCCCTCTGAGTCAATACTTCATGCTTGCGGTTGAAGGGATATTCATTTTGTGGGAGAGAGTTGCGGATATTGCTGCGGGATTGATTCCGTATTCTGTTGGCTGGAATTACGTTATGGCGTGGATTGGTTGCGGGACTCTGGTGTTCTTCGTGTGTAGGGAATTGGAGCTTGCCCCATTGAGGATTGCGGCGGCTGTGGGGGTTGTGGGATTTGTGGCGTTTATGGTGTTCCTGTGAAATTCTGCGAGAAAGGCGGTTGACAAACCATGAATAATATAATAATGGCAACAGGCAACAGGCAACAGGCAACAGGCAACAGGCAACGGCTATAACTATGCGTTGAACGCGGTTAAGCTCTTAATGGCCGTGATAATTGTGATATATCATTACTATCTTGCGCGGCTTGGTTGGGACAGCGATTTTTATTTTCGTGGCGGTTATTTGTGTGTTGACGCGTTCTTTGTCATATCAGGCTTCCTTTTGGCGGGAATGATTCTCTCAATGCCTCGCAATACATCTTTCCTTTCATGGCTCAAACGCAGAATGAGAAGCATATATCCGTGTTACGTGGTGGCTCTGTTCTTCGCATTTGCTGTAAGGTCATATTTTGGTGGACTTCCTGACATGCACGAAATTGCCTCACTCATTGAGGAGATATTCATTATTCACGAATGGGGAATCGTTCAGAGTAACAAATACTACAACGGCGCAACGTGGTATATATCCGCGATGATGTTTGTTTCATGCGCGTATTTCATCCTCGCAAAGAGATTCACGCCACAAAATCGTGAACGTATTATCGCAAGTGTGTCAGCTCTGTGCTTCTCCGTAATGATTATGTATTTCGGCAATATTCATGTTCACGGGATCGGCAAAGGATTTATCCCAAAAGGAATAATTCGCGGGTTCTCAGGAATGGGAATAGGTTGGCAACTTTTCGTCTTCAGGGACAAAATCAATCTCAAATATCCCGGTGCGTTGTTCGCATTATCGGTGATTATGATTACGGTGATATGTCTTTACGCAAAGGACTCATATTCTGACATTCTCATTTACCCGGCAACAGCTCTTGCACTAGTCAGCTCACAGTATATTGCGGTGAAATCTCCAGCTGTGCAAAGGGCAATGATTTTCTCCGGCAGAATGAGCTATGCGCTATACCTGTGTCATATGACGGTTCAAGCGATAATGACTCGCCTCCTTCATGAATATACGTTGATGATGTTCCTTGTTGCGAGTGTGGCGGGAGCATTTGTGCTTATGTGGGCTGTGTCTGTGATTGGGCGTGTGTTGGCGTGGCGTTAATGTAAAATATCGCATGAGGTGATGAATCATGAGCAGTGCAGTACTTGAGGAAACAGAATACACTGATGACATTGATTATGATTACGAGCTTGAAACATGGGGAGATGATTATCGCAGTCCAAAATTCCGCGCTGTGATGGATGAAATTCTTGCGGAGGAAAACGATATGGCCGAACACCCAGAAAAATACAAGGTCTATGATTCATTCAAGGATATGCTTGCGGATATGGGTCTTGATGTTGACGGCTTGCCGGATGATTAAGGCTATGGAGTATAAGTACCGGCTCTCAGAGTCCGTGAGGTTTAAGAGGGAGCTTATACGGGCGAAGAAACGTGGCCTCGATGTTGAAGAACTTGATTTTATTGTCCGCAAACTGAGAAGGGATGAGCCTCTTGACCCTAAATACAAAAATTCCCCCCACCATAACGACAGGGGGAATCATCCTCATCATTTTGTCCTTCTCACAGCATCTTTCATCATAACGTCATGTGCTCCACCCTCAATAAGCGTAACAGGCGACACAAGAGTCAACCTAGCTTTTTCCCTCATCTCAGGTAGGGTCAATGCGCCACAGTTGCAGAACGTTGACTTTATCTTGCTGAGTGTTTCTGTAACATTATCGCGCAAACTCCCCGCGTAAGGCACATAGCTGTCGACTCCTTCCTCAAATGACAGTTTAGCCTGTGTTGCATCGCCTGAGTCATATCTCTGCCAGTTACGCGCCCTTGATGAACCTTCGCCCCAATATTCTTTGACGTAATTCCCGTTGATGAAGACTTTGTTTGTCGGACTCTCATCGAACCTAGCGAAATACCTTCCCAACATGCAGAAATCCGCACCCATCGCAAGAGCCAGCGTAATGTGATAGTCCATGACGATTCCGCCATCCGAGCATATCGGCACATAGACTCCAGTCTCAGCGAAATATTCATCCCTAGCCTTTGCGACCTCAATAACCGCTGTTGCCTGACCACGCCCGATGCCTTTTGCCTCGCGGGTAATGCAGATTGAGCCGCCGCCTATGCCTACCTTCACGAAATCAGCTCCAGCCTCCGCAAGGAATCTGAAGCCGTCAGCGTCAACAACATTCCCTCCGCCAACCTTCACCGAGTCGCCGTATTTGTCGCGTATCCATCTGATAGTCCTTCTCTGCCATTCCGTGAAGCCCTCCGATGAATCTATGCACAGCACATCAGCCCCAGCTCCTACAAGCGCAGGGACTCTTGCCTCATAGTCGCGAGTGTTTATGCCTGCCCCTGTCATGTAGCGTTTCTGCGAGTCGAGAAGCTCAAGCGGATTCTCTTTGTGCATGTCGTAATCCTTCCTGAACACGAACGCAACCATGTTCCCATTGTCATCAACAATCGGTAGTGAGTTCAGCTTATGCTCCCACAAAATATCGTTTGCCTCAGTCAGGCTCAATCCATCATGCGCGGAAATGACCTTGTCGATTGGGGTCATGAAATCCCTGACTTTAGCGTCAATCGGTGTGCGGGTAACCCGGTAATCACGACTCGTTATGATGCCCAGTAATTTCCCCGTGAGGCTGCCGTCATGAGTTACAGCTACTGTTGTATGTCCAGTTTGCTCTTTCAGCCTGAGTATGTCGGCTAATGTCTGATCAGGGCCTATTGAGGAATCATTTGCGACAAACCCAGCCTTGTAACGCTTTACCTTCGCGACCATTTCAGCTTGGCTTTCAACAGGCTGGGAGCAGTATATGAATGCTATTCCGCCTTCACGGGCTAGGGCTATGGCCATTTTATCGTCTGAAACCGACTGCATACACGCTGAAACGAGCGGAATGTTTATCGACATTGGGGACTCTTCGCCCTTCTTGAACTTGCACAGCGGAGTTCTGAGTGAGACGTTTGAAGGTATGCAATGTTCGGATGAGTATGATGGTATGAGAAGATACTCGGAGAATGTGTGAGAAGGCTCTGTGTAGTAATACGCCATGAAGTAATTTTCTCCCTTGCAAAAAATTTTGCGCCATATGATAGCACAATAAATACGCCGGAATTTTCCGAACTAGTTGCGCGTTGCCTTTTTCAGTTTTTGATATGCGGGGGATTTCCTCAGCTTTGAGTCTTTAGGGAGGTGCTTGGCGTAATCAAATGCCGTCATGCCCTCGATACTACGTATATTCGCATCCGCCCCGTAATCAAGCAATATGTTCACAGCGTCAGGATTGTCATACAACACAGCATATATCAGCGGTGTGCATGATGATTCGGCACTGAGGATTCCTCCCCTTGAAAGCCTCAAGTCCCCAATGTTGAAGGGGTCTTCCGGGTTAATTTTGCCATCCGCTAATGTGAGAGAGTCATAACCGCCCGCTTTAAGGTCATCGATAAATTCTTGACGCTCCTCAGAGTCAAATTCCTCGTGGACATTGATATTACCGCCTGCCTTTGTGAGTGCCTCAATCATGAAGCGTATATCCGCGCTACTCTCAGTGATTAATGCCACGTCATGAAAAGCTGTTCCGCAGAAAAACCACACCATCGACCAATAATTCGGATCCGCCCCAGCCTCAAGGAGAACTTTTGCCGCCTTGTAGTTATCGTGCCACATCGCACACGATAATGGAGTACCTGATATGCCAAGTCCGTTTTCACCTTCTGCATTCACGTCAAGCCCCTGCGATATGAGAAATTTCACGCTGTCAGGATTATGGTTATACGCCGCCGCCAGATGAAGAGGAGTCTCGCCCCAGCTGAATAAGCTCTCTTCATCATTTTCCGCATCATCATTTGAGGCATCATAATCCCTGCTCACATTGAAGACAGCTCCCGCCTTCAAAGCCTCCTTCAACTGTGAAGGAGTCCCACGCTTTGACAGCTCGAAAACGTCAACTTCACTTGCGCAACACAGAGACACGCACAGCAATGACAGCAATACGCCCGCAAAAATTTTCATGGCATTGTTCCTCCTTCAATTAGCGCAAAATTATGCCAAGATTGACGGCGTGTATAATAACTCACAAACTTAAAATCCCGTATAAAAATGGAGATGGCTGAATTTTTATGTCGGATGATTACAGCTACATGAAAGCAGCACTGTCTGAGGCGATGAAGTCTTCAGCGCGTGGTGATGTTCCTGTAGGCGCAGTTGTCGTGAAAGGGAACGAGATACTTTCCTCCGCAGGCGACGCAAAATATCATGACCCCACAGAACACGCCGAGATACTCGCAATCCGTGAGGCTGCCGGGAAGTTATCGCGCTGGAATCTCACGGGCTGCACCCTGTATGTTACGCTTGAGCCGTGTCCTATGTGTGCTGGGGCATGTGTGAACGCGAGAGTCTCACGTGTGGTTTACGGCGCGAGGAATTACCGTTCAGGCGCGGGAGGGACTCTCTACAACATTCTCCGCGACTCAAGGCTCAATCACATGTGCGAAGTTAGAGCTGGCGTAATGGAATCGGAATGCTTGAGGTTGCTTCAGGATTACTTCTTGCGGAGGCGAAAATCATGTTACCCACGTGCCTGATTTCTGACCTCAAAATATACAGGCCGGGAGATTCCGCAAAGGCTCTTGCCTCGGAGCTGTCATGCCCGGAATTAGCCGCGGGCGTTCTCGAAATGCTCAAAGGCGGTGAGGACATTGACACCTTACGCGAATGGATACACCCGGATTTTTCGCGCCTCATGGACACGCTGAATCTTGGTGAGGCCAGCAAAGCCGCAAAAGATTTATGGGACTCCAAAAGCTCATTGGGCAATGTGTTAGTTTACGGGGATTATGACACTGACGGCATAAGTTCAACGGTTCTGGCTATGGAAATCTTCAGGAACAAGGCCGCTCAGGTAAGGTACTTCATTCCCCGGCGAGATGTTCATGGTTACGGATTGAACGCGGGAGTCCTCGATAAGATTGCGGGTTCAGGGTGCAATACGTTTGTGGTAACTGACTGTGGCACGAATGACTCCGAAATGCTCGAAGAACTGCGCAAGGCTGGAATAAACATTTTCGTGTTCGATCATCATTCACTCTCATCACCGATAACAATTCCCACAATCGTAAATCCCTGCATTAACATGGAAGCTGGCGACTATCAGAAAATATGCGCGACTGCTGTATTGTGGTGCTGGGCGTGGAAGGAAAATATTGTGTCCCGGAAATTCCTTCAATATGAGATTGACCTAGTTACCCTTGCGACAATCGCCGACTGTATGCCACTGCACAACCTCAACCGCTCGCTTGTACGTTATGGGATGAAGCTCATGAGGACGAATCCTCGTCGCGGACTCGGAGCGTTGTTTGACTGCCTCGGCTTGAACAGGTCTCAGCTTTCAGAGGAACATTTGTCCATGAGGGTAATACCCTGCCTCAATGCCCCCGGAAGAATCGCCACAGCTGACACAGGAGTCAGGGCTTTGCTTGGAGCTGGGAGCAACGATGCTGTATATTCCTGCGTGAATGAACTCATGCGAATCAACCGTAAGCGCCAGACATTAACGGAGAATATAGCGAAGGACATCGAGGACGGAATAATCACGGGTCAGGCAACAGGGAATGTACTCTACAATGAGCAATGGCCTATAGGAGTCCTTAGCGGAGTCGCTAGCCGTGTATGCGCCCAGTACAACAGGCCAATAGTTTTGGCGGCTCCTGTAGGTGGGGGGCTTGTGCGTGGAACATTGAGAGTTCCTGAAGGTGGCGATGCTGTTGGGATTCTGCGTGAGATTGCTCCGAAGCTCGATGCTTGGGGAGGCCACAAATACGCCGCGGGATTCTCTGTTCTCGCTGAAAATTGGAAGGAAGTACGCGCTGACCTTGAACGCATGTTAGATGATATTGTCATTGAGCCGGAAGAGGCCGTGCCTGTGATTGACATTGAGCCGTCAGACATAACCATATCAGATTGGCGGGCAGTCTCTGAGCTTGGGCCTTTTGGGAACAGTAACCCTTCGCCGAAATTCTTTACCCCCGGCGGAATCAATATCTCAGAGATTAACCCACTCGGCAAAGACGGAAAACACTCCTTTGTTCGGGCGGGTAATGCTAGGCTTCTTGCGTTTAACACTCCTCCGCGTGATGTGGCGGAAATCATTGGCAGGGTAAAAGGTTGGATATATCATCCGCGTTTGGATTATTGGCGGAATGAAGAACAGTTGCAGTTCATACTTGACTGCGCAGTAACGGAAGGAGGGAACTAATCATCATGGCCGAATCCCTTGACACTCTTGAAACTGGCCGCGAAACTTTTTCATCAATCATTAACTCCATACCATCAATTGACACATCAAGCAATTATCTGCGCGATATGTACTCGCTTAGAGATGAGTTTTTCGCAAAGATACCCGAAGAATCACAGATTGAAATTGTCCGCTCAGTATGGCATGAGTTATGGGGAAAAGCCATGCTAGCATTGAACCCTGAACAGCTGAACATGTTAGGCGAGGCGTTTGTGTTTGCGGCAATCGCCCACAAAGATCAGCGCAGGAGATCAGGAGACCCCTATATCATTCACACATTGAGTGCGGCTGTGATTCTCGCTGATATGAAATTGGACATGGCCACACTTCAAGCTGCATTGTTGCATGACGTGTTAGAGGACACGAAGGTTACGCCTGAAGAAATGCGCGAGAAATTCGGCAATGACGTTGAAATGCTCGTTGATGGTGTAACCAAGCTCGCAAAGACTGATGTCAAAGCTATCATGTCCCGCGAAGATCTTACGGCTGAAAGTTTGCGCCATATGTTTATCGTTATGGCAAAAGATATACGCGTTGTGCTGATAAAACTCGCTGACCGTCTGCACAACATGAGGACTCTTGATGTCATGAGGCCGGATCAGCAACAGAGAATAGCCAGTGAAACTATGGAGATTTACGCCCCATTAGCGCACAGGCTCGGCATATACAAAATCAAGAGTGAGCTTGAAGATTTATCGTTCATGTATCTTCACCCGGACATATACAGGGAAGTTGAACGACGCGTGAAAAAACGTATGCCACAGATGGAGCAGATTATAACGAAGGCCAAATCTGTGCTTGAAGAGAAATTGCAGGCCGGTAACATACCATGCCGGATTAAAGGACGAGCAAAGCACTACTACAGCATATACGAGAAAATGCAACGCAAGCATATCTCATTCGATGAGCTTTATGACATTCTCGCGGTTCGTGTGCTAGTGTCTGATGTTACAACCTGCTATTCAGTGCTTGGACTCGTTCATTCATTGTGGCCTCCTGTACCGGGACAGTTTGACGACTACATAGCCAACCCAAAAAGCAACATGTATCAGTCATTGCACACAACGGTTATGGTGTCAGGAGTTCCGCTTGAGGTTCAAATACGAACGTATGAGATGAATCACTTTGCGGAGTTTGGGATTGCGGCTCATTGGGTATATAAAGAGGGCGGCAACAAGAAAATGCTCAAGGGACTCAATGAGAAACTTATGCTAGTTCGTCAGGTCATGGAAGCTGGCGAGGAAGGTGGCGAGGCAAAAGAGTTCGTTGACATCCTCAAGACAGATATACTTCTCACGAGCGAATTGTACGTTTTCACCCCTGACGGTAAACCCATGATTCTCCCAAACGGCTCAACAGTTCTCGATTTCGCTTACGCCGTCCACACAGAAATCGGCAATCATTGCGCCGGGGCTATCGTGAATGGGCGAATGGTTCAGCTCAACACGCAACTACACAGCGGAGACAGGGTGAAGATACTCACAGCCTCTCAAACATCACCGTCAAAAGACTGGCTGAATATCGTAAGCAGCGGAAAAACCAAGAGCAAAATACGCAGCTATTTCCGTCAGGCAGAAAAGGCAGAACGTGAAGAGAAATTAGAACGCGGATGGAAACTCATTGAACGCGAATTGCGCAGGAGAGGACTCACTGATGTTAAGCGTGAGGATTTCAGCAACATTGAAGAGCAATTGATAGCAGTCGGCTCTGGGACAATAGGAGCTAGCGAAACGGCTCAAAAATTGTCGTTGGCATGGCTTCAGCATCATTCCCCCGCCCCACAGAATGAACCCGTCGAGTTTGTCAGCGAACCACCCGCCAAAAAGAAAGACAATAAGTCAGATGTCCTTGTTGAAGGTGAAGGAGGAGTCAGCGTTACATTTGCGAGTTGTTGCGACCCTGTGCCGGGTGATGACATAATCGGTTACGCTTCAGCCCGCCGTGGAATCACCGTTCACCGCGCCGAATGTAGGAACATTGCCGGGGTTGACGCAAGCCGCAAAATCAAAGTGTCTTGGTCATTGCGTGATTTGTCGCCCACAGGGGGGAAGCCTCCAAGCATTTACGCGGCAAGACTAAGGATTGAGTCTGAAGAGCGTCCTGACCTCATGGCCGATATAAGCAGGCTATTAGGGCTTGAAGGTACATCAATAACAAGTTTCAAGTCTATTGGCGCGGGCGGAGGTTTCTTGCGCATAAAAATGGAAGTTCGCGTGAGAGATTTAGAGCATCTGTATTCCTCAATGTCGCGAATAAATGAGGTTCGCGGAGTTATGAGCGTTGAAAGGGAGTAATATTTTTGCGTCTGCTTATACAGAGGGTAAAAAGAGCGTCAGTAACCATAAACGGCAAAGATAAGCGCGGAATAAATCAGGGAATGTGCGTTTTCATAGGAGTAACTCACGGCGATAATGAGCAAAAAGCTGACTGGTTAGCGGAAAAAATGATCGGCCTGCGAATATTCGAGGACTCAGACGGCAAAATCAACCTGTCATTGAAGGACATCGGCGGCGAGGTGCTTTTAGTGTCGCAATTCTCGCTTTACGCCTCATGCGCTAAGGGAAGGAGGCCGGGTTTCTCTGACGCGGCAAAACCTGATGAGGCTGAACGTCTCTATGATTACTTCGTGGCAAGAGTGAAATCAATGGGGCTTGCTGATGTTAAATGCGGTGAATTTGGCGCGGATATGGAAGTCGAGATAATCAATGACGGGCCATTAACGTTTATTGTTGACAGCATATAGTAAGGAGGAATGTAGGTTGCACTGCAAGAGATTCCCTTTAGGGGCATTGTGGACAAACGGCTATTTGTTCTGGGATGATGAGACAAAAGAAGCGTTCTTCGTTGACCCTGGCGGAAATACTGAGGACGTTCAAGCATTCATGGCCGGGGAAGGTCTCGTGTTGAAGATGGTACTGCTGACTCATGGCCACATAGACCACATAGCCGGGATTCATGAGTTTGTGCCTTTTGTCGGGGACAATATATATATCGGCTCAAATGATGCTCACATGCTGAGGAAGCCTTCAAGACAGCTTCAGGCGTTGTTGGGCGTTCATTGCGAGGGGATAAGCACATTCCGCGAGGTGAATGACGGAAGAGTCATCGATTTTCCCGGCTACACGATAAAAGTTATTGAGACACCCGGACACACTGAAGGCAGCGTGTGTTTCCTTATCACCGATAAGGACGGCCATAAAGTTTTGGTGTCAGGCGATACACTTTTTGCGCAGAGCGTTGGACGCACAGACCTTGAAGGAGGCGACAGCGTGAAACTTGACGAATCTTTGAGGAAGCTGGCTGAATTTGACGATGGGTTAGCGGTTCTGCCAGGACACGGCCCGGAAACCAACATAGGCAGTGAGCGCGAACTCAATCCCTATTGGCCACGCTGAGGAGGATTTAGCATGTTCAACTTATTTTCGGGTATGCTTGGGCTTGATGTCGGAATAGATCTAGGCTCGTCAAATGTAGTCGTTTACGTCAAGGATAAGGGAATAATCCTCAGTGAACCTTCAGCCGTTGCAGTGAAGAAGCTCCCACGCGCAGAAGGGTATGAAGTCATCGCTGTAGGAGATGCGGCAAAAGCTATGTCCGGCAAAGTCCCTCACGGGATCGAAGCTATATGGCCTCTTGAAGGCGGCGTAATAGCGAATTTCGACATGACACAGGAACTAATCAAATACGCATTGAAACGTGTCAGCTCCAATAATACATTCATGGTTCACCCCAGAGTCGTAATCTCAATCCCCGCAGAAGTTACAGAGGTTGAGCGTAAAGCCGTGATTGACGCTACGTTAGGGGCAGGCGCAAGCGAGGCATATGTTGTTGAAGAACCTATAAGCGCGGCTCTTGGCGTGGGATTGCCGATTGACCGCCCTTCAGGTTGCATGATTATTGACATTGGTGGAGGAACATCAGAAGTAAGCGTGATTTCACTCGGCGGAATCGTCGTAACCTCATCACTACGCACAGCCGGCAAAATGATGGATAACGCAATAATCACAATGGTACGTCAGCGTTACGCGCTATTGATTGGCGAGACAACAGCCGAGGAAGTCAAGAACACAATCGGCTCTGCCCTCCCATTAAACCCTGAGCTTGAAATGAGCGTTAAAGGCCGAGACCTTTCAGACGGACTCCCGAAAAGCGATATTGTCTCATCCGTTGAAGTCCGCGAGGCAATGGAGCCTATATTCACGGGTATTGAAGACATGGTGAAGGTTGCGTTGGAGAAAATGCCGCCCGAACTCGCAAAAGATGTTGTTGACAGAGGCATAATCCTTACTGGAGGAGTCGCCCTAATGCGGGGATTCTCTGAGAGACTCTCACGCGCCATAAATACCCCCGTGATTGTCGCAGAACAACCGTTGAACTCCGTAGCTTTAGGCGTTGGGAAAATACTCGACAACCTCGGCACAATGCGCAGGGTATTGAGGTCAGTTCAGCGCGGCTCACGCTAAATGGACAACAGACGAAGCTCAACCCGCGAATTTGTACACGGAATAACGGCATTGATTCTTGCGTTGTTCCTTCTCGGCGTAAGTTCAGGGCTTGGAGTCCTCAAGAGTATTGTCGATATTTGGGGCGCGATTCTCTTCATCCCTGAATACCCTGCTGTGATAATGCGAGAAATGTTCCTTGAGTGGCGTTCATGGTCAAGGGACAAAGATTATCTCAGCGGTGAAGTTACTCGCCTACGCAATGAGAACGCTAATTTACGTCTTGAACTCGCCAAAATCGCAGGGGAAAAAATCTATTCCCCGGACAAAACACCCGAAGCACGTACAGCCCGCGTAACTCTTCGCGCTCCTATGTCATGGTGGAGTGAAATACGCATTGACCGCGGCGAACATGACAAAATCACGCAAGGTCTTCCCATCTTCAGCAATGGCTATCTCATCGGGCGCGTAAGCACTGTGTCTCTCATATCGTCATGGGCGGAGCTGATTACGTCATCTTCGTTCATGATCCCTGCGGTGATTGAGGAAACTCGCGAGCTTGGAGTCGTTGAGGGTGATGGAAGTGGCTCTGTACTTCTGCGCTATATACCTGCCGGGCGTGGCGTTCGTTCAGGGATGAAGGTCAGTACGGCCATGATTGGCGAGCAATTGCCCCCCGGACTCCCAATAGGACAGATTGCGGGCGAGTTCACTCCCGGCTCTGACGGCTACACTACATACAGGATTGAGCCGGGCGCGGATTTGTCGAGATTTTACACGGTGAATTACTGACATGATTCTTGTGATATTGTGGCTGGTTCAAGATTTGCTGACTGTTTTCACGGGCGGAGGAATGCAGATTCCCGGGCTTTTCATGCTTGGAGTAGCGTACAGGCTTCTCATAGATGACGGGAGCGGAGATGAAAGCCTTTGGGCAATATGGACAGCTTTTGCCGGGGGAGTTTTATGGGATATACGCTGGATAGGTATACCGGGATTCTTCACACTGGGATATGTTGTTGTGGTGCTGATTGTGATTCAGGTGTGGGGGATAATTCCTCCGCAAGGCCGCGTTTCAGGTACGGGGCTTATCGTGTTTGCACTCCTTGAAGCCTCGCAGATTATTCCTCCTGCATTGCCTATTATTGTGCTTGGTGGCAATACTAGTTGGGGAGGATTCTTCATGCAGCAGGCGTATTCCCTTCCCGCTATACTGTTCACGATGTATGTTTATTCCCGTAAGGTGAGAAGCTCAAGCGTTTAATGTAAGTTGATGGTGTGAATGATTCCCCCTGAATGTTAGGGGGATATTTTTTTGCGTCATTGAAGCCCCACAAGCCTCAGAAAAATTCCCGGCCATGTCTCAATTCACCTTCCAATCTCACGAAGCCCAATACCCCCGCAATTGTATTTCCTGCGTTCAAGTCCTTAATGTGAAAAGCTCAAGCGTTTAAGATATGTTGCTGTGGTGAGAATGTTTCCCACATTGTGTGCGGAGGATTTTTTTTGCGCGGGAATATGGCACAAAGAAAAGCCCCTCCCGTTTTGCCGGAAGGAGCTTGATTTTGCTTTGAGTATTGGCGGTGAAGATTGAGCGCGTTTTCAGTCCGTATTTACCAAATCCAATCCACAATAATTGCAAAGATTAAGTCCCTAATTCCCTTTGGGCGTTCTCCGAAACAATAAGTTCTTGCACTGTAGAGCGTTTTAATGTTGCGGACATCGTACGAAACAGCCTGACCAACATCGCACGAAACAGCAAAGCCGATGGGAAAGCCGATGGGCATCTCACCGGGTGCTAAGCAACAGAACCCTGGCCACGCTGAAGCAGAATTACCCGCAAAGCACGCCCCTGAAGCACACAGCACCAATGCCAGAATCACAGCCGTTATTCTCTTCACGGCAATCACCATATCCAGTCTATGAGGCAGTGAACACCATAGCACACTCCAGCAGCAGCAACACCCACAACCGCAGCCCCTACAACAGCAGGAGCCGCCGCAATACCCAGCGCACTCGCTACAGGAGTCCCGATTGCCGCAAGAGTCGCATTCGTTGCCGCAACACCTGAAAGAGTCGCTATAGCCGTCCCAGTTTTTGCCGTCATTCCTGCCGCGCCAGCAAGATATACTGCCGTTGAAGTCGCGCCCGTTGTTATCGCTGTATCAGCCGCCGCCTTGATGGGTGCTTTCACTAAATCTTTTCCGGCCTCTTTAGCGACATCAATCGCAATGTCAAGACGCTCATCGTTATTCTTGGCGTTGTAGAAATCTGAGCCAGTCTTGTACACCTGATATACTGTATTGACAGTTTTCCCGACTTCACCGAATTTTTCTGCCTGTCTCTTCACCTCCTCATTGCCTGACCATCCCGCAAACGCAGGCTGAACCGCCCCAATCACCATAACGCTGACCAACAACACCGCGATGAACCTTGAATGTTTCATGATATATTCCTTCTTTCTTGGGAATGAGGATCTTGAGGATAAATCAATTATAGAATCAATCCCCCCCCCTAAAGAGCATAAATACTCACTTCATGATACGTGATTATATGTATGTGTGAAAAGTTCGTCGCAAGTGGAAGCCTTCCTGTACTCTTTGGTAAAATTCATCCCATCAAAAATTATGCAGGTGAAACATGGAAACATTAGACAGCAGGCTTAAATTAGTCATGGGCAGCATGATATTATCAGTGCTTGTTCTGATTGGCGGTCTATACTTCTGCCAAATCTACCAGGGCGACAAATATATACGCCTCGCACACAGCAACAGACTCAGGCTGATTCGATTCGCCGCCCCAAGAGGCGAAATCTTTGACCGCAACGGAGTCCCTCTCGCCGTGAATGACACAACGTTTTGCATCATGGGCTACCCTCTCGACCTCAATACCCCCGAAAAGCTCGAACGACTCAGCAGAATTTTGATGAGGCACGGAATACCCTTCACAGTTTCAGACCTCGAAAAGACCATCAAGCAACAACGATTAGCCCCTTACCGCGTAATGAGAATCGTTCCCAACCTCACAATGACACAAATGGCCGAGCTTGTTGCAGATTACGAGTTCCCTCACGAATTATTCCCGTTAAGCGTCTGGAGAAGAACTTATCCCGCAGGAACAACAGCAGCTAACATCATTGGCTATGTCGGCGAAATCTCAGAGGGAGAACTCAAACTCCGCGCTGAAGACGGCTATGCTGGAGGAGACCTCATCGGGAAATCTGGCATTGAACGCTCATATGAATCTGAATTGAGAGGCTCACCCGGTCAAGAAGCCTTAGAGGTTGACGCAAGAGGCAGAAGAGTCAGAGTCCTTGACGCAAGCCCGGCCGTTAAGGGGGAGGATATACGCCTAACCCTTGACATGGGAGCGCAGAAATTAGCCGTTGAGCTGCTCAAAAACTGGAAGGGTGCTGTTGTGGCTATGGACGTTCACACAGGGGCGGTATTGGCTCTTGCGTCATCGCCAGTTTACGACAACAACCCGCTGTCTTGGGGCGTTTCTGGCCGTGAATGGAACGCAATCATGAATGACCCTTCACGCCCAATGCTTAACCGCGCAATCGCAGGTGTGTACCCTCCCGCAAGCACGTTCAAGGCTTTCATGTCTATAGCATCGCTTGAGGAAGACACAATCACGCAAAGCACAATGGTTTCATGCCGAGGCGGACTCAGATTCGGTGCTCACCTGTTCAAGTGCTGGAAACATTCCGGGCATGGCTCATTGAACGTAATCGGAGGGCTTCAACATTCGTGTGATGTATTCTTCTATCAGGTCGGACTCAGGACTGGAATCGAGAAACTCATCAAGTGGGGCAGGAAATTTCATCTTGGCGAGCCTACTGGGATTGACCTTCCCGGCGAAACTGGTGGCAACATTGCCGGGCCTGAATGGAAAATGCGACGCTTCAAATCAGCTTGGGCAGGTGGAGATACGGTGAACTACTCCATAGGGCAAGGCTACATGCTCATGACCCCTATACAAATCGCGAGGGTTTATGCCTGCATAGCTAACGGCGGGAAAATGGTTACGCCACACCTCAACGCTAAAGGCTACAAGACTCCCGAAAATATCGGCCTCAATATGACGAAGCTCGAAATCGTAAGGCGAGGGCTTGAAGCTGTTGTGTCTCGTGGAACTGGCTCAAGGGCTGGGAGATTTGGCGTTCATGTCGCGGGCAAAACTGGAACGGCTCAAAACTCACACGGTGATGATCACGCACTTTTCGCGGGATATGCTCCGGCTGAAGCTCCGAGATATGTCGCAGTCGCTGTGATTGAGGGGGGCAAGCATGGTAGCAGTGTTGCAGGGCCTATTGTGGGTCAAATGCTTGCTCATTTATTGTCCCATTGAGGCAATACGTTTGTTATCTCGCTGATTGACAGTATAATATTCACACACACAAAATTTTTCATTGATGATGATGATGAAGATACCAACATTTAATTTGCTGAAGAAGGCAAGACGGCCTGA
>JAFSKY010000212.1 GCA_017448685.1 Synergistaceae bacterium
ACTCACCATGTTGTTACACTTGGCGCGCCCTGCAGGATTCGAACCCGCGGCCTACGGCTTAGAAGGCCGTTGCTCTATCCAGCTGAGCTAAGAGCGCGTATTGTTGCTTTTTTGGAGCGGGAAACGGGATTCGAACCCGCGACCTACGGCTTGGAAGGCCATCGCTCTAGCCAACTGAGCTATTCCCGCATTTTGTCATTCTGGTCGGGACGAGAAGATTCGAACTTCCGACCCCCTGCTCCCAAAGCAGGTGCGCTAACCAGACTGCGCTACATCCCGCTGTTTGAGTATCACGAGCGGTAATTATAACTCTGTGGGTTATTTTGTCAAGATTGGCTGTTCAAGTGCCTGCTGTCTTTTTCTGCGTTCCTCATAGACTTTCAAGTTGTGGGCGCGTATTCTGTCTACGTAGGGTTTGCCGGGGACAAAGTGCGAGAAGTCTGTTACTTCAGGTATGTCGGAAGTATCAACCTCGCCCCTAGTTTCATCCAGTCGCTTGAAGAACCTTTCGCGTATATCTTCGCGCTCTTCCTCAGTTCTTGCCATTCTCATTATGTCGTGATAGCCCATAATCATATATTTTCGCCTCCTGTTTTGTGGCTTTTCTTGCTGATATTATACGCACAACGTCCTCATTGTCCACAGTTACGCGTTCAACGTAGACCATATACATCATGTTGCCGTATACCAAGCCTATAGCGTTGAGGCGTTCTTCCCCTGTCCATTTGTCGATAGAATTGAACTCAATTACAACATTTTCATCAAAAAATATCGCAGCCGCTTCTGTAAAGCTCACGCCGTGTTTGCGAAGGTTGGCAACCGCTTTTCTGTCATCCCACGTGAAAGACATTCCTCCCTCGCGCAGTTTCACTTCTCCGTATTCTGTCTCGCGCATCGTTCAGCCTCCTTGAACGCAGTATATCACGCCTCACCCTACATATTCATGGCAAGCACAAAGGCTTTAAGGCATTCGCTCCTTAATGTGTGGTCGCTATAATACTTGAGATATTGCGCTTAAGGAGTATACACACATGAAACTTACAATGCTAGGTACAGGAAACGCCCTCGCAACTGAATGCTTCAACACATGTTTCATTCTCAGCAGTGAGGCGGGAAATCTCATGACTGATTCCGGCGGAGGCAACATGATTCTTCACCAGCTGAAACACTCAGGCTTCACCCTCAATGACATTCACGATATATTCATCACACACTCACATATTGATCACCTTTTAGGGCTGATATGGGTCATCAGAATAGCCGCCCAAATGATGAACAGGGGAGATTACGCCGGGGACATGAACATATACTCTCATGATGAAGTTATCCCGCTGATATATGACATGGCCGGGAAATTATTGCTCCCGTATCAGTATGAGTTTATCGGCAAGCGCATTCACCTTCACACGATGAGGCACAATGATACGCTGAGAGTCATCGGCCATGATATGACGTTCTTCGATATACGTTCAGAACGGACAAAGCAGTTTGGTTTTGTGATGGATTACGATGGGGGGAAAAAGTTTGCTTACACAGGGGATGAGCCGTGCAAGCCTTCAAGCTATGATTACGTGCGTGGCTGTGAATGGCTAATGCATGAGGCGTTCTGCCTTCACTCGCAGGCGGAAATATTCAGGCCGTATGAAAAGCATCATTCTACAGTCAAAGACGCTTGCGAGACTGCACAGAAATTAGGCGTTCAGAATCTAATTCTCACGCACACGGAAGACTCAGACCTTGAACGCAGAAAAGTGAATTACTCCCTTGAAGGAAGAAACTATTTCGGCGGGAATATATTTATCCCTTATGATTTGGAGGTAATGACGCTTTGAGGGCTTCGAGGAATTTTGACGCGGCTTTTGACAGAACAGCCCCATGTTTTGACGCAAGAACGAGTCCCGCTTTCATCTCAGGCATTAGCGGAATGAACCTGAGTCCCGTATCATTTCCAGTGCTGATTATCCCCTCAATAGTGATGAGCATTCCGAGTCCCTCACAAACCATCATTGAGGCGTTATATGCGAGGTTGTGAGTCCCTATGATGTTGAGCGAGTCAGGGGAATATCCGAGCCATTCGGAAAACTCCCCCTGTTCGTATGCCTGATGTGAGAACAACAATTCCCGGCCTTTGAGGTCATCAGGCGAAATATATTCATGCCCGGCTAATTCGTCATCATCCCTGAGAATTGCGCCCCACCTATCAGAATACGGGAGGGGTATACAGTCATAGTTGCGGAGCTTTACTTTGCCCACGAAAAGCCCGAAATCAATCAACCCTTTTCCGAGCTTGTCCGCAACATCTTCAGCATCCCCGCTTATCATTCTGTACCTTATGCCGGGATATTTCCGCCTCAATTCGCGAATCACCTTGCCTATATGCTTAACCCCAGCTGTTTCCCCCGCACCAATATACACAGTCCCGGAGATTTCCCCGCCTGAGAGGTCATCGAGAATTTTACTCTCAAGGGCTAACATTTCCTCAGCACGTTTCATGAGCAATAAGCCGTATTCAGTGAGCCTTATCCCGTTTTTGTCGCGCACGTAAAGTTCTCGGCCTAATTCCTCCTCAAGCAATGCAAGCTGCCGTGAAAGTGAGGGCTGTGTTATATGGAGCTTCGTAGACGCACGAGTAATGTTGCCTTCCTTCGCCGCCTCAAAAAAATACCTAAGCAAACGTAATTCCATTTACATACCCTGCTACACAATAAAAGTTTACTTCGCAAAGACTTCCTGTTTTCCGCCCTTTGTGATGTCGATATATCCTTGGTCAGTTATGCGCAACTCAGGAATAACGCTAAGGCACAAGAATGACAGC
>JAFSKY010000213.1 GCA_017448685.1 Synergistaceae bacterium
CCCCCCATCGTGCAAATTACGTACTTGTTGAAGTCCCGGATGGTGTCTCCGTCATACGCTCCACAATCAACAAACACTTCATCATGTCCAAAATGCAGAAAATCTCCGCTGAAATATGTGGGTGTCTCGACAAGGCTGGAAGTGCGTGTGTAATCCTCTGACAGCTTCACAGACAGATACGTCTTGTAGGATTCCCGGGATTTTTCATCGGCGAGCAAATCATACAGACTCTTGTAGTCGTCAAAATGTTCACGGAAGTACTCTAGAGGAATATTCTCTATGGCATATTCAAAGAAATTCCTGAACAGCGCAACACGCTTCTTGTGCCTGAATAAATCATACATAGGTGCGTACTTCCCTGTCGAGTCAGTAATAGCCCGTTTGAATCCCAGCACTAAGTTATACTCTGGCAGTTTCGCGTCAATCTCTTCCGGGGAATAAACGCCCTCTGATTTGTCGAATCCCTCAGAAACTGTGAACCAAACCTCTAAGCCCTCAGCTCTGAATCTTTTGGCGAATCCCTCTGCAAGCTCGCCTGCCCCGAAAATCACAACAGGCAGATTATCTTCTTTCAATTGCCTGATGATGTGTGCGTCAGATTTTTCCGCTGGAATGTCAATCTTGAATCCGCTCATAATTTCCTCCTTCTGTCTTGTAAGGCCATTCCGCAACACCTCGCAAAGTGGCTATTGTCTTTGCCTAATCCTGAGGGGGTACGGCGTAAAGCACAGCGTCATGTATATTTGGCTTATGCAACCTGAAATAGAATCTGTACCCATCCCAGAAGCTCCTGATTATTTCCGGCAGAACAATGCAATCATCTCTCCTGTGGGAGGCACAAATCGCCAGTTTGGGATGATATTTCCTGATGGCCTGCTCTGCTCCTTTGAGGGCGTTTCTTTCTGCTCCCTCAATGTCCATCTTGATAAACGTTACTCTTCTCCCCTGCGTTACGTTGTCGATTGTCTCACAGGGAATAACAATATCGCCTGTCTCTACAAGCCTTGAGCCTGTGTCGTGTCCTGTGTTGAATCTCAGCTCCGTGACTCTGTCATACGCGGCGCATGGTATAATCTCAACGCCTTTGAGGCCGGAAGAGTTCACATACGCTTCGAGTTTCGCCCTGTTAGCGGGGTCAGGTTCAAATGCGTAGATTCCCCCCCCCCCCCCCATCGTGCAAATTACGTACTTGTTGAAGTCCCGGATGGTGTCTCCGTCATACGCTCCACAATCAACAAACACTTCGTCATGTCCGAAACGCAGAAAATCTCCGCTGAAATAGTGAGGAAGCTCAACAAGGGAAGCTATCTTTGAGTAGTCATCCGACAATTTCCCGTACAAAAAGGCCATGTATGACTCACGGGATTTTTCGTCGGCGAGCCAATCATGCAGCTGCTTGTAGCCGTCAAAATGCTCACGGAAGTATTCGGCGGAAATGTCCTCAACCGCATTCACCTCTAAATAGTTGATGAGGAATGCAACACGTTTCTTGTGGCGGAAATTCTCATACATAGCCGTGAACTTCCCTGTTTTGTCAGTGATCGCCGCCCTGAATCCCGGCACAAGGTTATACTCTGGCAATTTCGCGTCAATCTCTTCAGGGGAATAAACACCTTGGGGCTTGTCGAATCCCTCTGACACTGCGCAATACACATCGAGTCCCGCAGCTCTGAGCTTTGCGGCGTATGTCTCTCCAACCTCGCCAACCCCGAAAACCACAACAGGCAGACCGTCTTCTCTCAGCTCATGAATTGTGCGGTCATCATTTTTTCCCGCCGGAATATCAATTTTGAATCTGCTCATAAATTCATCCTCCTATAACATGCCCACCATCAAGAGTCAGTATATGACCCGTCATGAACTCAGCCCCAGCGATATACAAAGCTGCGTCCGCTACATCTTTCACGCTTCCCATATGTTTTATGCACATTCGGTTGAGCGTTTTTTGAATCTCCACATCATTCTTATAATGCCCCATCTCGGTATCAATCAGGCCGGGGGCAAGCGCGTTAACCCGTATGTTGAACGGCGCAAACTCTCTCGCCTCAACTTTGGTGATGTAAATCATAGTCGCCTTTGATGCTCCATAGCTCAGGCATCCCGGCTGAGGGTCAAGCCCGCCAGCAGAACACATGTTGATCACGCATCCAGATTTCTGGCGTATCATCGCACGTACTAAAAGCTGTGTCAGAAGTACCTGCGAAAACACGTTCATCTGGAATATTTCCCGGAGCTTGTCCTGTGAGACCGACACGAAAGACCCGCCGTGAGCTACACCCGCGTTGTTGATTAGAACGTCAATGCTTCTCTTTGCGCTGAGTATGTGCTTTGCGCCATCTTTGATTTGAGCCTCGTCTGACATGTCGAAATACACAGGCTCAACTTCAACCGAGAATTTTTCCGCGAGGCCGGACATATCAGCTTCAAACTCATCATTCTTCTTCCTAGCGCAGGCCCATATGCCATAGCCTTTTTCCGCAAAAGCCTCCACCATTGCCCGCCCTATTCCGCGATTCGCACCTGTTATCACCGCATTCATTCTCAATCCTCCAAACATGGAATGCGTTTTGCCGGGTTGCCAAGAACTGTTGTTCCTGCCCTAACGTTCGTGAAAACCACACTCCCAGCCGCGATTGTCGCACGATCTCCAACTCTCTTGCGCGGGATGACGTAAGCATGTCCGCCTATCATGACTTCCCTGCCTATCACACAACCGCCTGATATACCTGTACCGGGCATTATGCATGTGTAATCACCTATGATGGCATCATGGCCGATGGTTATGCTTCCTCCATTGAGGAACACTCCTTTTCCGAGTTTGCAATCAACAGAGACAGCAGTATTAATTTGCACGAGGCATCCTTCACCGAGAACGCTTCTATCACGGACTCGCGCATTAGGATGCACCAAAGTCGCGAATCTCACGCCGAGACCGCTGAATTTCTCCTGAATTGCTGCTCTTGCTTTGGGAAAACCTATTGCCACATTGCAGAACACATCATCTTTATGCGCGACCAACCAATCCCCGGAGCCTAGTACAGGATAACCGCCGACCATTTGCCCTTCATGGTAATATTGCTCATCCACAACAAAGCCGAGAAGCCGAAACTCCTTCAGACTCTCAACCGTCATAATAGTCTCACGAGCAAGCCCGCCCGCGCCGAAAAGCACAATGTCTTTCATGGTTATTCCTTGCTCATCAAAGCCATAATATCGCCGACAGTAGCAAACCCTTTCACCGTAGCACTGTCAATCTTGCGCCCAAACTCATCCTCCATCATCACGATGATCGAGAGTTTCGCCACAGAGTCATATTCCTCCACGTCCTTCAGCTCCATAGCGGGAGAAAGAGAGCCTTCCTCAGCTTCAATCGTATCTTCAAGGAGCGCGAGTTTTTCCTTGTCTGTCATAATGCATACTTCCTTTCAGTCTATAGTTTTGTAGCCGTCATCAAAAAATTCGTCAGTGTGAATCAGCGGGAGAACGTCTGAAGCGTCAAAATAAAAGTCAGCTGTACTACATGACAGCCCCACACCGAATCCGCAGGCAAGCGCATGAATCTTCCCGGCCTTTTCATTCCCGTAATGCTTGACCATTGTTATTGGGATTGATGCTGAAGAAGTGTTGCCAAACTCATCAATTGACACTAACATTTTCTCAAGGGGAAAGCCTGTCTTTTTGGCTATGCGCTTCATGATGAACAAATTAGCTTGGTGAAGGAGCAAGCAATCATAATCATCAGGCGTGAATCCCCCCACCTTCATTGTATCTGTGATAATGGGCGGAACATCACGAGTTGCGAACGTGAATACAGGAATGTCATCCATTCTGGGAGCGATAAGCAGATATTCTTCAGGAGGATCTGGATTCCTGTAGCCTCCGTAGGGCGTAATTATCGCCTTGTAGCCACTTCCGTCAGTGTTTGAGATCATATTCATGTACTCGGCTTCATTCTTAACGAGAAGAGTCGCCGTTCCTGAATCGCCGAAAAGATATTTTGAGGAATTAGCGCGTTTCGTGTTTATCTTAGGGCTTCGTCCCCTTGCTGAGGTGTCCCCACACAATAATAGTGCTTTGTCCGCATTCGATGATTTCAATATGCTGGATACTATGTTGAGGCCATATGTGAAGCCTGAGCAGCCGAGACATACATCAAACGCTATGCAGTCTTTGCTTATGCCTAGCCGATATTGCAGGAGGCAAGCTGTAGCTGGATGCATATAGTAATCTGGGGTCTGGCTGATAAAAACCAGTACTCCAATCTCAGACGGATTTATGCCCTTTGCCTCAAGCAGATTTTTCGCCGCCGCATAACAGAAATCAGACGTGCATTGATATTTTCCGGCCTTATAGCTTCCATTGATGCCTATAGTTTCGTTCAGCTTCTTCAAGCGCAAACTGTCTTCACTGTCAAGCCTCTTCATTACGTCCTCAATGGACTCCCAAGTGTTTGACACAGCCCCAGCAATCCCGGCAATCTTTACCCCCTGTATCTTAGTGTGAATCATCCTTTCTCCTCCCTAACATGACGTATATCCGCCGTCAACAGGCATACATATTCCCGTGATGAATTTTGCCGCCGAACTCATCAGGAAGGCTATTGCGTTGGCAACGTGCTGAACCTCAACGATTCCGAGATATTGCCGACGTAAAAGCCCGCTGTAGCTCTCGCTGTCCTCCCCATATTTCGCGATATACCCTTCAAACATTGCTGTTCTCGTGAGTGCTGGAGCGACAGTGTTTATGCATATGCCCTTTGCGGCTAGTTCTTTGGCTATGCACCTGACTGAGCCGTCAACAGCAGCTTTTGAGCCGGAATAAGCGACATGACCGCCATCCCCACATTTTGAGGCGATTGACGACACAGCAACTATTCTCATTCCTGGATTGAAGCGGCCTTTGCGTGTGAGCTGCCTGACTGTTTCAATGAACCCAAAATAGTTCACCGCGAAAACATCCCGCAAAATTTCAGGCGTAAGCTGTTTCAACGGCCTAGCTGTACTCACCCCGGCTGAATACACAAGCCCATCAATTGCCCCGCAGTCTTGGACTATTTCGCCGATAAGCCCGTCAATTACGTCTGTGTTGCTCAGGTCAGCGCAGTAATATCTGTGTCCAGAGCCTTCAAGCATTCCGAGTGTCTCATTCAGTTTGTCTTCTCGCCGCGCAACAAGTATCATCTGCCCCCAGAGACGGCTTAAAGTTACAGCTGATGCCTGCCCTATTCCCGACGATGCTCCAGCAACAACAATCTTTTTGCCAGTGAAATCAACAAGGTTAATCACTACGCGGCCTCCTTTCTGTCATTCAGTTTGAGGAATGCCCCCCATCGGTAGGAATGCATACCCACCCCCCCCCCCAAGCCAAACTACTTAGGAAGGCTATCGTTGAAGCTACGTATTCAGGCTCAATGATTCCGAGATACTGCCGCTGAATCAGCCTCTTGTAGTCGGGGCTGTCCATTCCGCCGTCATTGTTCCTCAGATATTCCTGAAACATGTCAGTGTTGACCATCCCGGGCATAACCGCGCTTAGGCGTATATCCTTCGTGGCAAGTTCCGTCTGCATGTTGCGAATCGCGGCATTGAGGGCGGCTTTTGATGCTGAGTATGAGAGATGAGCTTTCTTGCCGAAAATAGCTGCAATAGATGACACTGCTACAATTCGTAGTCCGGGATTGAACCTCCCACGCTTTGTGAAGCACCTGACAAGCTCAACGAATGCGTTAAAGTTCAGGCGCATAACCTTTTCGAGGTCTTCCGGCCTTATCATGTTCAGCGGGCGGTCATGAGTTATTCCGACACACCACACAAGGCCGTCAAGTGGTCCTATTTCCCCAGCAACACTTTTCGTGAGTGCGTCAATTCCGCCGATGTCCGTGAAATCAAACGCCTTCAACGCATGGCCTTCACCTTCCAGCAATGAAAGAGTCTCCCGGAGTTTGTCCTCATTGCGTGCTGACAGGATTATTTTCCCGCCAAGTTTCGACATAAGCTCCGCAGTTGCCCGGCCTATTCCCTTTGAAGCCCCGGCGATGAATATCCTTCTGCCAGTCAAGTCAATCAATGGGTACATTGCCTGCCTCCTTTGTCCAAAAGTTTCTTGTTCCATCGTCATAATCTTTAAGGATGAAGCTGTCTAGATGTCCCGGATAAACAACAAGATTTCTGCTGAGGGATTGTATTTTTGGCATGGAATATTCGCGCCATTTACGCAGGCTGCCCCCTGGAGAATTGCATGAAGTCTTGAAGCCGTTAATCAGCGAATCACCAGAGAACAGAATTTTTCCGTCAAGCAATATGCACTGTCCGCCCTGTGAATGCCCCGGACATTCAAACAGCGTGAACTCATGGCCGCGCCACTGGAATGACATACTCCCGCTGTAGACTTCATCGGCCTCGCAGGAATAATCGCCGGGATCAGCCGGAATATCACACTTGACCCAGCTCTGAAGCTCGCAGAACGCACTGAAATAACGCGACAAATTCCTTCTGGGATCTTTGCAGGCTTTGGCGCATGTCTCACTACATATGAAGCTCGCGCCGGATTTAGCTTTCCAGAAATTAACGCCGCTTATGTGGTCAAAATGTTCGTGTGTCGCTATGAGAATCTCAGCTTTGAGTCTGGGAATGTGTTTCTCGCACGGGTCAATAAGCACAGCATATTCCCCCTCGCAAACTGCGTACATGTTCGAGGCCATGTAACATGACACAACACGCCTAATATCCATCAGCAACCTCGCACTCCATGCACGAAAAACACGGGGTTACCGTTATGCTGAACGCGAATATGATGGCGAAATATATGTTTACGGTTTGTGCCTGTCAGAAAGGAATAGCGAGAATTAGAGGTTACGGAATATGCCGGAAAAAGAACAATATAATGTAGCTTGCAGGGAGGGAAGTTTTCTGTATAGTGAGCATAAGTAATTGTGCTGAATACCCCCCCCCCCCTATCCGTAGAAATACCTAAATATTTTCTGTCAAATTCGGGATTGATTTTAAGGGGAAACATGGTTGTTGCGAGGCTCTGAATCTCGTATGCAGTTTTCACAGAAGAACGCTCAAACACGCCGGATATACTGCCACTGAAATTATCCATCTGTGTAACTTTTACGCCCCCCGTTAGCTTCAGCATCGATAAAGTTTCAGGAATTATACCAGCTTTCACGGAATAAGGACAGTTTAGCCCACAAGGGTTATAATTCATCGGACAAAATTTTATGGAGGCGCATTGAAATGGAAGAGAGAATATCAGAGCGCGTTGACTGGGGACGCGCCCCGGCTGATACTCCTGTATGCCCTGAGAAGGATATACTCCTTCGCGATGTAGTGCAGGCTGTTCTTGACGGCTTCGACACGGAAGAGGGCGTAATGCAGGAGCTTGGCATGACGGAGAATGACTCAGGCGTGAGCGAACTCACAGAAATACTTGACATATTCGTGCCTGTCATAAACATGTGGAGGACTGGCGGAGGTTGCGGAGGAAATTGCGCGGGTTGCGGAGGGTCTTGCGGAGGCTAAAAGCTAGTAGATGGTGATTAGTGGGTAGTGAATAAAATTTTTCCCGGAGTCCAACGTGGATCCCGGGAATTTTTTTTTGCGAAGATGTGTATGAGCTATTTCGCTTTCTTGATGAGTGCATCGAGTGCATTCACAAGCGGAAGAATCCTTTTGTCCGTAGCTGGTTTCTGCAACGCCTCTTTAGCTGAGACATTACCGCCCCAATATTCTTTGTTGCGCTTCACACTTATGCTTATCACAGAGCCTTCAAGGGAGACTCCCGCAAAAAGCCCCTTCGTGATTGAGTAGCTGTATATTGACGCTTTAGCCTGTGCATCTGTAGCAGCTTCAGCACGCCTTCCAACAGGCCCGGCAGCTACTGCGAAATCCCCGCCGAGTTTCGTTTTGCTCGCAGTGAATGCCCCGACTCCACGCTCGTTTATAACCGCAAGAAGCAATGAGACACTCTGCGCACCAATCTGAAGCCCGAATGACCCGCCCCCAATGTTGTAGAAGCTCGGCCCATACCATTTGCCGTTTTCGTGGCGGAGTATGAGTCCTTCACCGTATTCACCGCCGATGATGAAGCCTGCTTTGACCATTGACGGAATTATGGCGATTGCGTGTGAGGTTCTGACTGTTTCGGCCATTGATGACACATCGTCCTGATCTGATATGTCGCCAATCATCGAAAGGGCATCACCGATTATGCTATTTGCTGTCTGAGCGGCGAATGATGAACCTGCTGACAACAGCGCGAACAATAATGCCAGTGCCAAAATTTTCTTCATGAACAACGTTCCTCCTGTTTGGGAATTTTGATGACGGTGAACATTTTACAGCAGTAAGCCTCTAGTTGTCCTCATCCCCAAACATGAGTTCTTCCCATTCTTCCAGCTCATTCACTCGGTCATAGGTCGCAAAAGTATATGCCTCCGCAAAATTTGTGTCATTCCTCTTCATGCTCAGATATTCCTTGTCGCTGAGTCCAAATGCCGAGCCTGACAGCACCAGAATCAGCGCAAGCACCGTGAGTATACGTTTCATTGTTCCTGCCTCCTGTGAGATTATATGTTACGGAAGGATTATTGCACGAGCCTTGACGGGGTTACAAGCAAAGGAACGTACCCACAAAAATTTTTCCCCTGCTACAATACTACCCATTCACAACAAAAAAAGGAGATAACAGCCATGAAGCAAACGCTTGAATTGGACGGCACTACAATAACGTTTGCGGCATCTGCAAATAATGCTGAGACTGTCAGACGCATAGCAACAGAGCTTACCGGCATGAGGGGATTCGTTAATCTTGACGCTGAGGACATAGCAGAAGTTCTTGACGGGGCAAAAGTTATTTCTGTCGGCGAGGGGATTGGGTCAGGTGAAGACAGGGTGAAGGCTGCTGCTCTTGAGGCCATGAAGAACACGCCGGGCATATCGGGAGCAAAGAGTCTCATTGTAGAGGTAGTAAGCGGAGTTGAAATATTCTTAGCAGAAATATCTGATGCCGCGTTCACAATCGAGCTTAATTGCGAAGAGGCAGCTAATGTTGTCTGGGGTCATTTGATAGATGAGGCTATGGAGGACAATATCAGGCTAAACATAATCGCTGTTGCCTAACACAATAAAAGCTGTCGTGAGGGGCTGTGAATGTCAATACGGACACGCAAGCCCCATTTCTGTGGCCTTTCTGCGGGCAAAATTCATCGTACTCTCAATTCCGGGATTGTTGATTACGTTTTTGGGAGGTCTTACACAACAACTTATCTGCGTTATCGTCTCGCCGTCATAAAGGAAGTCCAGCACACAATGACTCAGAATCACCCTTAAATGTCCGGGATTATCCTCAATGCTTGATGATGAAACGTATTCGGTGAGATACGATTTTGACAACCTCATATTTGCGCCCGGCCTGATTTTGCTTGAGTAGCTTCCGGCATTTATCCTCGCTCCAAATTCGTGTGATGGGTCAGCCGTGATTATCATGAACCCTTCATAGCCTTCATCATCATCATCAATGCGCATTCCTCTGTAACGTGCGTTCCCTGTTCCTGCTGTAATAGTCATTCTGTCAGAGCAGACTATTGACTCCATTTCTGCGGAGACTCCTTCATTCAAGCTGAGGTTTATTCTGCCAGTGAAATCCGGCCTCCTGCTGTTGAGGATGTTTTCAGCGAGCGAGGCAAGCTCCCATGATATGACTTCAGCACCTGGAATTATGTTGTTCTTCACGCTTGGATGGCTGTAATTTCTCGTGGCTGATTCGGCGTTAGGGTTTGAGCGGCGTTTGGGGGAGGTATTCTTTTGCGGGCGTATAAATTCGGGGAGTGAGGAGGGATTTCTGTTTGAATCAGTGTGAAGGGGGATTGATGACTCAGAGTGTGGCGCGAAAATAAATATTGCCACTATGACAATCATAACGGCTGAGAGCTTTATGTGTTTCATTGCGGGGAAAGCCTCCTTATTTTATCTGGCCGATTATGCCACAAAAATTTTTTCTCTGCTACAATAACTCAAATTTTCACGCAAAGGGGTAATCTTTTCACATGGCAAGAGTCTACTACGAGAAAGACTGCGACTTAGGCAAGCTCACAGGCAAGAAAATCGCTATCATCGGTTACGGCTCACAGGGACATGCACACGCAATGAACCTCCGCGATTCCGGGTGTGATGTCATTGTTGGACTCTACAGGGGCGGAAAGTCATGGCCAGTTGCCGAAAAGGACGGCTTCACGGTTATGACGGTCAGCGAGGCCACAAAAGCCGCAGACATCATCATGATACTCATCAATGACGAGAAACAAGCAGACATGTACAGGGCTGAAATGCTCCCCAATCTGACAGAGGGCAAAACTATAGCATTCGCGCACGGCTTCAACATCAGGTACAAGCAGATTGTCGCTCCGGCTGGCGTTGATGTTTTCATGGCTGCCCCCAAAGGACCCGGACATACCGTCAGAAGCCAGTACGTAGCCGGGAAGGGAGTCCCGTGCCTTGTTGCCGTCGAGCAGGACGCTTCCGGGAAATGCCTTGACACAGCACTTGCATACATTGCCGGAATCGGTGGAGCTAGGGCAGGAATCCTTGAGACGACAATGCAGCAGGAGACAGAGACAGATCTCTTTGGCGAGCAGACTGTTCTTTGCGGAGGAGTCGTTGACCTCATGCAGTGCGGATTTGAGGTTCTCTGTGAGGCTGGATATGACCCCGTCAACGCGTACTTTGAATGCATCCACGAGATGAAGCTCATAATCGACCTCGTGAACCGTGGCGGAGTTGCGGCCATGAACTACTCAATCTCAGACACCGCCGAATTTGGCGAATACGTTTCAGGCCCTCGCGTATTGCCCCATGAGGAAATCAAAGCCAACATGCGCAAAGTGTTGCAGGATATTCAGGATGGGACATTCGCAGGAAGATGGATTGCCGAGAACAAAAACGGACGCACATTCTTCAATTCACGCCGCGACCAGCTCGCAAAGCACCCCATGGAGGTAATCGGGAAGCAGTTACGCGAGCAAATGCTGTGGAAGGACGGCTCAAGCCTTGATGAAGTTTCGAAGTGATAACATCAAAGCAGGTGTAGAACGCACTCCAAATGTGAGCCTTCTTTACGCATTGGGACTCACGAAGGAAGAAATATCCAGCCCAATAATCGGAGTCGTAAGCTCATTCAGCGAAGTTGTCCCGGGACATATGCACCTCGACAAAATCGCTCAGGCCGTCAAAGAAGGAATCTATGCGGCTGGCGGGACTCCGATGATGTTCCCGGCTATAGCTGTTTGCGACGGTATAGCTATGGGTCATGTAGGCATGAAGTATTCCCTCGTGTCGCGTGATTTGGTTGCGGATTCAACTGAGGCTATGGCGATGGCGCACCAGTTTGACGGACTCGTGATGATCCCGAATTGCGACAAGAACGTTCCGGGTATGCTCATGGCCGCGGCAAGGCTGAACATTCCCGCGATATTCTGCGCCGGGGGGCCAATGCTAGCAGGACACCTCAAGGACGGTCGTAGAACATGCCTGAGTCATATGTTCGAGGCTGTCGGAGCATATCACGCCGGAAAACTCGATGAAGCCGGAGTCGATGATTACACCGAGAATGCTTGCCCATCTTGCGGGTCATGTTCTGGAATGTACACAGCTAACTCGATGAACTGCCTAACCGAAGCTATTGGAATGTCATTGCGCGGCAACGGCACAATCCCTGCTCCGTATTCGGCGCGTATAAGGCTGGCGAAATTGACGGGGATGAAGATTGTTGAGCTGGTGAAGAATAACATTTGCCCACGCGACATAATGACCCCCGCTGCATTCGACAACGCAGAAGCTGTTGACATGGCGTTAGGCTGCTCCACAAACACAATGCTTCACCTTCCAGCAATAGCCCATGAAGCTGGCGTAACGATTGACCTCTCACACGCAAACGAAATCAGCGAACGTACCCCGAATTTGTGCCACCTCGCCCCGGCTGGTGATACGTTCATGGAGGATTTAGACCGCGCTGGGGGAGTTTACGCCGTCATGAATGAGCTTGCGAAAAACGGCCTCATACGCACAGACTTACCGACAGCTACAGGTAAAACGGTTGCGGAGAATATTGCAGGCTGTGAGATTCTCGACAATGAGATAATCCGCCCAGTGAAGAACCCTTATTCCACCACAGGAGGAATCGCCGTCCTCAAAGGCAACCTTGCCCCGGATGGCTGTGTGGTGAAGCGTTCTGCCGTTGCGCCTGAGATGATGAAGCATGAAGGCCCTGCGAGGGTGTTTGACTCTGAGGATGACGCAATAGCCGCGATTTATGCCCGCAAAATCAATCCCGGCGATGTCGTTGTGATTCGCTATGAAGGTCCTAAAGGCGGTCCGGGTATGCGCGAGATGTTGAACCCTACGAGCGCGATTTGCGGAATGGGACTCGATACTAGCGTGGCATTGATTACGGACGGAAGGTTTTCGGGTGCTACACGCGGTGCGAGCATAGGCCATGTTTCACCCGAAGCTGCTTCAGGCGGGAATATCGGACTCGTTCATGAGGGAGATATTATCGCGATTGACATCAACAATTACAGCATAACCCTGAAAGTTTCGGATGAGGAATTAGCCCGGAGGCGTGAGACTTGGACACCGAATGAGCCGAAAATCAAAACTGGGTATTTGGCGCGTTATGCCAAGCTCGTAACTTCAGCGGACAAAGGCGCGATTTTGGAGTAGTACGCGGAATATTTGATGCCCTTCCCGGTAAAATGGGAGGGGTATTTTTTTTGTGCGTAATGTGAGCGGAAATATGTTCGTGAGGCTTTATGAGTTTGACGCTTGGAATATTGCGTGCCTTCTGTAAGCATGATAAACTTCCTGCTGTAATAGAGCGTTGAGAGTTATGAATCTTCCTAACAAGGGATTGAAACAACAGGGTAAAGAGCTCGCTGGCTGGGACGAATCACGAACCTTCCTATTAGGGATTGAAACTCCCAGAGTTCTTTGTGTTCGTCCTTCGTGTACGATTATGAACCTTCCTATTAGGGATTAATGCCTTCCTGAAAAATTCGGGAGGGTATTTTTTGCGCGTAAATAGAAATTCCTCCCGGCCATGAAGAAATATCACGTGTCAACACAAAACGCTTCCCCCAGCCCACAACGCCGGGGGACATTCCTCACCTGCAACAGAAATCAGCATACCATTCAGCGAATCTCCGCAAGCCCTCACGAATCCCAATCTCCGGGACAAAACCAAAATCCCGCTCAAGCCCAGACGAATCCGCAAACGTAACAGCCACATCCCCCGCCTGCATCGGAACAAGCTCCCTATGCGCCGCAAAATCATAATCCCCCGTAAGAACTCCAGCCCTCACTAATTCGCCCTGAAGCACGTCAATGAACTCTAACAGGTTTTCCGGCCTTCCTCCGCCAATGTTGTACACGCTGAATTTCTCAGGTACTCCCTGCATTACCCTGTACACGCCCTCGACAATGTCATCTATGTACGTGAAATCACGCTCGCATTTCCCGTAATTGAACACGCTGATTTTCCCGCCAGCCCTCAATGTGTCAGCAAACTTGAAATACGCCATGTCAGGCCGTCCTGCTGGGCCGTATACCGTGAAGAATCGCAAGCCCGTTGAAGGTATGCCGTAAAGGTGTGAATATGCGTGCGCTAAAAGCTCGTTGCTCTTCTTTGTGGCCGCGTAAAGTGAGACCGGGCTGTCTGTCATGTCGCCGACCGCAAACGGTATCTTCGTATTGCCCCCGTAAACTGATGATGACGACGCAAACACAAGATGCTCTAATCCGTCTGAATGCCTGCAAGCCTCTAGTATGTTGTAGAAGCCGACTATGTTCGAGATGATATACGCTCCGGGATTCGTGATTGAGTACCTGACTCCAGCTTGAGCCGCAAGATTCACCACAACAGATGGCCGGAACTCCGCAAAAACCTTCCTCACCGTTTCAGTGTCGCTTATGTCCCCATGAATGAACCTGAAATTTTCACGAGCCTTCAAGCCTTCAAGCCTGTATTCTTTAAGCGAGACGGGGTAATAGTCGTTCATGTTGTCGAGTCCTACGACATTGCAGCCCTCGTTGATGAGCCTCAATGACAATGCCGCCCCTATGAAGCCCGCTGCACCTGTAATGAGTATGTTCCTACCTTGCAAATTAATTTTGCGCAATGAAAAGCCCTCCTTAATGTGAAATTTTGCGCCGTCATTCATGATTTTACCTTTCAATCACACGCAGGTTAATGCATTTATCCACGCGAATATCGGACAATGCTATAATAGCGTTCATAATTTTTCACACACAACGGAGGATTAATATATCATGGCTAAATTTTGCGAATGCTGTGGGCGTGGCCCGGCTTCTGGAAACGCGGTAAGCCACTCAAACCGCCATACCCGCCGCCGCTGGAACATCAACCTTCAGACTGTCAGAGTCGACGCTGGAGACGGCGAAACACTGAAGCTCAGAGTCTGCACCAGATGCCTCAGATCAGGATACGTGAAGAGAGCGGCAAATGCGGATTAGCCTATGCGGGAATGACACGCTGTATGATTCTGCGTTAGTTCTTCTCACTGAGGAGGACTGCGCGAATCTCCCGGCGTTTGATGACGAAATGCGCGGGGTTATTGCGACTCTCATCGCCCGCAAAGACTTCACCGGCAAAAAGGACTCATTTCTCCGCGTTCCAATGACTGAAGGCACAATGTATCTTTCCGGCCTCGGCAAAAAGGACAAATGCACACTCAAAACGATTCGCGACTCTCTTGCGTCAGGATTGAGGACGGCAGGCAAGAATCGCGCTAAATCCGCGTATGTCCCTCTTGCGCACCTGAAAGAGCATGATGGACTGTGCTTTGCTTTGGGCGAGGCAAGCGGGCTTTGTGGCTATGCGTTCGATAGCTACAAGACAAAGGATGAGGATTACGAGCCTTTTGCGCTGGATGAGATATTCACGGACATTAACGGGGATGAAGACATTTCCGCAGGGATGAAGTTTGCCGGGGCTCAGGTGTTCTCACGCGGAATAGCCAATGAGCCAGGTTGCGCCGTATGTCCAGCGACAATGGCCGAAAAAGCCGAATCCCTTGCGCGTGAATATGGCCTTGAGTGCGATATTTGGGACGAAAAACGCCTAGCGTCTGAAAGAATGGGCGCGTTATTGGCTGTTGGAAGCGGCTCAAAGAATCCCCCTCGACTGATTCACCTCACCTACAAACCTAAAGGGACTCCATCGAAGAAAATTGCGTTTGTCGGAAAAGGCATAACGTTTGACAGTGGCGGCCTCAACATTAAGCCGGATAATTTCATGCTCACCATGAAGGGCGACAAAACCGGGGCTTGTAACGTACTCGGAATCATGAAGGGAGTCGCTGAATTGGGAGTTACTGCTGAGGTTCACGGCTTCATGACATGCGCGGAAAATATGCCTTCAGGAAGCTCATATCGCCCTGACGACATAATACGCGCCCGCAACGGAAAAACCATCGAAATCACCAACACTGACGCAGAAGGGCGACTCGTTCTTGCGGATGCTCTATGCGTTGCCAGCGAACTCAAGCCGGATGTGATTATCGACATGGCCACATTAACGGGTGCTTGTGCTGTTGCATTGGGTAAAACACGCGCCGGACTTTTCGTGAATGATGACGATTTAGCCGGGAAGCTCCTTACCGCGTCTGAAAATGCTGGCGAACCGTTATGGAGGATGCCACTTGATGACGATGAAATCTCCGAGTCCATGAAGTCGCCGTTTGCGGATCTGCTCAATTCCGGGCCGAGATATGGCGGAGCTATATATGCGGCGTTGTTCCTGAAGGAGTTTATCGGCGAAAATATCTCGTGGGCGCATCTGGACATTGCTGGGGTTGATTTCCGCGACAAGGTGAAAGGGATTTACTGCAAGGGCGCAACAGCTTTCGGGGTAAGGACGTGCCTTGAGTTTATCATGAGGCTGTAAGGTTATGGCTGTGATGAATCTGCGTAAAGTCGCCGTAATAGGTTGTGGCTTCGTGGGAAGTTCGAGCGCATTCGCATTGATGCAGAGCGGACTGTTCTCGGAAATGGTGATGATCGATTCTGACCATGAACGCGCTGAAGGTGAAGCGTTAGACATCTCTCACGGAATGCCTCTTGCACGTCCCATGAGGATTTACGCGGGCGGTTATGATGATATTTCTGACGCGGCAATAATCGTTGCTGCTGCCGGAGCAAACCAGAAGCCCGGAGAAACTCGACTTGACCTCGTCAAAAAGAACGCTGCCATATTCAAAGCAATCATGCCAGAAATCGCAAAACGAAAATTCCGGGGCGTTATTCTTGTCGTTGCGAATCCTGTTGACATTCTCACATACATAGCCGCGAAATATTCTGGGCTTCCCTCAAAGCGCGTAATAGGTTCAGGAACTGTGCTTGACACAGCGAGGCTGAAATACCTCCTCAGTGAACATTTAGGCGTTGACAGCAGGAGCATTCACGCGTTCATTGTCGGCGAGCATGGAGACAGCGAGTTTGCAACATGGTCAAGCGCGAATGTTTCAGGAGTTCCGCTCTATGATTTTTGCCGCATGAGAGGCCACACGAATTTTGAGGAAGCTACACGGAGAATAGAGTCTGAAGTTCGTGGTAGTGCATACGAGATAATTCGGCGCAAACATGCCACATATTACGGTATAGCTATGTCGGTGAAGAGAATATGTGAGGCCGTAATACGCGATGAAAAATCAGTGCTTGCTGTGTCGAGCGTTATGGATGACGTTTTTGGCGTTCAGGATGTGGCGTTGAGTATGCCTGCGATTGTTGGCAAGGACGGAATAGAGGATTTAATCCCCGTGAGACTCAGCGTTGAGGAGCAGAGAAAACTTCATGACAGCGCGGAAATCATCAAAGGTGTAATCAGAGATGCGCTGTAACTCAGTAATTATACCCCCCCCCCCTGTAAATTACATATAAGCAAGTCAGCAATATATCGTAATATTCGCCGTGAAGGTCTTTCGGTCATTATGGCTGTGAGGCTTTCACGGTTTTTTTGCGCGTTTTTGCAAGATGGAAGGAGGAAATCATGAACATAAAACTTGATATTCCGGCGGAGTTTTTTCAGGGCGAAGAGAGATGCGGGTATTATGTTTCGCCGGAAATGAAAAAGGTCTGGGCGGTTGAGCTGGATTTGCTAGCTGAGTTCGCAAGAGTATGTGAGAAGCACAATATACGCTGGTACGCTGACGGCGGGACTCTACTTGGGGCGGTAAGGCACAAAGGCTTCATCCCGTGGGATGATGATGTTGACGTTATCATGATGCGGGAGAATTATGAACGTTTATGCAAGATTGCGCAGGAAGAATTTGCATACCCTTATCTTTTCGAGGATCTATCGAAAAGATGTCTCGCGTACGGACAACTGTACAATGCTTCAACAACGCTGATTGCACCATGGACAAAAAGCAACATTTCAGCAAAAAACATAGATGACTTTGGTTACCAGCAGTTCATCTATATAGACATATTCATAGCTGACAATATGCCTGATTCTTCTCTCGAATTTGCACGCATGAGGATGAAAGCCATAATATTAAAGAAAGTCGCCAAAAAGTTGCAAGGAATACATGAACACTACCACCCTTCTTATACAGCATGGAAAATACCCATCAAAGCCACCATGCATTACGCGCTGAAAATGCTTCAGGCACTAGGCGTGAAAATCCCGAAAAGCAGAGATTTGTTCCACAAGCATATAAAAGTTATCAGCTCTTACGGCAAGGACACAAAGCGCGTAGGCAATCTTGCCTTTCTTAGCAGCAACAGAAGAAAAGTTTTCGGCGACTTAAGAAGTGTATGGAATAGGTCAGACTTCAGCGGGACAATTCGCCTTCCGTTTGAGATGCTGACTCTCCCGGTAGCGTCAGGCTATGAGAATATACTCACGAAACTCTACGGGAATTGGCGCGAATATGTAATAATGGGCAGGCACGGTGCTTTTTATGACACAGAGCATCCGTACATGTATTACTATGACAAGCTGAAGGCGGGCGAAAATATATGGCTAACATAGGACTTCTTATAGCTGGCGGAACAGGAAACAGAATGCATCAGGACATACCCAAGCAGTTTATCACGGTCAATGAGCGTCCTGTGATTGTGTACACTCTTGATGCGTTCGAGAAACACCCGGGAATTAATGCAATCGCGGTTGTATGTCTTGATGGCTGGGAAAATGTCCTGTCAGCATATGCAAAGCAGTTCAACATCACGAAGCTGAAGCACATAATCCCCGGCGGCAAAACAGGCCTTGAGTCCATCAGGAATGGAGTTTTTGAGCTTGAGAGGCATTATTCCCCCGGCGATATAGTCCTGATTCATGACGCAATACGACCGATGATTTCATCCGAGATAATATCCGACTGCATACGAGTTGCGCAGAAGCACGGCAACGCAACAGCCGTAATCCCTTGCGCTGAAGCAATGATGATGACGGAGGATGAAGCCGCCTCAACAGGAAGCTATCCACGCGACAGGCTTAAACGCGCACAAACCCCCCAAGCGTTCAGGGTAGATTTGATCTGCAACCTTCACAGAAGAGCAATTGAAGCCGGAATCACAAACTCTGTAGCGTCATGTACGCTCATGGCCGAGCTTGGAGAGACTGTTTATTTTTCGGCTGGCTCTGAGAAGAACATCAAGCTGACTACTGTTGATGACATTGACATATTCAAGGCACTTTTGAAGACGGAGAGGGCATCATGGCTGAAAGATTAGGGGGCATTTACGGGTCATTGTGGCTGTCAGATTTGGATAGAATTACGGCCTCACTTCCTGAGCTTGAAGAACTCGCAGGAAAAACGCTGCTCATAACTGGTGCAGGAGGATTAATCTGCTCTGCTCTTGCTGACATCATAATACACTGGAACGAGTCGCATAACGGCCGGGAAAATATCAGGATAATCGCGGCTGGACGGAATAAGGCGAAAATTTGGGAACGTTTCAGGGATTTTTCCGGGAGAGATTATTTCACGTTCATGCAGTATGATGCGCTTGGCCGGGATATTCCAGCCTTCACAGCCGACTACGTCATTCACGGCGCGAGTAACGCTCATCCTTCGGCCATGTCATCACAGCCAGCCGAGACAATGCTCGCGAACATTATCGGCCTCAACAGCATATTGCAATCGTCATTAGGCGCGGCAAAAAGGATTGTATACATCTCAAGCAGTGAGGTTTATGGCATGAGGTCGGAAGGAAATACAGCAGCATTCACGGAAAATGACTCAGGATATGTAGACATACTGAATCCGAGGAGCTGTTACCCCATGAGCAAACGTTCAGCCGAGACATTATGCGCATGTTATGTGGCTGAATACGGTGCTGACGTGGTAATAGTGAGACCGGGACATGTTTACGGGCCTTCAGCCTCGCCTAGGGACAGCAGGGTTTCTTCAGCGTTTGCATATCTTGCGGCAAAAGGCGAGAACCTTGTCATGAAGTCTGACGGGTCGCAAATACGTAGTTGGTGTTACTGCCTTGACTGTGCCGCAGGAATCATAACAGCCATGCTCAAAGGGGAGAATGGGCAGGCATACAACATACCCGGCGAAATCATGACGATTCGCGAAATGGCCGGGATTCTCGCTGAGGCAGGTGGTGTGAAAGTCATCCGCGAAGGAGCTTCAGAGAATGAGCGCAAGACATTCAACCCTATGAATAATTCATCCGTTGACGGGTCAAAACTTGAGTCGCTCGGCTGGAAAAATATTTTTGGCGCGAGTGAAGGACTTTCGCATACAGTTGAGATTCTGAGGGACATTCTGATATGATTAATATGTACCGAAAAATCTATGAGGGAGAATGAAGCCTTGTACGAATCAAATCTGCGTGTTATCGCCACAATACCATGTGTATCCAGCAAAGATTCATGCGGATTCGATTTTCGGGTGCGTCATGAAACGGACTTCGTATCCGTGGTTGGGGGGGGGGGGGGGGGGGGGG
>JAFSKY010000214.1 GCA_017448685.1 Synergistaceae bacterium
GCACCAAATAGCTTTAACGCCGTCTCATTCAGCCTCAAAACGCCTCGTGAAGTTATCGCGAATGGCACGGGAGCATCCCACCATTTTGGGTATTGCGGCTCATCAGGATTTAACGCTGTCTCAAGAGTTGCGACAAATGCACCAGTCGTCTCAACGTATAATGCTTTTGCATCAGAGGGGTATTCTATTTCGTCAAGGTTTATGGGGCGGATTATGTTGCGGGCGGATAATTGCGGCAATGTCTTTATCATGGAATCGGCGCAACCGCGTTCAACGAGAAATACAAGCTGGCCTTTTGTGAGGGCAATAACGCCTCCTGAATCGGGAATGTACACGGCATATTCGGCGGCACAAGCGAACAATGCCCGAAGGAAGTATAGTAGGGTTGATTCGGGCGCAAGTGATTTCAGGGCGTTGTCTTCACTGCTCACGAGTTGACTTCCATTAATGCGCTTGCGAAATCTTGAGGGTTGAACGTGTTTAAATCGTCAGCTCCCTCGCCTAATCCTATGTAGCGTACTGGGACATTCAGCTTACGGGCGATTGAGATTACTACACCGCCTTTTGCTGTGTTGTCGTATTTGGTGAGGATGATTGATGTTACGGGAATTATTGAGTTGAACGTTTCAGCTTGAGCCACAGAGTTTTGGCCTAATACCGCGTCAAGTACTAGCACAGTTTCGAGTCTGTCATTTCCTGCCTCACGTAGCAATACACGATGAATCTTGCGCAATTCTTCCATGAGGTTATGTTTGTCGTGAAGCCTCCCGGCTGTGTCAACGATAAGCACATCAGATTTTGCGGTCTCAGCTGCCTTCCATGCGTCAAAAGCAACCGCCGCGGGGTCAGCTCCTTGACCTTGTGCAATCACTCTCACATTTGAGCGTTCTCCCCATATCTTGAGCTGTTCAACCGCTGCTGCCCTGAATGTGTCTGACGCGGCCATGATTACGCGCTTGCCTTGGGCTACATACATTGAGGCGAGTTTTCCGGCTGAAGTAGTCTTACCGCTTCCATTCACCCCGGCCATGAGCAACACTAACGGAGTATGCGACAAGCTGAAAGGTTCACCCATTCCCGGAACGGCGTTAAGCTCATTCGTTATGCGGGCGGTAAAAATATCTTTGAGTTCGGCGGGGGATTTTATGTTGCGTGATTTTGCTTCCTTGCGCAGAAATTCTACAGTCTCTTCAGCAAAATCTAATCCCGTATCACCTGCGATTAATTGCTCCTCTAAGTTATCCCAAAAATCAGCGTCAAACTTGCTGGATGAGAACAAACGCGATATACCTGCGCTCCATTTCTCACGAACACCTTTAAGGCTCTCACGAAGTTTAGCGAATATAGCCATGTCTCAATCACCTTCCCGGAATCCTGCGCATGAATATGAACTCATAACCGTATTGTCCTGTCGTGCTGTCCTGAGTGCGTCTTGAGCCGACTACCTGCCATCCATCGCGGCCACGTTGAGCCATTCTGTCAGTCAAATTCGGGTCAAGTATGAAGTCTATTGCGTAGGAGTATGACGGAGTAGCCTCATAGCTTGAGGAATAATCGCCTCCGCTATTCATGGCCAGCGAAGTGAGTTTGTCGGATAACTGCATGAGTTGCCACACTATTAGCCCGCCTATTATGATGACTGCGCCCAATAATAGGGGAAGCATTATGCCGCCTGATGAATTTCCGTTTTTCCGTGAGGCTAATTTTTCGCGTATGCCCATGATTTTCTCCTTGCGTTGATTTTCTGGTTTGCGTGTGATTGATGATTGCTCCGTGATTACTTCCGTTACTGTTCCAGGGATTGTCGGAACGGGGTCAGGGTCATGCTCTGTGATTTCCGCTGCCCCTCCCAAAGATGATATGTCAAATTCATCTGCGTCCTCATTGGCTGGAGGAATGTCCTCTGCTGTGTCAATCAAATTCTGGTCTGGCATTTCGTTTTCTGGCTGTGCCTCCTCATGTGGTATTTCTGCGTCAAATTCCTGCGTCATTGCAGCAACTTCCTGCGCTAAACGCTCTTGCTCGGTCAAAGGCTCATGATTTGCCGGGGGGGTTTCAGGTTCATCATCATCAAATAGCATGTCAGGAATCGTGAAAGGGTCTGGCTCATCTTCAGGTTCAGGCTCTTGCGCTGGAGCTGATTCGGGGATGATTTCCGGCTCTGTGTCGATTTCCGGCGCGGGTTCGGGTTCGGGTGAAATTTCCGGCTCAAACTCGGCTTCAGGCTCAAGGGTGATTTCAGGTTCAGCCTCAGAGATAATTTCCGGCTCATTTTCGATTTCTGGAGCATGTTCAATATCCGGCATAAGGTCAAGTTCAGGCTCTGGGGTAATTTCTGGCTCTGACTCTGCGTCAAATTCCGGCTCAATATCGGGTTCAGGCTCTATTTCTGGCTCTGATTCTGGCGAGTCGTCATCATCATTGCTCATGTCAAATTCCGGGATGATTTCTTCTTGCGGCTCATTCTCTGAATACGGCATGAGATCGGGCAAAAATTCTTCTTCTTCCTGCTCAGGCTCAATTTCAGCGGGCGTTTCAGGCTCTTGCGTCTGATATGTGATGTCAGTCATTTCATCAAACGGATTCAAATCGGCTTCAAGATTCTGCCTTGCCTGTTCATGTGCTGTATTTATGGGCGATTCTGAGAGTGCCTGCACAATGTTGGCCTTGAGTTTGTCCTCGGCTGATTGTGAGTCGCTTGCATCTTCCGTGAAAAACCCTGCCGGAATGTTATACAGTCCGCCAGCTTCTTGCGAGTCAAGGCTCAAAGGGCTTCCCGTCATGGCTTCAGCTATATCGGCCATGAGTTTGTCCTCGGCTGTTTTGGTGGATTCTGGCATGGCGACTGTTACGGGAACTGACTCGGCTTCGGGGTCATGGGGCGATTCTGGCGTTAGGCTCGGTATGTCATCGTTGACGTTGACGACAATATCGGCTTCAGGCGTGAATGCTTCAGGCTCATCAGGGATTGCGGGCGATTCGTCTAACGGCTCATCATCAAACGGCGTTATTTCCTCCGCTATATCTATATCATCAAACTCATTTTCCGCTTCAGGCACTTCAAACAACTCTGACTCTTGCAATTCAGCTGTAGGGATTTCATGTTCTTGTTGAGGTTCTGTATCATCATTGCTTTCATCGGCCATGACTGGAATATCTGTGAAATCGTCCACGAATATCGTGTTATTGTCCTCGTCATAATCTTCATCCGGCTCAATCAGTGGTATATCAGGCAATCCGGCGGGGATTTCGGGCGTATCTTGGGGCGTGAAGGCTTCTGCCTCGATTACGGGTATTTCTGGGATTTCGGGGGCGGTGTCAGGGGCAATAATTTCCGGGACGATTTCAGGTTCAACGGGCTGTGAGGGCATAACCTCCGGGACGATTTCCGGTTCAACAGGTTGCGGGGGCGTAATCTCCGGGACGATTTCCGGTGCAACGGGCTGTGAGGGTGTAATCTCCGGGACAATTTCAGGCGCAACAGGCTGTGAGGGTGTAATCTCCGGGACAATTTCAGGCGCAACAGGCTGTGAGGGCGTAACCTCCGGGACAATTTCAGGCGCAACAGGCTGTGAGGGCGTAACCTCTGGGACAATTTCAGGTTCAACAGGTTGCGGGGGCGTAACCTCTGGGACGGCTTCAGGTTCAACGGGTTGTGAGGGGGTAACCTCTGGGACGATTTCAGGCGTAACGCTCTGTGAGGGAATAATCTCCGGGATAATCTCAGGCGTAACAGGCTGTGAGGGCATAACTTCCGGGACAATTTCAGGCTCGGCAGGTTGTGAAGGCGTAACCTCTGGGACAATTTCCGGCGTAACGTGCTGTGAGGGTATGACTTCCGGGACAATTTCCGGCGCAACGAGCTGTGAGGGCGTAACCTCCGGGACGATTTCAGGCGCAACAGGCTGTGAGGGTATGACCTCTGGAACAATTTCAGGCTCGGCAGGCTGTGAGGGCGTAACCTCCGGGACAATTTCAGGCTCGGCAGGTTGTGAAGGCGTAACCTCTGGGACAATTTCCGGCGTAACATGCTGTGAGGGCGTAATCTCCGGGATGATTTCCGGGATGATTTCCGGCGCAACGGGCTGTGAGATTTTCGGCTTTGACGGCACAACAGCTTGCGGGATTTCCGGCTCACTAGGCATTATCCCCAACACATCACGTGAGGCGGAATGTTGACTCCCTTTGCGACCCACTGCTTCAGGTTTACGCGGTGAGGCTCTTTTCGGGGAACGTGGCTTCTCTTGATGACCAGGCTGAATATTCGCGGCACTGAGACTCTCTTCTATCCTCCGCCCTAAATCATCTAACGTGTCTGCCCTTTGTGCCTTATCATTACGCTTCGGCCTCGTTCGTGAGGGCTTTACCCTTGGCTTCTCACGCGATGTCTCGCTGTCATTCCCGCCTTCAAGCATTTCACGCAGTTTCTCTTCCGCTGTCTTCTCACTCATCTTTGTGCCGTCTATCCTCCGTAAATCCGCTTTAACGCCTAATTATAAATCATCATTCCCATAAAAAAAGCCTCCGCTTTAACACGGAAGCTCTTTCATTCTAGTAGCCTCAACGAGGTTCGAACTCGTGTTTTAGCCTTGAGAGGGCTACGACCTAGACCACTAGTCGATGAGGCCATTTCTTTACAACGCGAGGAATATTACCACGATGAACTACCGCCCCTCACGGTTATAGCGACTTCCTAATTCAACGAGGTCTGCGTTGCAACATTTCTGTTCCCGTCTTACGTCCTCTCCAAAGGCGTTTAGAGCTTTAAGCTCAGGTTTCCTACGCACCATAGGTACCACGTTAAATTACATTTTGTTGTCGGAATTTCTCTTAATTCCAGCTATTCAACGCACGGAATTATATCACACACAACTTAATTAGCGCAATTCATCCACAGCTTAGAGATGCGGGAGGCTTCTTGCGCGTTTTGATAGAAATTTTTATGCAAGCTATATAATCTGCCGTAATCACTAAGAAGGTTGGTGTAATTTATGACTCAATCTGGCGACAAGATACTTCACCGTCTATTCAGGAAGGGTGAAGCGTCTTATGCTGTCTCGGATGTCTCGAAAGCTATAGCTCCTCTCGTGGATCTCCTGTTCGTTAGCCTCTTCATTGGTGCGTCAGGCGTAACAGTCATGTGCTACGTCAGCCCCATGTTTATGCTGTTCGCTCTTGTGGGCTTGTGCATAAGCAACGGTGCGCGCAACAAAGTTTCAGTGCTTCTCGGAGAAGGCACATTGACAAAGCCAATAGCGTATTCTCGGCCTCAATCATTATGGGGGCGGGGCTGTCTGTGATTTCTGCTGTAGCTGTCGGGGTATTCTGCTCGGAAGTGTCATTCATTCTTGGCGCAAGAGAACCTGAAATCTTCGAGATGACTAAGCTCTACATATGGGGCTACCTCATCGGGTATCCTTTCCTCACAATGATTCGTATTCTCACGCCATTTCTCCAGATGGAGGGGCAGTACAGGTTTCTGGCTACAAACTCGGTTATTACCACTGCGCTTGATATAGCTCTGGACGCTCTCGTGATATTCGCGCTTCACGGCGGAATGTTCGGAATTGCTCTTGCGACTTCGCTCGGCTATATAATTCCGTTCTTCATGCTGGTGGCCTCCTTTATCAGGCGGAAAAATACCTCAGTCTTTCGTCTCTCCATGAAGGGAATCACCCTCAAGACTTGCGGCGAAATACTACGTCTTGGCACTCCGTTGGGATTCATCTGTGGAAGCAGGGCAGCAGGCGGAATGCTAATCAACAACATGCTGACTGCCTTGAACATACGCTATCTTGTCGCGGCTTACGGTGTATTTTCGGGGATTAGTAGCTGCGTGTCTCAATCATGGATGGCTTCGGCGGATACTCTCGTTGCATTTTCGGGAGTCTTCATCGGCGAGGAGAACAGAGCCTCCCTCAAGGAAGCTCAGAAGCTCGCACTCATTCACGCGCTTATATACACATCTGCTGTTACGGCCATGCTATTTGTCTTTGCGCCTCAACTCGCGGGGGTGTTCCTAAAGTCTGATGACCCAGAAGCCTTGAGGATGGCTGCTGAATGTATACGCGTCGCATGTTTCTCGATTCCGTTCCACGCAATAGTCTACTGCTTCAACAATTATTTGATGGCGGTGAAGAGGCTTCGTTTCTCCAACGTCTACAGCTTCCTCATTGAGTGCGGAAATATTGTGCCGATTATGTTCTTCCTGCTTAATGTCATGGGCTACCGGGGGGCGTGGGTCTCAAGGGTAGTCAGCATGTTCCTGCTCACCGCGATTGCTATGGTCTACGTGTACAGGAACGGTGAGGGCGCAACTTTCCGGGACAAAATGCTTCTTCTGCCTGAAAATTTCGGGGTAAAGCCTGAAGACGAGGCCGCTGTGATTGCCGGGGCAACGGATGAGGTTTACGAGCTGTCGCATGTTGCTGTTGCGTTCGCTCTGGAACACGGTGCTGACATGAAGAGGGCGAGGACTTATGGGCTTGTTACGGAGGAGCTTGCGATATTTCTCGCGGAACATGGCTTCAATGACGGCAAGACTCACAGCATCAACGCCAGACTCGTGGCAAAAGGTGATGAGCTTATTATACGAATGCGGGATGACTGCAAGCCGTTCAACCTCACTGAATACTACAAGGCACTCACTGAAAGCCGGGAACATGAAGCGGGATTGTCCATCATTATGGAAATGTCGAAGGATGTCCAGTACACTAACACATTAGGCACGAATAATCTCATTGTCAGGATATGACACAGGAGGAAGCATCATGCAACCCGTAATTATTGGCACAGCTGGAGCAGGTTATGCCGCTCGTCTTCATGGCAACGGCTACAAGGCTGTAACAGGAATACCCTTCAGGCTCAAGACTATATGCGACCTCAACACAGAGCTTGCTGAAGGTGTCATGCGTGATTTCGGCTATGAGTCTCTTACGTCTGACTACGACTCAATGCTTGCTGACCCGGAAATCAACGTTATCGACATCGTTACGCCCCCATTCCTTCACGTACCTATGGCGGTCAAAGCTCTCAGGGCAGGCAAGAATGTAATCTGCGAGAAACCCCTCACCGGGTATTTCGGGCGTAAGGGTGAAGAGGATATTGGCCATGTTACCCCGCGTAGTGTAATGTATGAGTCCGTCATGGCCGCGATGAATGAGCTTCGTGATGTCCTGCGTGAGACCGGGCAAAAATTTATGTACGCTGAGAATTTCGTCTACGCTCCTCCCGTCCAAAAAGCCGCCGAGATAATCCGTGCTAAACGCTCAAAGATTCTCTTCATGAAGGGAGAAGAAAGCCTCAAAGGTTCAAGCTCACCAGTTGCAGGGAAATGGAACAAGACAGGAGGAGGCACACTCATTCGCACAGGAACTCACCCTCTAAGCGGAATGCTCTGGCTCAAACACCAAGAGGCTCAAGCACGAGGCGAGGACATAAGGATTGCGAGCGTTGTTGCTGATGTTGGAACGACTACAGCAGGACTCAGCGACTATGAACACCGCCATATTTCCACACGGCCTGAAGATGTTGAAGATTACGCGGCTGTAACCGTAACATTCACGGACGGCACGAAATGTCTCACGATTGCAAGTGATACTGTACTCGGTGGCACGAAAAACTATATTGAGGTCTACGCGAATGATGCCGCACTCACCTGCAACATCACGCCTACAGACATACTCAGCACGTACTTCCTTGATGAGGACGGACTCGATGACGTGTATATATCCGAGATGCTCCCGTCAAAACTTGGCTGGAACAAAGCCTTTGTGAGCGATGAAGTCATACGAGGCTATTCGGGGGAATTGTGCGATTTCTTGGAGGCCGTTGCGTATGACAGAGAAGCGGAGTCAGGCTTCGACATTGCGTATGAAACTGTGCAGGTGATTTATGCGGCGTATGTCTCTGCGAGTGAGGGAAGGCGAGTGAACGTAAACTAGCAAAACCGCCAAAAAGCGCACTGCAATTTTCCCGCCAATTCCCTATAATTCACACATCACCAAAAACTTTATTCGGGAGTGATTTATTCATGCCCTCAGAAAAATTTGTCTACAGCCTCAAAGAAGGCGACGGCTCTAATCGTCTCCTCTTAGGCGGAAAAGGCGCTAACCTCTGCGCTATGGCTCAGCTTGGCCTACCCATTCCCCCCGGCTTCGTCATCACCACTGAAGTTTGCCGCAAGTACATGCAGAATCCCGCAATCATGGATGAGATTTGGGATGACGTTAAAGCCTCCGTAGCAAGGCTCGAACAGGAAACGGGAAAAGGCTTCAATGACCCCAAGAACCCTCTGCTTGTGTCAGTACGTTCAGGTGCTCCAATCTCAATGCCTGGAATGATGGAGACTATTCTCAACCTCGGCCTCAATGAGGAAACCGTCAAGGGTCTCGCTGAATCATCAGGCAGCAAGAGATTCGCATTCGACAGCTACAGAAGGTTCATACAGATGTTCGGGAGCGTTGTCGATGAGGTGAACTTTGACTTATTCGAGGAAGCATTAGCCCGTGCAAGAGCAGCTGAAGGCATTACTGACGCAAAGCAGGACTACAAGATTTCCGCAGAGAACCTCGAAAAGCTCATTGTCGAGTACAAAGCAATCTACAAGAATGCAACAGGAAACGACTTCCCGTCAGACCCTTGGGTACAGCTTAGACGCGCTATTGAGGCAGTGTTCAAGAGCTGGAACATCCCCCGCGCAATCACTTACCGCAAAATCAACAAGATTGACGACTCACTGGGTACTGCTGTCAACGTCATCACTATGGCATTCGGCAACCTCGGTAATGATTGCGGAACAGGCGTTTGCTTCACTCGCAACCCCTCAACGGGCGAGAACAAACTTTACGGCGAATTCCTCATCAACGCTCAGGGTGAAGATGTCGTGGCAGGCATTAGAACTCCTATGCCCATTGCACAGCTTGAGCAGGAAATGCCCGAAATCTACAAGCAACTCTGCGAGATTACCAGCAACCTCGAAAAGACATACCACGATATGCAGGACGTAGAGTTCACGATTGAGCGCGGTAAACTCTTCATCTTGCAGACACGCGCAGGAAAACGCACAGCAAGTGCCGCCGTCAAAGTCGCTGTTGACATGGTGAACGAGGGACTCATTGACACGAAAACAGCCGTAACACGCGTAACTCCTGAGCAGGTTGAGATGTTGCTTCACCGCCAAATCGACAAGTCAGCAAAACTCGACATCATCACAAAGGGACTCCCAGCATCACCCGGTGCAGGTGCAGGCCAGCTCGTGTTCTCAGCGGACGAGGCCGAAGAGTGGGCGCGACAGGGCAAACCTACAATTCTTGCGCGTCCTGAGACAAGCCCCGATGACATTCACGGACTTTTCGCGTCTCAAGGTGTCGTAACCTCACGCGGAGGAATGACATCACACGCCGCTGTTGTCGCTCGCGGAATGGGTAAGCCTGCTGTCTGCGGTTGTGAGGAAGCCGTGATTGACCTCGACAAGGAAACTATCACAGTCGGAAGCAGAGTCTTCAAGAAGGGCGACTGGGTTACGGTTGACGGCACAACGGGTAACTTCCTTGCTGGCGAGGCAAAAATGGTTGAGGCCACGTTCACAGAGGATTTCAAGAAGATACTTGCATGGGCTGATGAGAACGCAAAGTTGCAGGTCTGGACAAATGCTGATACTCCTGAAGACGCAAAGAGAGCGCGTGAATTTGGCGCGAAAGGTGTTGGACTGTGCAGAACTGAACACATGTTCATGGGCGTTGACCGCTTGCCTGTCATGCAGAGCCTGATTGTAGCTCTTGGTGAGGCTGGCGAGGATGGCAAAAAGGCACGTGCTGAGGCTCTCGCAAAGCTCAAAGTCATGCAGAAATCAGACTTTACCGGGATATTCAAGGCTATGGAAGGTCTGCCCGTAATCATCCGTCTGCTTGACCCGCCGCTTCATGAGTTCCTGCCTAAAGAACCCAACGTACTCGAAGCCCTCAAAACCGCCACTCCTGACGAAGCCAAAAAGC
>JAFSKY010000215.1 GCA_017448685.1 Synergistaceae bacterium
CTGCAACGTCAAGAATCCATGCTATACCCAGCAATTGCCCCGCAAAAAGCGCAAGAGTCCCGCAAGCCATCATGAGAGATATTATCCCGGAGAATATTTTGCTGTAGCGTGAGTCTAAGTAGTCGCTCAAGGTGTAATAGTTATGCTCACGTGCAATGCGCCAGATTTTTGGCCCGACTATGTACGCTAGAATCATTGAGCCTATTCCCGCGCTACCTATCCACCACCACGCAGAGACTCCATGCTGGTAGGCGAGTGCTGTTACACCTACTGTTGAGCCTGCTCCGAGATTGGCGGCGATTAGGGACGTGAAGAGGAGACCTGTTCCGAATTTGCGGCCGCCCACGAAGAAATCTGAGGCTGATTTTGCCTTGCGCCCTATGAACGCTCCTATTGCAACGAGAATTGCGGCGTAAATGAATATGAATGAAAGCATGAGGTGCGTAATCCCCTTTCATGTTATGAGGCTTCAAGATGATACGAAAAAACCCTGTCCAGATCTCTCAATCTAAACAGGGTGTAATTTCATCCGTCATCTTAAAGTAGTTGGCTGGGAATCAGGGATTCGAACCCCAATTGCCTGATCCAGAGTCAGGTGTGCTGCCGTTGCACCAATTCCCAGAATGCTAATGTGTTGTCCCTCTTGGAACAATGAGAGATTTTATCAGCAAAACTCAAAATGTCAAATCACTCTGCTATAATCTCACGAAAAAATCACAATCACATGAAAGGACTTCACGTATACATGTCAGGAAAAAGGATACTCGTTACGGGTGGAGCAGGTTTCATTGGCTCACACCTCTGCGAGAAATTACTAGCGCAGGGAAATGATGTAATATGCGCGGATAACCTCTTCACAGGCCAGAAGAATAACATACGCCACCTCATGAAGAGCGACTATTTCGAGTTCATACGCCACGACATAATCGAGAATATCTACGTTGAATGCGATCAGATCTACAACCTTGCCTGCCCCGCCTCACCAATTCACTACCAGTACGACCCCATAAAGACCACAAAAGCGTGTTTCATGGGCGCATTGAACACGCTCGGACTCGCAAAAAGATGCCACGCCAGAATCTTGCAGGCTTCAACGTCTGAGGTTTACGGCGACCCGGAAATTCACCCACAGCCAGAAACCTACCGTGGATGCGTCAACACGATAGGGATTCGCTCATGCTATGACGAGGGGAAAAGAATCGCCGAGACACTATTCTTTGACTACCACAGGCAACACGGAGTCGACATTAAGGTTGTGAGGATATTCAACACTTATGGGCCGCGAATGAGGCCGGATGACGGAAGAGTCGTGAGCAACTTCATTGTTCAGGCGTTAAGAGGGCAGGACATTACGATTTACGGCGAAGGGACTCAGACAAGGAGCTTTTGCTATGTGAGCGATTTGATTGAAGGAATCGTGCGAATGATGAACAGTAGAGACGGCTTCACAGGCCCGGTAAATCTCGGCAACCCTGGAGAGTTTACGATGCTTGAGCTTGCTGAATTGGTGCTGAAGCTGACCGGCTCAAAGTCAAAAATCGTGCATATGCCCCTCCCAGCTGATGACCCAACGCAGAGAAAACCAGCGATTGAGCTTGCGCAAAAAGAATTAGGCTGGCAACCCACGATAAAACTTGAAGACGGCTTGAATGAAACAATAGAATATTTCCGTCGCACGATTGATGTATAGGCACTTCATCAAGCGAGTGTGTGATGTCGTTCTGAGCTTGGCGGCATTGGTCATACTCGCTCCCGTTATGTTGATATGCGCGGTAATCATAAAGCGTGAAGACAGAGGCCCGGCACTTTTCACGCAAAAACGAATCGGCATCCACAAACGCCCCTTCAGGATGTACAAATTCAGGTCAATGCGAATGGATACACCTCATGACACACCGACTCACCTCCTCGCTAACCCTGAGCAATATATTTTGCGTTGCGGAAAATGGATGCGGAAATACTCCGTTGACGAGCTGCCACAAATCCTGAACATTCTCATTGGGGACATGTCGTTTGTTGGTCCGAGGCCAGCATTGTGGAATCAGTATGACCTCATAGCAGAGCGCGACAAATACGGGGCGAATGACATTAGGCCGGGACTCACAGGTTGGGCGCAAATTAATGGACGTGATGAGCTGGAAATCCCGGTGAAGGCGAAATTTGATGGCGAATATGTCAGGCGGGAGTCGTTCGTGTTTGATGTTATGTGCGTGTTCAGGACGGTGTTCAAGGCTGCGAGGCATGAAGGAGTCGTTGAGGGTGGGACGGGCGCAAAATGACTCATGATTCCGTCTCAGCAATACTCCCACGCAAATCATACAGCCTATAATCCCCAGCGTAATCACTCAGGCTCATATCATACGCAAGCGACCCAAAAGCCTTATTGACCATCCCCGACAACCCCGCAAGAAACTTCAGCGGAATCTCACAGCCCGGCAGCAACAATATTTTTCGGCCATGAGACTCCGCAATCATCCTCACCATTTCAGATGTGCAGGAATATTCCCCGTTCTGAGGCCAGAATATTCCCCGCGAATTGTCATCTACCATGAGCCTCACGAACTCGGCAAAATTCTTCACGTACAGCATTGACCGCGAATTTCTCACAGCCGGGAAAACTGGCAACCTCCTCGCGAATTTCGACAGCGCATTGTAATTCCCCCTGCAACCACGCCCGTAAATCATTGGGCATCTCAGCACACACACACGGAAGTTTTCGCCCTCAATGGACGCTAGCATGTTCTCGGCTCTAACCTTGCTATCACCGTAATAGCTTTCAGGGTTCACAGGGGTATCACGAGTTATGATTTTTGCGTGGCCAATTGGCGCGGATTTCCCGTAAACTATTGACGAACTCATGAACACGAATTGCCTCACTCCATCATTCATGGCCTTGCGAGCTGTGTCAAATGTCAACTCGGAGTTCACGCGGTAATATTCTTCCTTGTCGCTTGATTTCGTCGAGTCATGAGCGATACCAGCAGTGTGTATCACAGAATCGAATCCCCTGAAACTTTCAGTCCTCCATGAATCTCCTCTGAGGCTTATCGTTTGAACGTGGTATTTCTCCGGCCATGTTGAGAGCCATTCACGCAGGGCATTTCCCGTGTAGCTGCTTGCACCTGTAATCAGTATGCGTTTCATTTGTCGCTAACCTCCTAAGCAGTTTGACCGCTATAACGTATCATGTTATCATGCCAAGCATCCAAAATCTTACGGACAAATCAATATTGCAGGGAGGATTCTTTGTCATCATGAAGAAGAAACTTTTTGTGTTGTTCATCGCACTCGTTGCGGTGTCATTGCTCGCGTCAATGTGCCTTGCTGCACCCAAAAAGGCAGGCGGTTACCGTATAGGCTTCACCAACAGCTACAACGGCAACAGTTATCGCCAGACAGAAGAAGCACAGATGCGCATAGTTGCGGACAAGCTCATTGCTGAAGGTTGGATTAAGGAGTACACCGTTGCAGAAGCCAATCAGGACGCAGCCGCCCAAATAGCTCAGATTGAGGACTTCATAACACAGGGCTATGACATCATCATAGTTGACCCCGCCTCTACAACTTCAACAAACAACGCAATCGAGGAAGCCTGCGAGGCCGGAATACCCGTTATCACAATCAATGACGGCCCTGTAACCTACAATCACAAGATGCTGTATCAAATGTTCTTCGAGAATGAAGACATGACCCGCGCCCTTGCTGAGTATGTTGCTACACAGATGGGCGGAAAAGGCAACATGATAGAGCTTCGTGGCACGGCAGGCACGACAACTGATGCGCAGTTCCATGCAGGAGTCTTGAAGGCTCTGGAGAAATTCCCGGACATTAAGATTGTTGCTGAGATATATACCGACTGGACAGCCTCAAAAGCTCAGACCGAACTCAACAGTGTTCTCCCCACACTCGCTGAGGTGAATGGACTCGTTACACAGGGCGGAGATGCTTACGCGGCAGTTCAGGCTTTCAGGTCAGCAGGGTATAAGACTCTTCCCGTCATAGCTGGAGACAACAGAGGCAGCTTCCTTAACTGGTGGGCTAAAGACGCTCCCGAAGGCTATAAGACACTTTCAGCCGCAAGCAATCCTTGGATAGGCGCAATGTCGCTCTATGTGGCGATTGATATTCTTGAAGGCGCAACGGTGAAGAATGATATGGTAGTTCCTTTTGGGGCAATCACAGCTGAAGACCTGCCCAATCACACGGGACTCGGCAATGATGATGTTGCGTTCACGACTCTCGGATGGGACGAGATTAGGAGCAAAATCGAGAAATAAAACGCTCTGAGAAATGTAGCATTGAGGGCGGATGAAGGGAGGCAAGATTCCTTTCGTCCGTCTTTAATTTTAGGGAGGGAAAAATATGAATGCGATTGAGAAATTACTTGACCTCGTGAACAGTTCGCGTTTTGTGGAGATGACACACGAGCTTGAACCGGGTATACCTTATTGGCCTACACATTCAGACTTCAAGGCGGTAATCGGCGACCATCAGAGCAAAGGCGATGAGTCATTCTGGAGAACGATAACATTCGGCGAGCATTCCGGGACTCACATAGACTCACAGTCTCACTTCATACTCGGAGGCAAGAACGTAGACCAGATACCCATAACTCAAATCATCGGGCGCGGAGTGAACATTGACGCAACAGACACGCCCCCAAAAGGTGAAGTGCCATTGTCGAAAATTCACGCGTTCGAGAAGGAACACGGCTCAATCATGGCCGGGGATATTGTGTTTTTCCGTTTTGGCTGGGACAAAAGATGGGCAGTCGGTAAAGCGGGTAAACCCTTCCTTGAGGATTGGCCCGGCACATCAAAAGAGGCTGCCGAATATCTCCGCGACAAAGGAGTCAAGGCTGTGGGCTGTGATACTCTTGCGCTCGACAAATTCGGAAGCCCGGATAACCCCTCGCATCGTGTGCTTTTGGGGAGCGGTATAAACATCATCGAGAACGTGAACAATCTCGGCATTCTCCCGGCGTTTTTCGGGGTAATAGGTCTACCCTGCAAATTCAAGGACGGCTCCGGCTCTACATTGAGGCTTGTTGCTGTTCTGGATAAGGAGTGATTTAGCTTGAAGCATACTGATGGGCAGAAGCCGTTTTTGTCCCTGAAGAACATTGATCGCTTTTTCGGGATAACGAAGGCTTTACAGGGAGTCAATCTCGACATTTACGAGGGCGAAGTTACCGGGCTTGTTGGCTCAAACGGTGCTGGGAAATCTACCCTCATGAAGATTCTTACGGGAGTCCTTCCTCGCACGGCTGGCGAAATCTGGTATCAGGGCGAATCATTGAGTCAGTACAGCACAACCACAGCTCGCAATATCGGAATCAGTTGCGCGTATCAGGATTTATCCCTATGCACGAACTTAAGCATATTCGAGAATTTCGCCATGCTTAACGCTGGTCATGGCCTCGCCCCTGAACCCGGGTGGCGCAAGAAAGCTCTCAATGAGGCAAAATCCCTCCTTGAGCGTTACTTTCCCGGAAGCGGA
>JAFSKY010000216.1 GCA_017448685.1 Synergistaceae bacterium
AGACGAGGCCGCGAAAATACTCGGCTATGAGAGAAGCTCCGTAACATTATTGTGTCGTCAGGGGAAAATGGAAGGTGCGTTTAAGAGGGGGCATATGTGGTTGATACCGCGTAAGACTGTGGAGAATTACAGAAAAGCTCCGCAAGGGTTCGCAGCTATTTGGGAACGTAGGCGCAAGGAAGAAATAGAATCCGGCCATGAGAGCATACAGACATTACGCCATGAAATATGGGAGGGGTTAAAGGATTTGACAGAGAAAATGAAGCGTCTTGAAAGGATGGTTGCGCAGGAAAAAAGCGGGGATTAACCTGCGCAGGATAATGATTACTTTTCGGCCTTGAAGTAATGCCTGACTCCGAAGCAATCAGTTGTAGTGAGTCGGGCATATTCTGAGGTCTCACGGTCGATTGCGAATATGCAGAACAGCTTTAACGCATTGAGCCTCGTGGCTAATTCCTCGCCTGTTGTGCATTCCTCTACCGTATCAAGAATCTTCACGGCGTTGCAGGTGTCCTTGTGGCACAATGATGATAATTTTTCCGGCTCGCAATCTTCGGTGAATAATACAGGGTTTCTCATGGCAAGTAGCCTCCTCATGTGTTGATGTGCCTATGTTGCCATGAAAAATGACTTAAAGCAAGTTATGTGGCTTGTTCATCGTCCTTATCGTTAAAGTTTTTCTCCATGAACGTCAGAAATTTTCCCTGCAAGAATTTAGGTATCGGGATGTCTAATTTCTTTGCGTTCTCGATTATGCTTATGCCTTCATTCCCGATGTAAAAGAGGATAATAGCCGCTCTGAAAGCCTCCTTGCCATCGAGCAAATACTTGTCAATGACATTAGCCAGTCCAACGAATAAGAACATGACAATCTTGCGGGCAATCCCCCAAAAAGCAACCCTGCTTGAGATTTTGCCCTCCTTACCAGCTTTGCATATGCCAGTTACGTAATCAACGACAGTGCAACAGATAAGCACCTTAATGAAGCCGTCCAAGCCTCCGAAGAACCAGCCCATGAGTCCGAAAAAGCCAGCAATCACAAATTCAGAAAACTCATCACTCATGACAGCACCCCCGCAACTTTAGCCATGTCATTCGCTCGATTAAACCAGCCTTTGCGGAAAATTTCCTGCTTAGGATTACGGGCTATCAGCTTGTTGTAATACTCTTTGCGCCTTCTGTAGATTGTGGCTGAAAGTGTGAGAGGGTCGCAAGATTTGAGGGCGGCAAAAGTTTTCGGGCCGAATATGCCATCAATTACGCAGGGGCTTCCGCAGTCATTTGCGGCGCGTTGCAGGATTAATGCGAATTTCCCGTGATTCACGGAGCAATCAAAACAGCACATGCAAGCAGGCCATTCAAGACTTCCCCAGCCGTATTTGTCCCAATAGTTAGCGCGGTAAATCTCTTTGGCCTCGTCAACAGTGAGTCGGCAAATGTCCTCATGATGAACGATTCCGGCCTTGAAGGCAGATTTGAGCGTTCGTGAAGTGATGCCGTAAGCGGTTGCTCCGCCGGGGTCATTCTTGGCGGCGGGATTCAATACGTGAAGGCCGTCCTTGACCGTGAAATTTCGACCGCCCTCCCAATGAAGTGTGAAATCTATTGAGCGCGTAAATTTCTCGTGGTTATCCATGTGTCTCACCACCTGAGTCAGAAAAGCAAGGGGCATATTTCAGCCCCCGCGGTTGTCCTAGTAGTTTTTGCCTGTGATTTTCTTGAATTGTTCCGGCGTAATCTTCCCTTTTTCGACAGCGTCTCTTACGCGCTGTTCATTCCACACACCCAAGTCATACCACGTTTTAATCTTCTCGAACATTACAGCTCAACTCCTGTCATCATGGCGATATATTCGATATTGCCCTCAAGTTTAGCCTTGTCGATTTCCTCCTGTGGAATGTCCAGCAGTAGGAAGTGGAATTTGCCCTGATACATCATCTCATTAGCGAGCTTCATATGCTCATGAGTCCCCGCCATGC
>JAFSKY010000217.1 GCA_017448685.1 Synergistaceae bacterium
AGGCGCATTGTGTTATCCTCGAAGCGCATGTTTAGACGTTGCTCAAGACGAATGCCCCTCAGCACACGTGAAGGATCTTCAACAAAGCTCAGGTTGTGGAGAATCTTCAGCAACTTGTCTTTGAGGTCAGCTCGTCCGCCAAAATTGTCCGTCAATGTTCCCCAATCATCTTCGCTGAGTGATATTGACATCGCATTTACAGTGAAATCCCTCCTGCCTAAATCTTGACGCAATGAGCTGTTCTGCACTGTTGGAGTCGCCGCGGCGTATTCGTAAAATTCGCGTCTTGCTGTGGCAACGTCAACTTTCTCGCCGTCAGGGAATATGATTGTTCCAGTCTTGTAGCGTCCGTGAAGAGTCGCCCGGCAACCCGGTTCATCCCACGACATAACGAGCTTTTCCGCATCACCCTCAACCGAAATGTCTATATCCGTGTTGCTTACGCCCATAAGGACATCACGCACAGTGCCTCCGACAAGATACGCTTTCATTCCAAGCTCTTGCGCCTTAGCTCCAACCCTCCGCAGAAGCGATAACGTTTTGAGGCTGAATGATTCTTCCATGAGGTTAGCGACGTTCTCGACCCACAAAAAGCCATCGGAGTCCCGTTTGTTTTCCTCACCCGCGAACTGTCCAGAATGGTATAACGCTTTGAGCAATGTTGAGCGTGAGAGAGTCCCGGCTAATTTCCCGTCATGGTCAAGCACTGGCATTTTCTCAAAGCCATATGTCGCCATCATCCTATGTGCCTCATCAATTGATGCCTCTGTTGACAGGCTGATTATTCCACGCGTCATGAAGTCTGATATGTCTGCACGGTCAAGGCCATGCAAGTGAGCTTTGTCGAGGTCTTTGCGTGTCATCATTCCGACAACCTCGCCTTCATCACTTATCACAGGCAAGGACTTAACGCCGAATCTAAGCATTGTCCTGTAACCCTCATCGACTTTTGCATCAACTCCAACGGCTATAACTGGTGAGGTCATTATGTCTGATACCTTCATCATTGGAGCAATTGCCGCGTATAACCTGCGTTCTATTTCGTCAAGAAGCTCTTGCGCTCCCCTATTGGTTAGTGTTGCGCTACCAGCCTGGTAATGTCCGCTCCCCCCGTAAGGTATGAGAAACTCTTTCACGTTCAGGACACCTTCAACGCTCCGGGCGATTAGGTTTAACTTTTTGCCGCCGTTGTTCACCACAGCAATCGTTACATGTGAGTCGCTGTAATCCTTGAGCCTGTTCACAAGCACGGAGAGTCCCTGAACGTAATCGTCCGTTGCAGCCCATGTGAGGCAGACTTTTGCGCCGTTAATGTAGATCTCGCGAATGTTCTCGGCGAGTGTGTCAAGAAGTTTCCTGTCTTCAGGGGACATTCCCGACTCAACCTGCGCAAGTACCCCGGACAAATCCGCGCCAAGTTCACGCAAATAGCTCACTGCCGCAATATCGCGTTCCGTTGTCGTCTCGTATGTGAATGCACCCGTGTCATCATAGATTCCTGTTGCGAACAATGTAGCCTCTTCGGGGGTAATCTCTTTGCGATTGAGCAATAACTGTTCAAGTATCATTGTCGTTGCCGCTCCGATTGGCTCATACACGAATTTGCTTGCGGGTATGTCATCGGGCGTTGGGGGATGATGGTCGTATACGTGGACTTCAACATCAGTTCTCCCGGTTAATGCCGCAAAAGGGCCAATCCTTGAACGTGAGCGCGTATCAGCCACAACCATCAGCGTAACTTCATCGAGCGGGATCTTTTTGGGCTTGAGGAGGCGTGATGCCCATGTTGCTCCCTGCTTGGCCATGAAATCGCGAACCTTCCGGGACATTGCGCCGGGAGGGCAGATTACAGCGTCAGGATATAATTTCTGTATAGCTATCATGCTCGCTAGGGAGTCAAAATCTGTGTTCAAATGGCTTGTGATTAACTGCATGGCATATTCTCTCTTTATGATGGGATGGGAAAATCATAGCGCAAAAACTTGAAGCGTCAATTATCGCTAAATGTTTGTGGCGATTTCATATAGTTTTGGGATTGCGTTAGGTCTTGTGCGAAATTTTGTGCCGTGATTGTGGCTTGTGCGAGCGTCAAAATCTATCAGGATGTCTCCTCTGCTTATGGCGCGTAAAAATCTGTCAAGCGAGAATCCCTGAAGCTGAATTATCTCTGAATACCTGCAAAAATATTCTCCGTTGTCATCTTTCACGTCAGCAAGGGCGTAAAAACAATTTCCGAGCTTCACACCCGCTTTGTGATATAAATCCTTGAATCCCCAGTAAGGCACGTAATCTTCATCATAATGTTCAGGAAGGGTATTTTTCCATCCAGCAAGCTCTTCACTTACGCTTGACGGGTCAAATCTCACAATCACTCTTTCATTCACGCTGTCAATGTCAACGAAAAATCCCCGGCGTGTTGGCTTCCTGAAGCTCAGAGTCTGCCTGAAACTTCTCTCATTCTCCGGGTATTTAGTGCCTGCCATTTTGTGAGGCCAGCTATAATTAGCCACGAGGTATTCAGCTATGTGAAGCCCCCTCGGCGATGGCTCAAGATGAAACAGCGTAAGTAATGCGGTTGTTCCTCGCCTCTGAGTTTTCAGCTCCCATTCAGCCGCGTTAGGTAGTGGCAGATTGTTTTCTTTTATGCCGAGTAAATCTTCAAGAGTGTTGCCGATTGCGCCGTTATTGCGAGCATTCCGATTGATTTTTATCCAGCCTCGCGAGCGTATTTCCTTCAGAACAGCAATAATTGTTGACTTTGTGATGCCTGCTCCCTTGAAAGCCTCCCTCTTGCCATCTCGCAATACTCCGAAGAAATCTCTATACCGACAAAATCCCTTCCGAGATTCTTCGCCGCAACAGCTGTAGTTCCGCTTCCCATAAAAGGATCAAGAATGATTTTTGCGTTCGTACTGGATATTATCCGCTCAATCAATGCAACGGGAAAAGGGGCGGGATGTTTGTTCTTCATCTCTTGAGGGAACTCCCATACATCACCGAGTCTGTTGGCTTTGTCCGCAAGAATGAAATTAGGCTTGGCTATCATGTATATCACTTCATATGTTGGAAGGAAGTAGCCGGGATTGAAATTGATTCCACCCTTACGCTTCCAGATTATTATCTGCCTCACAGGAAAGCCGGAAATTATCTCGCGCCTATCCTGAATCAATCCTCCCTGAACGCGCCACTTATGATTGTAGAATATTGCCCCGTCATCTTTCAGCAGCCTCATCATCTCAGTGAGGCAAGCTCTTTGCCACTCGCAATAATCCTCATACGGCATATCGTCATCATAGGTTGAATAGCCGTTAAGCAGGGCAGCAGTTGACCATTTTCCGCCATTGCCGTTTTTCATTCCGTTGCCTGTGGAGTTTTTCAGGTTGTAGGGAGGGGATGTTACGACCAAATCAAAACACTCGTCAGGAAATTTCCGCATCTCCTGAAGAGCATCACCGCAAATGAAAGAGTTTATGACCTCATTTATCGCGTACATATCTGGCCTGCCTAATATTTTATCGGGATGGCTCATTATATCATTGGGATTATTGCCGGGCTTTATGTTTCATCAAAATACTGCGTGGATACCCCTTGCTTTAGCTATGGTGAGAAAGCGCGTAGTCCCTTTCCTTCTTATATTTTCGCCAATATATTATATTTTCAGCGAAATATAGTATAATTCTCTATAAAAAGTGAGGTGAAAACTATGTACTTAACTGTAAAAAATCAGCTTAAAAATCTCTCTGTACGTGAATACGAAACTTTAAGAACTCTTTGCAGACTGTCAAAAAATCTGTTTAACGAGGCTATGTACAGTGTCAGGCAGTATTACTTCTCCGAGCGCAAATATCTGCGTTACGAGAATAATTACCATATCTGCAAGGAAAGCGAAAACTATCAGGCATTAGGCACTGAAATAGCACAGCAAACTTTGAAAGTCGTTGACCGTTGCTTTAAGTCTTTTTTTGCTCTGGTGAACAAAGCTAAATCAGGCTCGTATCGATTTAATATGATACGTATTCCGCATTACTTAGACAAAGACAGCTGGTTTTCTCTGATAATCCCGCGAATAAAAATTAAGAACGGCTATTTTGCGCTTCCTATGTCGAGGGACTTCAAGAAAGAACACGGCGAATTACGCTTTAATATCCCGCCTAACATAGCAGGCAAAGAAATTCAGCAGGTACGTATTCACCCGCGAGATAATGCCCGTTTCTTTGAGATTGAATATATTTACGAGCAGCCGGAAATTAAAGCTGACGTTGATCCTGAAAAATTCTTAGGCATTGACTTGGGACTAGATAATCTTGCAACATGTGTAACAAGCGAAGGGGCATCGTTTATTATCGATGGGAAGCAAATCAAATCATACAATCGCTTGTACAATAAAGAAAACGCAAGGCTTCAGAGCATCAAGGACAGGCAGAAAATCAAAGGCTTAACGGCGCGTCAGTATAGTAATATCAGGAAAGGCAATGCCCGTATCAATCATGCAATGAGCGTAGCAGCCAGAATGATTATCATGTACTGCATCAATCACCGAATAGGAAATGTTGTAGTCGGTTACAATCCCGACTGGAAGCGAGAAATCCATATAGGAGCGCAGAATAATCAAAACTTTGTACAAATTCCGCATGGACAGCTCCGAGAAAAATTAGCGTATCTTTGTGAGCTTTACGGCATAAATTATGTGGAGCAGGAAGAAAGTTACACGTCAAAAGCAAGTTTCTTTGATAATGACAGTCTCCCGACATATAACGCCGATAACCCACAAAAATACAACTTCAGCGGAACGAGAATAACACGAGGGCAGTACAGGACTTCAACAGGCTATATCTTCAACGCGGATGTAAACGGAGCATTAAACATATTGAGAAAAAGTAAACTGGTGAACCTTCGAGTTCTACAGGATAGAGGCTGTGTAAACCAGCCCCGGCGAATAAGGATATTCTGAGGTGGAAGTATCAAGCTCAGACGTTAGGCCATGTACCAAACTTCACCGAAAGCCCCCGCCTTCAGGCATGGGGATGTTTACTTGCTGAAATTTTCACGAAAGGATTTGCACAGGTAATGAGCAAGTTTCTTCACGCAAAATATTCCTCCCTCACACCTTACGACACAAGCGGCGAAATCGAAAGCATGAAAGGTTATATCCGCCTCAACACGAACGAGTCCCCTTTCCCGCCTTCACCGAAAGCAATCGCACACGCACACGAGGCAGCTCAAAGCCTCAACTACTATTCCGATCCCGAATGCAGACTCTTGGCGGCAAAAATCGCAGAGATGAACGGCATAAAGCCCTCGCAAATTGTATTCGGCAATGGCTCTGACGAAATATTGAGCCTCATATTCGCTGGCTTCTGTGAAAAGGGCGCGGCATTCCCTGATATAACGTATTCATTCTACAAGATACTGGCGAAATTTCACGGCTTTGACTATATCACAGTGCCATTAAAGAATTTCCGCGTTGACCCGTCATATTACAGGAACGCAAACGGCCGGACTCTTTTCATCGCCAACCCTAACGCACCAACAGGAATCGCAATGAGCCTGAATGAGATTGAGCAGGTCATATCGTCAAACCCTGCAAGCCTCATTGTGATTGACGAGGCATATATAGATTACGGCGGAGAAAGCTCGGTTGCTCTGCTGGGGAAATATGACAATCTCGTTGTCGTTCGCACGTTCTCAAAGTCGCGTTCAATGGCCGGGGCTCGTCTAGGCTGGTGCATGACGTGTGATGAGATTGCGCAGGACATCAGGAACATCAAGGACACAATAACGCCCTACAACATAAACGCAATGACGCAGGCGGCTGGATTAGGTGCGCTTGAGGATGAAGAGTACACGAGCAAGAACGTTGAGACTATTCGCCGTGTAAGGGACAATACACGGGTAAGGCTTCAGGAGATGGGATTTGATGTTCTGGAGTCGTCAACGAACTTTCTTTTTGCGCGTCATGAGACTATGAGCGGGGAAGAAATATTCAGCGTCCTCAAGAAGAACAGAATCATGATACGGCATTTCGCGAATCCCCCTGCAATTTCAGACTGGAATCGAATCACAATCGGGACTCCTGAGCAGATGCAAATATTCCTTGAGGTCATGAAGGGAGCGACTGAGAATGCGAAAAAGTGAAATCAAACGCGCCACAAAGGAGACTGATATATGCCTGTCATTATGTCTTGACGGCAGCGGAAAAAGCGAGGTTGATACGGGTTGCGGATTCCTGAATCACATGCTGACTCTTTTCGCCTCACATGGCCGCTTCGATTTGTCGGTGAAATGCACAGGGGATTATGACGTTGATTTTCACCACACTGTCGAGGATGTCGGAATATGCTTAGGGCTTGCGTTCTCTGAGGCTCTTGGCGCGAAAAAGGGCATCACACGTTACGGCAATATGATTCTCCCAATGGATGAGGCTCTAATCATGACGGCAATAGATTTTTCCGGGCGGTCATATCTTGGCTGGGACATGGAGATTCACGCGCAAAAGGTTGGAGATTTCGACACGGAATTAGCGCAAGAGTTCTGGCTAGGCTTCGTGAGGAATGCGCAATGTACGTTGCATTTCCGCCAATTTGCCGGGAATAACGCTCACCACATAATAGAATGCGCGTTCAAATCTGCTGCGAGGAGTATAGCGCAAGCCGTGAGGGTAAATCCTGAATACGCCGATGAGATTCCTTCAACGAAAGGAGTCATTTGAGCGTGGAATATCCCGCAAGAAAAACGCTTGACGACAAAGAGATGTTTGACGACATAGTGAGGGCTATATTGTCGGTGATTGGGGATTATGCTGTGAAGATAATATTGTATGGGTCAGTGGCTAGGGGCGATAACACATGGGAGTCTGATGTCGATATTGCGATGGTGATACGCGGAGAGCTTGACCGAAGCACCGACAAAAAACTAACGAGAGCTGTTACGGAGCTTGACCTGAAATATGATACCGTCCTGTCAGTGATAGACATTGAAGAAAATCACTTCAGCAGATATAAATATGAGTTGCCATTCTACATGAACATAGAAAGGGAAGGAATAACGTTATGGACGAAAGAATCCGCCTAGCTTTGTCGCAATACAGATACGAGAAGGCGTTAAAGTTTCTCGCCACAGCAAATGAAATTCTCGAAAAAGGCGACACAGACACAGCCGCAAATAGGGCGTATTACGCTGTATTCTATGCGATGCTGTCAGTTACTGCCCTTGACGGCTTCGAGTCGAGCAAACATTCAGGCGTAATATCATACTTCAATCATCATTACGTCAAGACCGGGATATTCAGCCGCGAGATTTCAGATATGATTACGGACACTTCAATACAAAGAGATCGCGCAGACTACAAGAATTTCTACACGACTCCTAATGACAAAGCGCAGGAACAAATACACAATGCCGAAAACGTAATCAGAATCGTTCGTCCCTATTTGGAATCATCATGGGCAAGAATAAAGCAGTCTCTACCCTCCGCGATATTCACACGCACAAGCACACGCCAATTCACCCCCGAAAAAGTCGAAAGCAAATACATCATCAAGATACTCCGCGCAGCAATGGCAGCCCCAAGCGCGAAGAATCAACAGCCCTGGGAGTTCTGGGTGAGCGATGACCACGAAATCAACGAGCGACTCTCACAGGCATCCCCTTACGCCACACCAGCAAAGAACGCTCCCGTTGTGATTGTGCCGTGCTACAGGACAAATGAGCTAGCAGTCCCGGAAATGGTGCATATCGACATGGCCATATGTGCGGAAAACATCCTGCTTGAGGCTGAAGAACTCGGATTAGGTGCGGTAATGCTTGGAATTGCTCCACTTGAAGACAGAATGAATTACGTTGCAGAAGTCTTGAAGCTCCCGGAAAATTTCAAGCCATTCATGATTATCCCTATAGGCCATCCCGCCAACAAACGCCCACAAGAAGACAGATATGAACCCGCAAAAATCCACACTCTATAGATACGCCGAACTTTTAGCCGACTGCACACGCGCAAGACTCACAGGGACTCGCGGTGCTGATGAGATATATACCCTTCAGATTCTCGACTGCCTGCCATCGCTGGAATTTTTGCCGGAAAAAGGACGCGTTATTGACGTTGGTAGCGGGGGAGGATTGCCGGGAATCGTGTGGGCTGTATATCGTCCTGATTTGAGCGTTACCCTTCTTGACAGCGTGAACAAAAAATGCATGGCCGTCCGTGAAATCATTGACGCTCTCGGAATCTCGAACGCTGAAATCATTTGCGCAAGGAGTGAGGATTACGCGAAGACTCACCGTGAAATTTTCGACATGGCCGGAGCTAGGGCGTTATCGTCAGCAGGTGTTACGGCGGAATTGCTCTCACCTCTCGTGAAAATTGGCGGTCGTGTCCTCACATTCAAGGGGGAAAAGGTGAATGATGAGATTTCTGCGGTCAATGGGAAATGGAATATGCTCGGATTGTCTGAACCTGCTTTGAAGTTTTACGGCGGTGATGATTCATCGCGCTGTGTCGTAACGTGGGAAAAAGTGAAGAAATGCCCGGCCATGTTCCCGCGTCGTGTTGGTGTTGCCGGGACAAAATTTTTCTGGGAGTGATTGCGCATGAAACTGAAGGGGCTTCGTGAGGCGTTAATGTTTGGGCGAGTATTGTCCGCTGGAATTGTCGTTGCGGGGTATGCATTTTTGGGGGTGTGGTTGTCTGACTGGCTCGCCAAAAACGGATGGCCTATGCTCATTGCGTTATGTGCCGTGCCTGCCGTAACAGCTTTCGGAATGTGGCAGGGGTGGTTGTTTCTCACAAAAGGCAGAAAGAAAGAGTAACAGCCTCTGCAACTAACGATTCGCCGCTAATCCATTGACAAATATCCCTTCCCGCGTTATCATACACGCCCCAATCGATTGGAAATCCCACTGCATTTTGACAAACAGTACCGCAGACATTCATACGGCTAATTTAGGCTGACTCTGCACAAGTACTCATACCCGGCGCAAAATATCCGCTACACAATTAACCCGCCACAACTAACCTTTGTTTCAACTCTTATAGGAGGACAAAACATAATGGGCTGGTTCAATGTTCACGCGTACAGAAATGAGCTTGCAAGGGAACTGTCAGAAGCGCTTGAGAAGGGAACTGCCCCATGGCAACAGCCTTGGAGCAAAGTCGAAAAGAGATGGCCACGTAGCGCAGTAACAGGGCGCACCTATGGAGGGAAAAATGCCGTAAAACTTTATGCCGTAAGCAGGAAAATGGGCTACACAGATCCCCGCTGGATGACATACAATCAGGCTGCCGATATGGGATGCCAAGTGAGATGGGGCGAAAAGGGAACGCGCATAATCTTCTACGTTGAGGAATCACGCCAAGCAAGAGACCAAAACGGCAATCTACTTCGCAACCCTGATGGCACAATAAAGTACACGCATGACTACATCCCGATAATTCATACCGTGTTCAATGCCGCCCAAGTCATTGGAGCTGATACACACCTTCCAGCACTCCAAATCAGGAAGCCCGCGCCCGCTGTGAGATGTGCGAAAGCTGAACGCATAATTGCTGAGTCCGAAGCGGTGATAGAGTTCGGTGGGGATGAAGCGTACTATGATTTGTTGGGCGATTGCATAAGGTTGCCTGATAGGGAAAAATTCTTCACGCCAGCTGACTATTACGCCACAGCTCTCCATGAGTTGACACACTGGACTGGCCACAAAGATAGGCTTAACCGTGATATAAAGTGTGGCATGCTGTCAAGTAAGTACGCGTTTGAGGAGCTTGTTGCGGAAATCGGCTCAATGTTCGTTTCAGCTGAAACAGGAATCGACCAGACACAACAACATTTCAACAACCATGCCGCTTATGTTGGGGCGTGGATAACCAGAATCAGAAGCGACAAAAACACCCTGCCTGAGGCAATACGTTTAGCGGGTCAGGCGGCAGAATTTCTCCTGAAGTATGAACGTGAACGGGAAAAAGCGCAGGAAAAAGCATCGTGATAGGATAAAAATTAACCCTCGGCGCAAGCACCGCCCCTTACGGGTGTCGGCCATGTCGACCGGGGGTTTTTTCATGTCTCAATGTATGTAACTCTGACTCTGTTGGCTATTCGTATTCCAAGTATGCGCCCTTCATGGGGCTGGCGGCCAAATCGCTGAACAGCCTCAACACTCCACGCTTGTATTTCTTCGCATGAGGCTTCCAGTTCTTTTTGCGCTCGGCTAATATCGCGTCCATGTCCTCAGGGGTTTTACGCTCCCCCTTAACGCCCACAATATTCAGCTTCCTCGCAAACACATCAAGCTCTATCATGTCGCCTTCCTCAACGAGTGCAATCGGTCCACCCGCCATAGCCTCCGGGCTGCAATGTCCTATCACCGGCCCTGTTGACGCACCCGAAAATCTCCCGTCAGTGATGAGTGCTATTGCCCGGCCTAATTCCTTGTCGGAGCTTATCGCCTCAGATGTGTAGAACATTTCCGGCATTCCTGAACCCTTGGGGCCTTCATAGCGGATAAATACTGCGTCGCCTTTCTGGACTTTGTGGTGCAATACTGCGTCAAGGCATTCTTCCTCCGAATCAAACGGGCGTGCATTGAGGACTGCTTTGTACATTTCCTTGGGGCAGGCAGTGTGTTTTATCACAGCTCCTTCAGGTGCAAGGTTACCTTTGAGGACTGCAATACTTCCTTCAGTGCCTATTGCTTTGTCATATGGGCGTATTATGTCCTCACGCGTTATGTTGATGCCGTATTTCTTGTTGGCCTCCTCAAGCCATTTCTGGCAGCGTTCGTAGAATCCGTTTGCTTTTAGCGCGTCAAGGTTCTCGCCGAGTGTCTTACCCGTGATTGTCATTGCGTCAAGGTGAAGGACTCCGCGAATCTCCTCCATGATTGCAGGGACTCCGCCAGCATAGTAGAAGAACTCAGCAGGCCATTTCCCAGCAGGACGCAGGTCAAGTATGTAATGCGCTCCCCTGTGAAGCCTGTCGAATGTGTCGCCCGTAATCGTGAGGCCGTATTCATGTGCGATTGCTGGTAGGTGAAGTAGGCAGTTTGTGCTTCCCGAAATAGCCGCGTGAACCATGATTGCATTTTCGAGGCTGTCCATCGTAACGATGTCTGAAGGCTTTAATCCCTCATAGGCGAGTTCAACGGCTCTTTTCCCCGCGTTGTAGGCGTAATCGATAAGGTCAGGGCTTGTTGCTGGGAGCAATGCGCTTCCGGGAAGTGTGAGTCCTAGAGCTTCGGCCATGATTTGCATTGTTGAGGCCGTCCCAATGAATGAACACGCTCCGCATGAGGGGCAAGCGTTGTGTTTTGCCCAGTTGAGTTTTGCCTCGTCAATTTCCCCGCGTTCGTATTTTGCCGCGTACATTCCGAGTTGCTCAAGTGTCAAAAGCTCCGGGCCTGCGCTCATTGTTCCGCCAGTAACCATGACTGATGGGATATTCACACGCGCCATACCGATGAGGTTCCCAGGCATACCCTTATCGCATGAGGCGATGAAGACTCCCGCGTCAAATGGCGTTGCGTTGGCGTGAATCTCTATCATGTTGGCGATCATTTCACGGCTTGCGAGGCTGAAATTGATTCCGTCATGGCCTTGCGATTCTCCGTCGCAAATGTCCGTGCAGAAATATCTTGCGCCGTAACCGCCAGCGTCATTGATTCCCTTCCTGGCTGCCTCAACGAGCCTCATCAGATGTCCGCTTCCGGGATGGCTGTCTCCGGCTGTGCTTTCAATCATGACTTGTGGCTTGCTGAGGTCTTCGGGCTTCCATCCTGTTCCGATCCTCAAAGGGTCAAGCTCAGGTGCTATCTTGCGTAGTTTCTGGCTTGCAAGTTCCATAATAGTATTAACCCCCTTGCGCTAATTATGTTGTGAAGTTGTGTATGGAATGCATGTATTATTGCATATAATCTCGCAAGTTTCTCACTTGTTTTAGCGGAAAATTTCTCTATAATTTACCCATCCTAAAATTTTTCACACAAAATTCAAATCTCTTGAAGGGAGAGAACCAGCTTTGTTAATGGCAATTTTCCTCATTTCCATTGCGGTACTCCTGTTCTGCATCATCAAGCTCAAACTGAATGCGTTTGTCGCGCTTCTGGTTACAGCTTTCGGAACAGGTATAGCCTGCCAAATGCCCTTGGCTGAAGTCGCTGATGTCGTAACCAACAAATTCGGCTCAACCCTCGGCGGTATAGGCATCGTAACAGGACTCGGAGTCATGCTCGGAATGTTCATGTATGAGTCCGGCGGTATCGACAATATCGCAACAGGAATCCTCAACAAGCTCGGCGATAGCAAATCACATTACGCTGTGGCTGTCTCAGGATTCATTACGGGTATTCCTGTTTTCGGCGATGTCGTGTATATCATGTTCGCTCCGATGCTCCGCGTTCTGTCAAAGCGTACTGGCTACTCAATGACCGCATACGCCTGCGCAATCTCAATCGCAACGACATGTACATTTGCCCTCGTCATTCCTACAGCACCACCCCTCGCAGTAATTGAAGCTATGGGAATCGATGTAGGTATATTCTTCTTCTACGCGCTCATATCTGCGTTCGTTGGAATGTTCGTAGGCGGAATAATGTACGGCAGCTTCCTCAACAGGCAGGATCAGAAAGCCGGAAAAACCTGGGATTTCTCCGACATGGATGCGGAAATCGAAGCGGCAAAAGAGGAGACCATAGTCGATAAGCCCAAAATGAGCGGTGCTATGGCAATGTCGATTCTTCTTGTGCCGATTCTGCTGATTCTCTTTGGGTCATTCGGCGCAATGTTCCTCCCGAAAGGAACGTTACTCGACATAATATCGTTCCTCGGCTCAAAGAACGTGGCTATGACAATCGGAGTCCTTTACGGCGCAATCGTTGCCCGTCCATATCTACAGCGCTCAATCACCGAGATAATGTCAGATGGCGCGGACAAAGTCGGATTGATACTCCTCATCACAGGTGCTGGCGGTGCTTACGGCGGAATCCTTCAGGCTTCTGGAATAGCCAACTTCATCACCAACTATTTCGGGAACTTCAACATTCCTATTCTCGTACTCTGCTTCACAATCGCTCAGGTGTTGAGATGCGCTCAGGGTTCAACAACGGTTGCACTCACTACAACAGCGGCAATCATGGCACAGGCTGCGGCAAATTCTGGTGTGTCTCCAATCCTCTGCGCAATCGCTGTATGCGCGGGCGGAATTGGTCTCTCACTTCCGAACGACTCCGGCTTCTGGGCAATCTCGCGTTTCTTCCACATCAGCGTTACTGACACAATAAGGGGCTGGACAATCGGCGGATTTATTGCGGGCGTAACGATATTGATATTTGCCTGCATACTTGCACAGTTCCAAGCGTTTTTGCCGGGACTTATGTAGGGATCACGTAACGAATAATATCGAGGGCCGAGGAGTCAATCTTCGGCTCTTTTTCTTTAGGGAGATGAATCGATGAAGAATACACTGAAGGCGAAAATTGAGCGCGGTGAAAAAACTGTAGGCACGTTCTTTGAATGCGGAAGTACAGCCGTGATTGAAAGCATGGGGCTTGCCGGGCTGGATTATGCTGTGATTGATTGCGAGCATGGCCCGTTTGAGGCTGAGAGTGTTGGCGAGTATGTTTGCGCTGCTGAAAGGCGTGGGCTTACTCCCCTTGCGCGTGTGAAGGAAATATCTCGTGCTGCAATAATGAAACTTCTTGACGTTGGCGCAAAAGGCATAATCATTCCGCAGGTCAGGACGCTTGATGACGTGAAAGAGATTGTGCGTTACGGGAAATATATCCCAATCGGCGAGCGTGGAGTCGCTGGTCAAAGGGCAAACGGATTCGCGTATGACATGGGCGGAGGGCTTGAGGATTGGTTCAGAATCTCCAACGCTGAAACTATGCTTATCCCTCAATGCGAGACTGTAGAGTGCCTGAATGATATTGAGGCTGTTGCGTCATGCGAAGGGATTTCGGGAATATTCATAGGGCCTTATGACCTGTCAACAGCTATGGGCATTCCCGGAAAATTCAGCGAGCCTAAGTTCATTGATGCCTTGAAGCGAATCATATCCGTGTGCAAGTCATGCGGGAAGTTCACCATGATTTACTGTGATACGGCGGAAAAAGCTCGCGAGTATTTCAGCATGGGAGTCAACAGTGCTGCAATAGGTCTCGACATTGGGGTAATGGTTGATGGCTACAGGCGCATTGCTCATGATGCTCTTGGAGGTGAATAGCGTGAAGGAGATATGCATTAACGGTGAGGAAAATGGGATTTCCCGTGAGAGTCTTGAATCTGCGCTTGAGGAATTACTCTCGCAATATTCCGGGCTAAAGAAAGTTCTGATTATCCCGCCAGATTACACACGTTGCTATTCATACGCGGGAATCATAACTCAGATATTGTGCGCAAAGCTGAAGGGTGTACATGTTGACGTTATGCCGGCATTAGGGACTCATATGCCCATGAGCGAGGAAGAAATACGGCTGTTCTTCGGTGATGCTGTTGCGCCTGAGAAAATAATCGTTCACCGCTGGCAGACTGACACAATCAAACTCGGTTATGTGCCTGCTGATTTCTGCGCTGAAATAAGCGGGGGGCTTTTCCCGGAACAAATTGACGTGGAAGTGAATCACAGGCTATTTGACGGCGGATATGACCTCATATTGTCGCCCGGTCAGGTTGTGCCACATGAAGTTGTCGGCATGGCGAATTACTCGAAGAATATATTTGTCGGCACTGGCGGACGCGAGATGATCAACAAATCCCACATGTTAAGCGCGATTTGTGGCTTGGAAAAAGCACTCGGAGTCCGTGATACCCCTGCGAGAAAAGCATACGATTACGCGCAGGAACATTTCATTGACGGGAAAATACCGCTCGTTTACATCCAAACAGTAACCACAACAGAGGGTGAAGACGTAACATTGCGTGGGCTATTCATCGGTCAATCACGGAAGCCGTTTGAGATGGCTGCAGAACTCTCACAGAAGCTCAACATATTTCACCTCAACAGGCGCGCCAAAAAGGTAGTAACGTACCTTGAGCCTTCAGAGCTTAAAACCACGTGGGTAGGCAACAAGGGAGTTTACCGCACAAGAATGATAGTAGATGACGGCGGAGAGTTGCTCGTGCTTGGGCCTGGGATTCGTGCATTCGGGGAAAATGACGAGATGGACGCGATGACCCGCAAATATGGCTACAAGGGAACGCCGTATATCCTTGACCTTTACCGCAAGGGAGCGTTTGAGGGAAGACTCATGAGTGCAGCTCACCTCATGCAGGGTTCAAGCGAGGGACGATTCACGATAACTTACGCGACAAAGCCGGAACTTATGACACGCGGCGAAATTGAGAGCGTTGGCTATAACTGGGCGGATTATGACGAAATCACAAAGCGTTATGACCCGTTCAAGCTCAAAGAAGGCTGGAATGTCATGGATGATGGAGAAGAGATATATTTTGTCGGCAAACCCGCAACAGGCTTATGGAAGTATGATGGCTGATTGAGATTCAATGCGGGAGGAATCGTACACACTCCCGCAGAATTTTCCCTTTCACTGAATTATTCTGCCAGCACCGTTTGTGATCCCCGTCCTGTAGAAGCTGGCTTTTCTCCCCGTTAAACGCTCATATTCACGTCCGGCCATGTCAATGAACTCTTCCGCCCTGTCATTCTCGATGATGCTCACAGTACAGCCACCGAACCCGCCCCCCGTCATTCTTGAGCCAGCAACGCCGGGAAACTCCCACGCAAGCCGGGCGAGTATGTCAAGCTCAGGCACTGTTACGGCGTAATTGTCGCGCAATGACACATGAGACGCATTCATGAGCCTTCCGAACATGGCCAAATTTCCGGCCTTCAATGCCTCAGAAGCACGTATTGCCCTCGCATTTTCGCTCACAGCATGTACAGCCCTGCGGAGGTTAACGGGGTCTTTCACGGCGTAAGCGACTTCATCCAGCTCATTCACCGACAAATCACACAGGCATGATACGTCTTTCACCTTGCGTATGTCGTCTAATGCTTGCTCGCATTGTTGGCGGCGGAGGTTGTATTCGCTTCCTGCGAGTGAGTGAGGGACGTTTGAGTTTGTGATTATGATGCAATGAGAGCCTAATTCAAGCGGGGCATATGAATATTCAAGCGTTGAGCAATTGAGGAGGATTGCGCTGCTCTTTTTGCCCATGCTGACGGCGAATTGATCCATTATTCCGCACCTTACGCCGACAAAATCATTCTCCGCCTCCTGTGAGTATAACGCCGCCTTTACCCCGTCAATGTTGAAGCCGAGTAAGTCGCTGAAGATTCTCACGGTGAGAACCTCAAGAGCTGCCGATGATGAGAGTCCAGCCCCGTCAGGAAGGTTGCCGCAATACAGAATGTCGAGGCCGTGCGCAAATTCATGGCCGTGTTTCAGGAGTGTGCTTGCGACACCGAGAGGGTAATTCACCCATGTGCGCGAGCCTGTGAGCTTTTCCCGTATGCTGTCGTATGAGATTTCAAACGGTGAGCCATAATCGCCGTCAAAGTTCATGGAGTGCAGGCGCAATTTCCCGGATGAGTTTTTCTGCGCAAGGGCGTATATCCCGAAGTCAATCGCGCATGGGAAGACATAGCCGCCTTCATGGTCAGTGTGTTCGCCTATGAGGTTGACGCGGCCGGGTGAGAAGAATGGTTCTGCGTTTGTCTCTGAGCCGAAAATTTTTCCGAATGATTCGCGCATTTCGTCAAGCATGTGTAGTTCCTCCCCATGATGCTAATCTCTTGCGTTAAATTGTCCCACAGTTAAGCCTCTGTAAAACTTCGAGCCAGCACTATTAGTTTATTTTTGTGGAAAAATAGGTTAGTTTTCGAGTATTATAACATTCACTTCATGCATCATAGACTATATGAAGAAGGCTAGGTTACCTGAACTGTGATACAAATTTGCTCATTGCGGTTTTGCGCTCAACGGCCATGTTACTGCGCATTCATTCGCCTTTTGACTTTTCAAAGAGGACATCTACATCGCCAATGCCATTGAAAATTTCAACGCCTGAATCAATTCGCCCTAAGTGCTGTCGCTGAAAACGCTCGCCGTTCTGCTCATAAAGAATCACAAAGCTGTGTCTCGGAGGCCAATATGCCAGATCACCGACCTTGTAATTACTCGAAGTGAGTTTCCCTGTTGGCAGTGCATCATCAAAGCGATAACACATTTCACGCCCGTATAAATCCATCATTGGAAGTGTGAACGGAAGTTTTGCGACAAACGCCCGGCTTGTAGGATTGTCTTCAAGCGTTGCCGTCAAAGTGTGGCCGTTTACCGTGAGCTTTATCCTCAATTCCTCGTCTGATGCGGCCGCAAATGCGGTGTTTGAGAATGTTATCGACGCAATGACCGCAATGATTAACAACATGATTGCCTGTTTCATGAATTTGTCCCTCCTGAATTATTTTGCTAAATCAATTACAACATCAAGTATCCCTAAAAGTGAATCAAGAAATCCGAGACTTAATCCCTTGTGACGTACCGAGGGGCATCGAAAGTCGCCAATCACATATCAGTTTCCTTTTTTCTCCTACTTTAAATATTATAATTATTTTTATTATAAGTCATAAATATTATTTTTTAGAAAGGTAACACCATGTTGAAAAAATTAGTTTGTATAACGGTAATGGCAACAGTAATAACGTTTCTGGGTTGCTTAGGGACTCTGATTTGTCCGGGTTATCTGGAACTGGTAGCAGCAACACATGATATTACGTTAAATGGTGCTTTCAAAAAAAGCGATGATATTACAATCCAAGAAGTTGTTAAACCCATACTATCAAGAATGGGATCAAAAAATCTTGGTTTTAATGTAGATACGTACCTTCAATCAGAGCAGGGAAAATGGGTATCGAAACATTTTAGGAATTATTTTGCTTCCGTAAGTATCGGTTATGACCAGACTTCCGAAGAGAATAAAGCATATTGGGCAAAAATAGGAATGGAAAAAACGTATTTTGCAGGAGACGATGCCGTGAAGGAATGGTCTGTTTTCAAACCAGTGGATATTGATGATCCGAGTTGTATTACTCAGGAAAGTAAGTCATATCCAGTATTATTTGCTATGCATGCAGGAGGCACAAATATCCTCATGGCAGAGAATATGGGCTTTGTTGAAGATGCCGCAAAGAATAAATATATCGTCGTATGTCCGAGTTGGAGTCTGGATAATCTATCAGATGCTCAAATGCAATCATTCAAAAATAGTGGCATGAAATATTTTGAAGCATACACGTTCAAAACGATACTTGAAAGAGTTAAGAATATGTACAATATAGATGAAGAGCGCGTGTATTGTGCTGGTTTTTCTGGAGGCGGCAATGCGTGTGCCTACGCAGCTATTGAATGTCCAACTCTTTTAACCGGTACATCGCCCGCAACTGGTGTAGCTATACAGACGACAAATGATGTATCCGAGATAGCCAAGTATGGCATGGCAATGATAATGGTTTACGGCTTATATGACGCAGAAGAACGATGGCCGATTAAACATGAGCCTGTAGAGCTTGGACCTGTTGAACAGAAAGAAACCCTAGAAGAACGCATTGCCAATGTGAATGCTTGGAATAGCGCATGTGGTGCTGTCAATGCTAATGCAACACTAAAAAGCGTAAAAGAAGAAGCTGCCGATGGTGGTCATGATGCATCTACTGAATTCGGTCTGAGATTTGATCACGAGTACAATATGGATTATGAAACAGAGTATTCATTCGGCGATCTTTATAATTACAGAGGACAAACGATAGTACGCTATTTATCCATTGAGGGCTGTCCACATTTTTGTTCTCCAAATTGGGCATCTGAGGTTTATAAATTTTTCAGTGGATATAGGCGAGACAAGAATAGTCATAAAATGATTGTTACAGGGTTAAGCCTTGAATAGGTAGAAATAGGCGGGGAGATTTTCATCAATACAGACGTAATGTATAAGACAACAGTGGCGTAGCTCGCAAGTTTATTTCCCGTCAACAACTTCTTTGTTCGCAAATATCACTCCAATAGTCGTATAAACACGCTAAAAAAGCCAAGCCTTTAACGGCTTCAGAGAAATATGCGATTAAAGTTTTCTCGTCTGTCGCTTCCGAAACACCAGCCATTCCGAAGATGAATATTGTTGAAATGTTCGAGAAATTTCCCTACAACTCCGGCAAAAGAATCTAATTTCTTCCAGACAAGTACAGATGACATCCTTAATTCAGGTTCAAGAGGGCGAAAAGTTAATGTGTCCCTCTCAAATAACTGCACAGCCCTGTCCAGTGTTAAAGCACACGCAAAACCTTCTTTGATCATAAACGCAAGGTTCAAAAATCAAGCATTCCATGCTCCAAACGTTCACGGATATAATCTGCGCTGTTTGTGAAAAATTCATAGCTGACACGAGGGTATTTTCTCTGAAGTGCCTCATAATTTCAGGAAGTATTAGTGAAGGCATAAAAGCTCCGCAACCAATAGACACAGTTTCATTTAGGGCTTCATGATTGTCAAGTTCATATTTCGTTTTGTCTGCAAGCTGGACAATTTCTTCGGCTCTTCGGTGAATGCTTAAGGTTGGTTGAGTTATGTGTAGTGTTTCTGCTACCCGTAGTAATTAACGACAGCGAGAAAGTAACGAAGTAATTTTATATCCATAGTTTTGCTGTATAACCCCTTCTATGTATTGTAGGCACAACAATAAATTGAAACAGTGAAGACTTAGGCGATAAAGTATATTTGCAGTAACAAAAAAATGCCCCTTGCCGTAAATGACAGGGGGCAAATTCTTATCCGCGAAAATCTTACTTCCTGCGGTATTTCGTCAGGTCAACCGCAACCGCTATGATTACGCCCTTAATTGCTGCCTTTAACCCGCAAAAATTCTATGTAGTCCTGACGCTGTTTTGCTGTTAGCTTTCCAAGAGCACCGGCCTTCCGCAGGACAGATACCGTCTTAGTGTTGCCTGCAAACTCTGCGAACATGACCGCGCTCCAGCCTTTCGTAACACCGCTTATCAGCTTAGTGTTGATGTGTGCGCCTGCCTCTATGAGTGCGTGGACGATCTCTGAGGCTTTATTGTCATCTTCGCATGATGCCGCTTCCATAAGGGCTGTGTTACCGCCATAATCTCTAGCGTTAACGTAAGCACCATAACTTATGAGTATATTGACAACTTCTGTGTAGCCTTTAAGTGCCGCACACATTAAAGCCGTCCTGCCGTAGCCGCTCTTAGCGTTGACATCTGCGCCGTGCTTCAGAAGAACTTCTGCGACTTCTACACTACTTGCAAACATCAAAGCCGTTTTGTCTTCCGCGTCCTTAGCGTTGACATCAGCACCATTCATCAGGAGTAATTCTACGATTCTTGTGCGGCCGTTCCATGCTGCCCACATTAAAGCTGTCTCGCCCCAATCGTCCTTAGCTTTGACCTTCGCGCCGTGTTTCAAGAGTAATTCCGCAATTTCTGTGTGGCCCTTCTCTGCCACATACATTAAAGCCGTTCTGCCGTAGTACACTCCCTTAGCGTTGACATCCGCCCCTGACTTCAGTAATGCCTCCACAGCCTTATAGCCGCTAGTCCTTGCAGCTTCCACAAGTGTAGTATCACCGTATGCAGCAAACTCAGGTAACAGAAACATCGATATAATGAGCGTTACAATCGTCAACTTTCTGCACATTATGCTAACCCTTCCTTAGCGTAAAAATAAAACCTCCCTCAATAACTGAGAGAGGTCTATATATGTCTGGATTACTTCCTGCGATACTTCGTCAGGTCAATCGCCACAGCCACAGCAATAATTACGCCTTTGATTACCTGTTGCCACATAGGAGACACGTTGATGAACTGCAAGCCGTACTGAATTATCGTGAATATCAGCACGCCCATGATGATCCCGCCGACTTTGCCTATACCACCATTCAATGACACGCCGCCCACGACACACGCCGCAATCGCGTCAAGCTCGTAGCCATTGCCGTAATTGTTGGTCGCGCCTGCTGTCCTTGCTGCCTCAAGCACTCCTGCTATACCGTAAAGGCATGAGGCGAGAATGAATATCCCCATGATGTTGCGGAAAACGTTAATTCCCGCCACAACAGCCGCTTCACGGTTGCCGCCAATAGCGTAGACGTTTTTCCCGAAAACTGTTTTGTTGAGGATGAACCATATTATTGCGCATATCACTACAGCAATCGGAATGAGTATGCTTATGCCGGGGAAGCCCTTGTAGATTCCGTTGAACAGTCTCATCTGCCCTAACTGCGCGAAGTCAGGCCGAATACCTCCCTTCGACTCGTTGAAGAGCGGGTTGTCGCGAACGTTCATGGCGCGTTTGATGTAGACAGGCATCAAGGCCGAAATCCAGCCATGGCAGTGGATGATATC
>JAFSKY010000218.1 GCA_017448685.1 Synergistaceae bacterium
ACCCCCCCCCCCCCCCCATCAGTACCAGTACCGAACAGCTTAAGCGTAATGCCCTGCTCATCGAGTCCTATGTACTTGTTGCACCTGTATATATCGCGGTATGAGATATTCCAATCGGGAAGCTTATGCAGGACAAAACGCCGAATCTCTTCTGTGTTGCGGTAAAGCGTGCAGTGTCCCCAGCGGTAAATTCTATCGTACCTGTCTAACAACTCATCTGAGATGAATTTCCCCATATCACCCCATATCAGATCAGCGTCAACATGACCCCAGAAATCATAGCCCTTCAGCCAGTCCTGAAAGATAAGGCCATACATGGGTTTGTAGTCGCACAACTTGTAGGGTTCATTCAGCACGAAGTCAAAATCAAGGTGAGGAGCGATGAGCTTTTTCAGGCTGTCAAACGTCATATGAATCACTTTCACATTTTCCGGCACGTTATAGCCCGAAAAATCTATGTCCGTGAATATCATGAACGTGAAATCAGGATTATAGCCCGCGCTTTTCAGCCGCAACGGAAAATAATTCGGCAACGTTCCGTAATATGGCAGTATCAGCGCAACAGAATGTCTCTTCACTCTGTATAAAGCCTCCTTTGTTGGGTATGGGATTTAATTATACAGTCTCCAATTTCCTTTTGCATTAACTCCCCATTTGCTGACGAGGCGTTTTCCCTTCAGGAGCTGGAAATATGGATAAAGTTTGACCAGAGTGCTTTTCATGTCCATGCGTAATAATTTTCTGACTAGGTACATTATTCCCTGGCTGTTTGTTTTCTCGTAGGACGAATCTGGCATCATATACTGCCTCGCTTCATCCTGTGTGAGTTCATGGTCTTTCACAAACTCATTCGGAATAATCATGAAGCTGTCTTCATTCTCGAGGCCGGGCGTGAATTTCATTTTGCGTTTCTGTAGATGGAGGTACAAATATTCAACGTCATTCCCTGATTCGCCGTTGACTGAAAGCCCGTATACTTTGCCTTCCTTCCACCTGAATGCCGGGATTGTCTCAAGTCTGTCTCTGAAGAGTTTTGCCCTGATGAACTGCCTGAAATCCGCGAATATGTCTGCAAAGTCGAAACTGTCATACTGTTCCTCGCCGACAAACTCATCAAAAAGCTTCTCCGTCAGAACATACTCCTCAAAGGCCATGTGTTCAGGGGCGGTGAATATGTCCCTGCACGTAAGCCCCCAACCGGGCAACTTCTGAAGCGCGAATGTCCTAACCTTGTCGGTGTTGCGGAATAATTGCAGATGTCCGAGCCTGTAAATTCTGCCGTATTTGTCCATAACATCAGGCGTGATGAATTTGCTCATATCTCCCCATATCACATCGGGGTCGCAATGTCCCCAGAACTCATAATCCTCTAGGTAATCTTGGAATATAAGCCGTACAGAAGAATGTAATCGCAGGCCTTGTAGGGTGTATCGCATATGAAATCGTAATCAATATGCCGCGCTATTCTTGCTTTCATTTCGTCAAACGTCATAGGAATCACATGAACATTGCTCGGCACGTTATAGCCCGAAAAATCTATGTCCGTGAAGATCATGAAGTCAAAATTACTGTTATACCCGGCACTTTTCAGCCACAAGGGAAAATAATTCGGCAACGTCCCGTAGTAATGCTGTATTAGCGCAACAGAATGCTTCTTCATTCTGCATAAGCTCCTTTGTTTGATGGGATAAATGTATTTTACACTATCAACATTGCATCGCCAAACGAGAAAAACCGCCACCCCTCACACGCAGCCTTCTCGTAAATCTCCAATAACCGCGCTAAAATTTCTTCCTCATGGCCGAAAGCATTTGCTTTGTTCGCGGCAAAAGCAGACACAAGCATAATCAGCGAGCTTTGTGGCAAATGGAAGTTCGTTATGAGGCAGTCAACAGCCCTGAATCTATAGCCCGGATAAATGAATATCCCCGTGTCTTTCACGCCCGCTTCAACATTCCCGGCATTATCACAGAATGACTCAAGAGTCCTCGCTGATGTCGTGCCTGAAGCTATGACTCTCCCGCCAGATTCACGGCATTCACGAATCATTGCGGCTGTCTCTGCTGAAATCATGCAACGTTCCGTGTGTATTGAGTGTTGGCGTATGTCATGAGCCTTCACCGGGCGGAATGTCCCCAATCCAACATGAAGCGTAACATATGCAGTTCTGACTCCCTTCGCGGCTATGCGTTCGAGCAATTCGGGCGTAAAGTGCAGGCTTGCAGTTGGCGCGGCAGATGAGCCATCGTTGCGGGCGAAAACAGTCTGATATGACTCACGCATTGAGTTATCGCCGTGAATATAGGGGGGTAATGGGACATTGCCGGATTCCTCAAGGAACGTCATGAACTCATCACGCGAGCTGAAACGGAATTTCACCCGGCGTATTCCTTCAGGCATATCCCCGACAATCATAACTTCATGGCCGCAAACGTTCACGATGTCGCCTGCATGGAGTCTTTTTGCGGGCTTAACGAGGGCTTCCCATTCGAGGAAATCGGCGGTGATGTTGTGCAACAATAACAGCTCACATTTTCCGCCAGACTCACGAGTCCCCCATAACCTTGCGGGAATAACTCGCGTGTCATTCAGCACAAGCAAATCCCCCGGCATCAAGTACTCTGTTATGTCCATGAAACGCCGGGGGGTTGTAACGTCATTCCTCACGTCCCACACTAAGAGGCGTGAAGAATCGCGGGGGCTTGCGGGTGATTGGGCTATGCACTCAGGAGGGAGGGTGTAATCATACGAGGTGAGGTCGTAAAGTTTTTCGCGGGATATGGGATTCACTTTATCTTTTTCACCGCCGTACCCGGGTAATAATGCTCAAGTATTTTCTCTGCGGTGTAACCATGATCCGCCATAGCCATAGCTCCCCATTGGCACAAACCCACTCCATGACCCCAGCCGCGTCCGTAAAATATGAAGTCGCTCCCGGATTTTTCGACAGTGTAGCCGTATTTGGCCATTTTCGGCTTCTGTACAGCTGGCTTACCTGCACGGCCGATTCCAATCTGGTAATACGCCTTCTTCTTGCTGGGATTCGTCAGCATGTCAATTAATTCTGTTGTCGTGAAAACTCCTTCTGATGTCATTTTCGCGATGCCTTGCTCCTCCTCAAACGTTAGTCCGGGGGATAATGGCTGCTGTGATTTCTGTATGCTTACGAGTCCGCTTGGTGTTGCGGTGTTGCTGACGTTGAACGCTCCGCCGGAAGGTGTCAGCATTGTGCTTTTGATGGCGCGGGGACTTACTGCTGTTCGGAACTGGCTGGCCTTGATGGTTTTGCTGCCATTTGAGCCTGTTACGGTGATTTTGTTGGCGCGCCCACCCTCGTCAACCTCTGACACTTGAACCTCCGTTACTGTGCCTATGTCCGTACCTGTTACCTTTTTGACAGCACTTTGAATCGTTGAGGCAGATATTTTTGCGTTCCAGACTGATACGGGTGAT
>JAFSKY010000219.1 GCA_017448685.1 Synergistaceae bacterium
AGAATTTACGGGAATAGCTTATGCGGGAATGCCACAACGGAAATAGCGCGTGTGTCTCATGTCAAAGTTGCGTCCATTCCTGATATAATTACACGTGAGGCAGTAACGCTCAATGAGGAGGATAAAAATTATGGCGAACAAATACGCAGGAACGCAGACCGAAAAGAATTTGCAGGCGGCCTTTGCTGGCGAATCACAGGCACGGAACAAGTACACCTACTTTGCGTCAGTGGCGAAAAAGGAAGGCTATGAGCAGATAGCGGCAATATTCCTTCAGACGGCAGCAAACGAGAAAGAACACGCTGAAATCTGGTTCAAAGAGCTTGACGGCATCGGCACAACAGCAGAGAACCTCACAGCGGCGGCAGCAGGCGAGAATTACGAGTGGACCGACATGTACGAGGGCTTCGCGAAAACGGCAGAAGAGGAAGGCTTCAAGGCATTGGCGGCAAAATTCCGCATGGTCGCGGCAATCGAGAAACATCACGAGGAGAGATACCGAGCATTGCTGAGGAATGTCGAGGCTCAGGAAGTCTTCGCACGTAGCGAGGTCAAAGTGTGGGAGTGCAGGAACTGCGGACATATCGTAGTCGGCACGAAAGCCCCGGAGATTTGCCCGGTATGCGCCCATCCAAAATCGTATTTCGAGATTCACGCCGAAAACTACTAGGAGCTGCTTGACGGATTAGCGGCGAAAAGTGAATTTGACGGCCTCCCTTGCGAGTGATTGCGGGGGAGGTTTTTTTTGTGGGAAAATAACTAGCATTACAATATCATATAGAACGTAAAAATCACGAAAGGACATTACACACACATGCTTTCATTCAGGGAATTAACGTGTCAGGACAAAGGCATTCACACGCAATACTATCAGGCTTCCCCAGTTCATTACGCGGAATATTCGTTCTTCTGCCTGTGGGGATGGAGTCATGCTTACCCCGTCGAAATCGCTGAAACTGGCGGGGCGTTATGCTGGTTCAGGTCTGGCGGGCCATTACCGGGAATGTTCGGGCCGATCGGAAATTGGGACGCTGTTACGGATTGGGACGCGGAATTGTCGCATTTCAAGCCGGGGGACGTGATATATGATGTCCCGGCAAAAGTGCGTGAGATTCTCGCCGGACGTAGCAATCTGCGATTCACTGAGGATAGAGACCAGCACGAATATGTTTACGCCGTGAAAGACATGATAGCCCTCAAAGGCAAAGCATACGCCCACAAACGCAACAGGGTAAGGGCGTTCCTTGATGGGTATGAATGGGACTATTACCCCATAACGCCGGTAGATTTCGCCAGCATTATGGACTTCCAAGAGAGGTGGCGCGCTAGGAGAATGCTCACGATGACGCAAGAAGAAGCTGACTCCCTCGCTGATGAGGACGAAGCAATACAGAAAGCGTTTGACCGTTGGAGCGATTTCGGCCTAATTGGGGGAATGCTGAAAGTTGACGAGGAAATTGTAGCCTACACGATTGCGCAGGAGCTTGACCCGCAGAATCTTGATGTCATGTTCGAGAAGGCAGTCCCTGAATACGCAGGAAGCTATCAGGCGATAAATTACATGTTCCTGAAAGAGCAAGGGAGCGGATATACATGGGTTAATCGTGAGGAGGATATGGGCGAGCCTGGTTTGAGGGAGGCGAAAATGTCATATAATCCGGCATTCATGCTTGAGAAGTTCCAGATGGAAATACTTTAGGGGGAGCGGAATATGTATACTGAAACTGTTGCACCTGAGTCTGAAGTTTTGCGCGGACTTCCGGAGGATTTCAGAGCAATGCTTGATGAGGCTCGTGAATGGGCTAAACGTTCAGGCTTAAGAGAAGAAGATGTGAGCGGGATCATTAAGGCCGTGCGTAGAAGAAAAGCATGAAAATAGTTATTGACACAAATGTAGTAATATCCGGCGTATTTTTCGGGGGCAGACCGGGAATGATTCTTGAAGCTGTCGCTGATGGGAGATTAAATGCTTGTGCCTCGCCTGAAATACTTGCTGAATACTACGAAATTATCCTTGAAATGAACAAGCGCGGGCAAGGACATTTTAACCGCAATATTCTTGTCCCGTTTGTCTCGGAAATGGAGATAATAAAGCCCTGTTCATCAATAAGTATATGTCGCGATCCTGACGATAATAAATTTATTGAATGTGCCTTTGACGCAAAAGCGTTGTATATTGTCAGCGGAGATAAAGACCTTCTGGATATTTGTGAATACAAGGGCATTCAGATTGTTACAGCAGGAGATTTCTGCAATACTTACAGTGATATATTCTCATAAAAAGGCAGGCACAAATCATGATATATATCGTAATAGGCTTGTTCGTGGCAATGGCTGTAGGAGCATTCTTGCGTCAACAGTCCCGACATCCTTCACCCCCTCCCACAACAGAATCATTCCAGCCCCCCGAATCGCTTGACCTCCCAGACACAGAAACAGAAGACGACTCCGAACCGGGATTCGTACTTTCAGCCAAACCCGTAACAGACCCAGGCAGGGCAGCCGGAGCAACATACTCATCACACGCCCCGGCAGGCGAGGACTCACCTTACGGACTCTCATCCGAACCCAAGAAACAAGCTCAGGCAAAAGCAAACCTCCTTCGTTGGTGTGGCAGGTCGGGAAATATTCAGGCCGGAAATATCATAGTGCCTGGACCGTCGGCTTATTGGTCGCAGGGTGAGCCAGCAACCCCGGAGCCATCATGCATAGACATAACGTTACCTGTTGCATTTCCTCAGCAAGGAGATGAATTACCCGCAGACGGAGCAGAGTCTTACGCGGCCATGTCGGAATTACAGCGCGGAATATATCTCACATGGCTATCAGGCGCGAGGATTCAGCCGCCATTGCATATATGTTACCCGGCAATCTGGCTTTACGGAATCGAACGTCGCACAATCGTGGACAAATTAGACTTGGGAATGTGCATCAATGAGGCTTTCAGGCTGCTTCCCTTGCTGAGATGGGACGCGCTTAAAGATAACCTTGTGCGTTTCATCACGTGGCTTGCGGTAAAAGTCTGGATGCCTGATGAAGATCTGCTAGCCTTGTGCAAGAAAATGAAGGTTGTCCCTGAAGGGTTGCTTGACATCCTGCTTAACTCCTACGCAAACTCAATGCTCCCAGTACCTTCAGCAGTCGCTTTCACGGTTGCAAGGACATGCGCCAAGCTCAGACGTGAGAATCAGCCGTATATTTCGCATTCTGAAGAGTCATTGCAGACGTTCACGCCAATATACAAGGACTTGTGCAAGGGCGGATTAGTTCTCCTGAAACCGCAAAATACCCTCAAGATTTCCTACAAGCCCTCGAATCCGTCAATAACCCTCAGCAAAAAAGACAATGAGTCCGTTGAAATCCCTGACTTTTTCAGCGATTTGGGAGTGTTCAAGACGCTCGTTGATTCGTGGGAAGTTTTCCTCGCCGCAAAAAAACTCGAAGAACCCGTGCCAGACCTCGCAGACCTCAAAGCCCGTCCAGATTTCGCCGGATTCATATCGTCATTAAGGCCGGAAGACAGCGATTTACCACTGATTTCCACGCTCGGCAATGTCGGAAAAGTGATGAAGTTCAGCACGTCGCCTGATGTCAAACTCACGGGGAAGGAACGTAAAGCCATAGTTGACACAGCACAGGTTGAAGGCTGGCAGATCATTCCCGATTTGGGCATATCAGGTCGCGAATATAACTGGGACGACAAAATACTGTTTGAGGAATTGCCGTTAGGGACTCAGCTCTCACAGCCTTATAGGGTAGCGTCATTCGTGCTTGAATTTCTGTGTGCGTCATTGGCGGTGGATGAAGACAGAGTGTTTGAGCCTTTGCGGAGGAGAATGAATGAGTATTTCACGCTCACTGAGGAGGACAATATACGGCTTGAGGCGCAAAGAGTGCTTGACCTTCCGACACAGTACGGCCCTGAATATTACGGGGAATTTCTCTGTGCGTGGCTGTCAGAGGATGAGCGCAAGAAGCTGAAAGGTATGATGATTCACGCTGCGAGCCTTCTTCCTGAGTTTGCCGAAAATCCTGAAGTGAACTCGATATTGTGTGAGGTGCTGAGGTTGCGTGAGGATGAGCCGCCTTCCGCTGAAGATTTGCACAAGAACGCAAAGCAATGGGGAAGTGAAGTGTTGAGCCTGATGACGTTATTGTTCAAGTCAAACTGAGATGTTGACCCCCGGTTAAAGGCCGGGGATTTTTTTTTGCCGGGATGCTGTGTGATTGTGTGATAGAATACCAAAATCCAAACGTCATTCGCATATATCCCTTGCCGCCTTGTTTGTGCTGGCGGGCTGATTCGGTATGTATGTGCTTGTCGTTGCGGGCAAATCCTACATAAGGAGGCCGACTGACATGGCCGGAAGAAAGTTTTACGCGCTGTTGTTGTTGTGGATGATGCTTTTCGCCGCTGTGATGTGTACAGGGGGTTGCGGGGGAGGAGGTAGCTCTTCACTCAATCAGCCGGGACAAAATACCACACCGATAACTTCACCTGACACAACACCTACACCGACTCCGACTCCCACTCCAACGCCTACACCAATAGTTTCACCAGACCCGACTCCGACACCGAGTCCAACTCCAACGCCGAGTCCTGAACCAACTCCGATAATTTCGCCTGATCCAACGCCCATAGTTTCAAGCTACACGGTTGATTTTGACTCTGACGGGGGAAACAAAATCGCAAGCCTCGTTCTTTCACGGGATGAGGCAATATACGAACCTGATGAGCCACAAAAAAACGGCTTCACCTTCATGGGATGGTATGACACTGAAGGCAGGCTGTTCAATTTCGGAGTGTCAATTGACCGCGATATTCTCCTCACAGCGGAATGGGCGCAAACAGTATCAGCAGATGATGACGAAATCGCAGAGCTTACGAGTCCTGAATATGAAAGCCTCGAAGCAATCTCGATTGACAAAGGCGGAGTGCTTTCAGGTGTCGAAATCAGGTATAAGACAGATGGATTCGCGCTTGTCTCTGTATCAGAACTGTCATATGACCCAATGCTCAACGCTCCGGGATTAATCGGCCACCCTGTTGAAATTTCTCATATCGGCGGGGAAGTCAAAGAAGCCATGATAACGTTCTATTATGATCCTTCAGCACTGAGTATTGACTCGAATAATCTCGGCATTGTTTGGTATGACGAGTCAAACGATATACTGACACTCTTAAGCGAAGACAGCACAGTTGACGCGGAAAATAACGCTGTGTATGTCGTAACTGACCATTTCAGCAAATACGGAGTTGTTGACAGACAGAAATGGGTTGAAATGTGGCTAAAGAGCCTTCCTGCCGTCAGAACAGGCGACATATCCTATAACGTAATTTTAGCTATGGACTGCTCTGGCAGCATGTACGGCGAAAATATGGAAAAAAGCATAGAAGCGGCTAAGACTCTCGTTGACATGCTCAGGGATGGCGACTGGGCAACAGTGGTTGCGTTCGATTCTTCTTCTTCTGTGAAGGTGTCAACAGAGATAACATCCACGCCAAGCAATAGCAGGGAGACGGTTAAAAGCCAGCTCAATTCTCTTTACGCTTCAGGAGGCACGAACATAAACAGCGCGCTGAATACGGCGTTGAATTACAAGAAAGCTGATTCAGGTTTCCGCACGTTTGTGATACTCCTTTCTGATGGCTATAGCACTACTGTATATGACTCAACACTTCAGAATCTCAGGGATAATAGCATGATGGTTATCTCTGTGGGGCTTGGCAGTTGGGTTGACAGCGGCCTTCTCCAGAGAATATCAAATTACACTGGCGGTAGTTATCTTCACGCTGATACAGCCGCAGACGTTCAGGAAAAGTTCAATGAGATAGTCGAGAATGATTTAGGCTCTGGCACTGACACTGATGGGGATGGCATTCCAGACAACGCTGAAAAAGAAGGTATGCGCGACCAGAACGGCCAACATATCAAGACCGACCCTAACAACGCTGATACAGACGGCGATGGCATAAGCGATGATGTTGAAATGGGAGAATATCACAAATCATCAGGCTATGGGGATTATGACCACTTCAAGCGCAAATCAGACCCCAAAGTCTACACGGTCAGAAGCAATCTTGCGCGTGTAAGGCTGTCAGCGAATAATGCGGGAGTGGACATGAAAAGGGCTATTGACACCAAGAACAAACAAATAACCCTTGCGGCATTCATCCATGATGAAAGGTATGGCAATATAGGCAACGATAAAGAGTGCCTTTATTCCCCCGCACAAAATCTCAAAGTTGAAGTGTCGTTCCCGAAAAATAATTACAGCAATGTAGGCAGTATACGCGTTGAATCCAAGAAATACGATGACGGCACACCGTATTACTATGCTTTTATCACGCTGTCATACAAAAATTATCCCAGCAGACACGACAAAATAACATGGCGTATAACAGCAGATAATCTAGCGAAGCCCGGTACGGCTGATGAAAGAGCTGATTTCATTGAAGATGAAGGGTACATGCTCAGTCTTGACGATCCTGTGAGGGATGGTAATCTTGCAACAAGATTAAAGGCATGGCGTGCTGTCTTAGAGAAGGAGTTTATCGAGAAGCTATGTGCTGACGCAAAGCAAGGTAGCACGAACGCGGATAATAATGCCGAACTGAAACAGAGAAAAAATAACCTGCTGAAGCACATGAAACAGTATGGAGGAGGAAGCGTTCCTGACGAGGTATGCGAGGCTTTCGCTCTGGCTGTGCTTGACACATACGACCCAGACGGCTCAAAGATTGAGGAGTACTCCAAAAATATGGAGGAACTGACAAAGCAATTGCTGAATCAGATCGCCTCAAGCATAAAGAGCGGAGAAAAAGAAGTAGTTGCAGGAGGACACCTTTACCGCGTCAGATTTACGTTCATGCGGATGGAAGGTACAGAAGTCGATTTTGCCTATGTCGACAGGGATGGACGCTCATATGCGACTCTCGTGTGGACAACTTCAATGGACGAAATGAAAGAAGCCTTAGCCTCATACTGCGCAAAACTCGCTGAGCTGAACAAAGATGTCTGGAATGATTTTCTCGTGTCTTATGTGGATGATGCTTTGAAGGAGATAGGCATTCCAGTTGACAGAGACACGATAGAAAAGATTTTCAGCATAGCAGAGAACACAATCAAGGGACTTGCAGGGGATAAAGGCGCGGCGAATAAAGTCGTTGAGGAACTTGTAGGGGCGGCAAAAGACAAGCTGACCAGTGCTGAATGGTGGCCGTTCAGTGAAAACAAGTTCTTGAAGTTCGTTGAGGAGAATTTTCCGAAAGGCGACAAAATAGTAAAGTCGGCGGAAAAACTCAAAACGCTGAGAGAAAAATATGACAGCTTCAAAAGTGCAGTGGACAGATACAACCTTGCGTCATTGTTTGGTGGTGGGGATGGCTCTGACTTGAAGAACACGTTTGAGGCATTCAAGACAGCCTATGAGGAACTCGGAAAAGAAAACCTGCTCAACGTTTCACACCCGCTAATTTCATGGCCTGAAGGCTGGTAGCACTCACACACAAAGGCGGCCTCAAATCACCGAGGCTACCTTCTTCCTGTAATACTCTTCAACCCTCAACGCCATATCATGAACCGTAACAATCTCCCCAGTCTTTAACGGACTCGCTTCCCCCCCAAGAATGAATCTCTCAATCGCCTTCCCCCACGCCTCAACATCTCCAGCAGGCACAAGCCCTCCCCCGGCAAATTCCCTCAACGCCTCCAAATCTGACACTATCACAGGAAGCCCCGCGCTTAACGCCTCAAGCACAACGAGCCCCATTCCTTCACTGTATGACGGGAACAACATACATGATGACGCGGCCATGAATCTTTCGACCTCGCCACGCTCTTTGTCGCCGTGAAACTTCACACGCCCGGCAATTCCGAGACTGTCAGCAAGGGCTTCAAGCTCTTTGCGTTCGTTGCCTTCACCGACAACATCAAGCGTCCAGTCATACGCCTTCAATCCCGCAAGAGCCTTCAACGCAACGTCAATCCCTTTAAGCCGTGTCAATCTGCCCACAACGAGAAACTTCATGTCATCATGGGGAAAATCTTCATGCCGTAATTTTGGCGGGGTTATTCCGTTGGGGATTATCACATTGTCGGGAGGTAGGTGGCCTGCTAGATGATTCTTCACGGCTCGTGATATGCATATTACCCCGTCCGCATGTCTGAAGGGGATTATGCCGAAATTCAGCGAGTACAGAGAGTGTGCTGTCATTATCCACGGGATTCCAGTTATCTTTGATGCAATCCACGAAACCCACGCAGGGACTCTTGAATGCGCGTGAATTATGTCCCAGTGATATTTGTCATTGAGGCGTGATATTTTCATGGCACAGGATATTACTGTGATGGGGTTTTGCCTGAATACGGGCATATGAAGCAGCTTGATATTTCCGGGCAATTCGTGTTCAAGCCTCCCGCCTGATGAAAGGAGGGTAACTTCATGGCCGAATGATGACATTTCGCGGATTAGGCTCAATACATGAACTTCCGCTCCTCCCTCATCAAATCCGGGTATGACGTAAAGTATTCTCATTCAGCGTGATAATATCCATTCTGCTGCGCGTTTAGCCTCGTTGAAGCCGAGTCCGTGCTTTTGTTCGGGAGCCTCCATGAATCGCGGGAAGTTTACGTGCGCTCCGAAATCCTCAATCAGTCCATTCTCTGACATTTCCGCGAAAAACTCATCGAACCTTCTTGCGCCATAGCCTAACATGTGTTTGATTGGATCTGTGATTCTTGGAAGTCGTATCAGTCCAACCTTGAAGCCTGCTGTTACGGCCTCAGAGACCATAGACACGGAGTCTTCCGTAACAAGAACATGTGTAGCAGCACCGAGTATAGCCGTGATTGAGTTCTGGCTAGGCATTTTCGAGTACAGGAACATTAATTCTACTGATGGGCAGCCCGAAAATATTTCAGCTACAGTATCTTCAACGCCTTCACCTGTTCTGCGTGAGGTTGTTATGAGGAATTTAGCATCTTTGATTTCCAGCAGAGGCGATAACACATCTTTTGCCCATCTGGAATTGATGCTGTAATTTTTGTCGCTACCTCCAACAAGAACAGCTATAACTTTATGGCCTTCAAGGTTTTTGTCGGCGAAGTAATGCGAGGCAACATCCTTCAATGTTGGAATGTATATATGATTGGGCGCGCCTAATGTGGTGAGGACATTTTCGGCTTTAGGGTCGGGCTTGTCATGCTTGGGGACTATGGCGTAATCAAATGATTTCGTGCCTAAAACTGAAGGGGTCATAACTACGGCGCATTTGTTCTTTGTGGCTTTTGCGAGCGCAAGACAAAACGGAGCTGCCTTACTTCCCGCCGAAATGAAAAGTGTTGACTCAGGCTCATACTTCCTGTAACGGACTCCCATAGATTTCAGCCATTCCCGCGAATATGCCCCGCCGTGAACTTCAAGGCCACGCACAAAAAGTTTCAGCTTCAATACTCGGTCAAACAGCGTAAAGTCCGGGATATTTATGATTGCCGGGTCAACAGTTATTCCGCCGAGACGCTCTAACCATTCCGCTATGCCTAATGACTGGTGTATATGTCCGCGTATTTTGTCGCTGATTATGACTGTACGTTCAAACTTTAGCATTCATGATCCCTCTTACTGTTTCCAAATCTCCGGGCGTGTCCACTCCTATACTTTCATGAGTGCTGGCCGTAACCTTTACCCGTATTTTATGCCCATGCTCCAAAATCTTCAGTTGCTCAAGTGATTCGGCCATGCATAGTGGCGTGTCAGGAAGTCGGACATATTCCTTCAGGAAGCCCATGTGATAGCCGTATATGCCTATGTGGTTGTATATGGGGAGTGTTGATGCGTTGCGCTTGTAGGGTATTAGTGAGCGCGAAAAGTACAGGGCGTAACCTTGCTGGGACATCACGACTTTGACGGCGTTGGGGCTGCTCATTTCGTCATCATACATTTCACGGCACAATGTCGCGCATTCGTCATCCTCAAGCATTCCGCAAACCTCATCAATCATTACCGGGTCAAGCAACGGCTCATCCCCCTGAATGTTGACCACCGCGCCGAAATCACCGCCGAAAATCCTCGCAGCCTGTTCACATCTTGCTGTTCCATTGGGCAAATCTGAGTCAGTCATAACGGCATGGCCTTCGAAATTCCTCACACAGTCATATATACGCTGGTCATCTGTTGCGACAATAAGCCCGTGAAGCCCCCCGGACATTTTCGCCCGTTCATAGACATGCTGTATCATGGGTTTACCGCAAATATCCGCTAACGGCTTACCCGGAAAACGTGTTGACGCATAACGCGCCGGAATTATCCCTAATATTCTCATGCAATACCTGCCTTCAGCAATTCATGTATGTGTATTATCCCGACTGGCTTCCCGCCTTCAACAGCAACAAGTACGCTGATTTCGTTGCGTTCCATAACCCTCACAGCCTCAGCAGCAAGCGCATCAGGAGATATAGTTTTTGGGTGAAGTGTCATTGCGTCCTTTATGGGTGCGTTGAATGCGTCATTGCCGCGTTTTTCCATGAGCCGCCGCAAATCACCGTCCGTGAATATACCCGTCAATTTCCCGCCGCCATCAACAACACATGCTGCCCCGTAACCCTTCCCGGTAATCACGAAGAGGGCATCTTTCACCGTAACACCCTCGCGCACTAATGGAAGGTTATCCCCCGTCCCCATGACATCACGGACTCGCGTCAGCAATTTGCGCCCTAATGCCCCGCCGGGATGGAACAATGCGAAATCCTCACGCCTGAGTCCGCGCAATATCGTAACCATAGCCGCGAGTGCATCCCCTAACACAAGCTCAAGTGTAGTGCTGCTCATCGGTGCAAGCTGTAGAGGGTCGCCTTCTGAGTCAACGTGAGCATCAATCACAATGTCTGCGTTCTCCGCAAGTGGCGAGGCAGGACAGCCCGTAACGGCAATCATTTTCGCGCCCGTCCTCCTGAAATGCGGCAATAACGCTACAATCTCGGATGAAGCTCCGCTGTTGCTGATGAAGAGTCCGACATCCTCACGCCTTACCATCCCTAAATCACCGTGTGAGGCTTCTGCGGCATGAAGGAAGAATGACGGAGTCCCCAATGAGGCGAGAGTCGCTGAGATTTTGCGCCCGACATGGCCGGATTTGCCAAGCCCGACAACCACGACTCGCCCGGAACAAGCGTAGATTTCACGTGCTGCCGAAACTATTGCGCCGTCAAGTTTTTCGGCTGAGCGAAGAATCTCTCCCGCCTCTGTTAGCATTAACTTTTTCGCCGCCTCAAGAAGCTGTTTGTCTGTGTGAGGCAATATAATACGCGCTTCCTTTCACGCTACAGGATAAGAGCCTTGTACAGTGCTTTGATTGCTGCCTCGTAATCACTGTCGAGGACTCCTATGATGACATTTTGCTTGTCAGCTCCGTGTTCGGCCATGACTACATTTATTCCGGCAATAGCGAGTGCCTCAAACATTATGCTGAACAATCCTCGTGTTGTACCCATAGCTTCACCGATTACGGCGATGAGCGACAATCCTTTTTCCACAGTGATTGAGTCAGGGCTGAGAAGCTCGCGTATTTCGCTGAATATTTCGCCCCGTTTCAGGTCAAACAGTGGAGTCTTCAGCAGGACGGCCATTTGGTGAATGCCTGTGAGATAATGCTGACAGGCTATGCGGTGTTTCGCGAAAAGCCCGAAAAGTTTCTCATCGAAGCTGTAATCCTTGTTGAGGCCGTATTTACTGATATGCACAACAGTGAAGTTCTTATGCCCGGCAATACACGCTGAAACATTCCTCTGCACATCTTCAGGCAGGTCAGGAGATATGAGCATCGCGCCTTCGTCAGGGCTGTCAATGCTGGCGATTCTCATTGGGATTCGCGCCTCGTCAAGCATAATTGCAACGTTATCATTGACTATGTTTATGCCAACGTAATTCATCTCTAGGGCTTCACGATAAGTTATGTGGCTGACAAGCTCGGCTTCTGGAATCACGGACGGATCAGCACTGAAGACTCTTGCTGTTTCGCTCCATTTCTCGAACAGTTCAGCTTTCACGGAGCAAGCTATGAGTGCCCCGGCTGAGTCGCAATCTCCGCGCTTGAAGGTCTTTATCCTGTTGTCGGGGGATGTGCCGTAAAAGCTGGGGATTATGGCGTGTTTGAGGGGAGTCAGCTTTTCAGCGGCGGCCTTAAAGGTTTTTGCTCTGTCAGGCGTTCCATCAGCGTTGAAGAATATTGTCCCGTGTGCGTCAACAAAATCCCATCCGAGATATTCCGCGAAGATCTTTGCCATTATGTATTCTCCGCGACTCCCAACGTAATCGAGATCCACTCCCAACTCAATCGCACCTTTAAGGGCTGATATTTCCGCTGACACATTGAAATTTATCCCCAGCCCTGAGACTATTTCCTTGTAGCGCGCAGAAATTCTATCAAGTATTCTCATGCAGCCTTCACCGCTGTGATAACTTGAATGGCATAAATATAGGAGGTCTGTTATTCCAACACTACCGGGGATTGCTGCGGGGGCTGAAACTATGACATAGCGTCTTGAGGGGTCTGAAAGGATAATATCTGCGGCTTTCTTCACTGTTTCTGATGTGGCTGCGGCATCTCCTCCGAGCCTTGAAACAATCAGGCTGTTCATTTTCGTCACCAGCTTTCTTTATGTGGCATAAAAGCGGCGGGCTTATTGTGTTAAATATCCCGCTGCCCTTCTTGCAAGAAATTCTTTGTTACGTTATGTACCGCTAAAACTTCGTCAATAAATCTGCCCATTTGGTCAAGCGGAATCATATTCGGGCCATCGCTGAGAGCCTCTTTCGGATTCGGGTGAGTCTCCGCGAAAATCGCATCAATTCCGACTCCAGCAGCCGCCCTCGCCAAAGGAAGAGCAAGCCTGTAATCCCCTCCGCTAGCACCTCCAAGCCCCCCCGGCCTCTGTACGCTGTGCGTTGCGTCAAATACAACGGGGTAACCAAATTCGCGCATGGCAAAAAGCCCGGCCATGTCCACAACAAGACGGTGATAGCCCATGATGCTCCCACGCTCGCAAAGCATGACGTTATCATTTCCGGCCTCACGACATTTAGCGGCGGCGTAAATCATATCTTCCGGGGCGAGGAATTGAGCTTTCTTGATGTTGATGATTTTCCCAGTCTTAGCGGCGGCAACAAGCAAATCCGTTTGTCTGCACAAAAACGCCGGAATCTGTATGATGTCAACGACTTTCCCGGCTGGTTCTGCCTGATAGCTTTCATGTATGTCCGTAAGCACAGGGACTCCGGCCATGCTCCTAATCTCCGCAAGCTGTTCAAGACCTTTTTCGAGTCCCGGCCCCCTCCAAGCATGTACAGAAGTGCGGTTTGCCTTGTCGAATGATGCCTTGAAGACATAAAGAAGCCCCCGCTCATCACAAAGGCGCTTCATGTATTTTGCGACTCTGAGTCCGAGTTCGGGGGATTCTAAGGAGCAAGGCCCCGCGATTACAGCGAGGCTCCCATCTCCGATAAACCTTCCGTTGAGGTAATACTTCTTGGCGGCCAATTTTATGCTTTCCCGTCTGAACCGAAGAGTCTGATTTTTGCGCGCACTGTCTCTTTGATTGCCTCAAATCCGGGTGCTAACAGCTTGCGGGGGTCGTAGCCTTTGCCCTGATTGTCTTTTCCGGCCTCAATGTATTCGCGTGTTGCGGCGGCAAATGCGAGCTGGCATTCTGTGTTGACGTTGACTTTTGACACACCGAGTGTGATTGCCTTCTTGACCATCTCGTCAGGGATTCCTGAACCGCCATGAAGGACGAGAGGCATAATCCCGGTTTTTTCCTGAACAGCCGCGAGAGTCTCGAATGAGAGTCCCTTCCAGTTTGCCGGGTATTTCCCGTGAATGTTGCCTATACCAGCCGCGAGCATGTCGACTCCGAGGTCAGCTATCCTCTTGCACTCGTTAGGGTCTGCACATTCGCCCATGCCTACAACGCCATCTTCCTCACCACCGATTGCGCCGACTTCAGCCTCAATCGTGAGTCCGAGCATGTGTGCAGCGTGTGTAAGCTCCACCGTTTTGGCGACGTTCTCGTCAATGGGGAAATGTGAGCCATCGAACATGATTGACGTGAAGCCCGCCTTGATGCATTTGTACGCGCCTTCATACGTGCCGTGATCGAGGTGTGTGCATACGGGGACGGTGATTCCGAGTGAAGCATCCATAGCCTCAACCATAGCCTGAACTGTGCGGAAGCCTCCCATGTATTTGCCTGCACCTTCTGAGACTCCGAGAATGACGGGGGATTTGAGTTCTTCTGCGACCTGAAGAACTGCCTTTGTCCATTCGAGATTGTTGATGTTGAACTGGCCTACAGCGTAATGCCCGGCCTTTGCGGCTGTGAGCATTTCTTTTGCGTTGACTAACATGCTAAGTTAGACCTCCTGAATTAATTTTTGTGGATGGAATAATTATACAGCGTTTCATGCTTTTCACTGCCATTATATTGTGTGCTAGCAATACTGTTTGCTAAAGAATATCGTTGCACGGTCAATTTTCGTTGACTGCTCCCTTGCTTGTTGCATAGTGTGAGGCGTTAGGGTGTTGGTCGTGCAAATATATTTTATGGGAGGTAATTGTTCATGCGCAAAAATTTATGCTGGATCATGTTGATATTTCTCATGATGGCCACGCTCAACTCAGGTTGCGGCGGAAGTAGTAGCAACAGCGGAGTCGCAACAGACAACGGAACACCGCAGAATCAGAGTCAGGACAATACGCCAACAGTACCGAACACACCACCAAGCCCAGACAACACACCGCAGACTCCGGGTCAGGACGTTACGCCAAATACCCCGACAAGCCCCGATAACCCAGCAGTGCCAAACAACCCCTCAGAGATATACGACATCAGAGTACTTACAGACACCTGGACAATATCGAACGGCATATTGAGTTTGAAAAGAGGTAACGAAATCAGAAACGGAACAGTAAGCGGGACTGTTACGTTCAGCAACGTGGTGGTAAGCGGGGATAATAACTCGGTTAAGGCTACAATGACAAGGAGTTATGACTGGGGTTGGGACAACGGACAATCTAACCACGAGGATGAGGTGTACTATCCTGTATTCGAGAATCGCGGCAATAATGTCTGGTACTACTCGAAATATGGGACAACGAAGGATGATGAGGAAGACACTATAACACTAACCATGACCTCATCAAGGACAGCGAACGTTGTGGAGGACGACCGAAATCCTCTTGATCCCAACTCAGACTATTATCATTGCACCTACACGCTGACAAAACAGTAAAATCATCACATACACGGAAAAACAAAGCAGGCTTCCCAAATTCACGGAGGCCTGTTTTTTTACGGTAGTCGTCTATAATATCCGCAGTGTCAGAACAGGAAGGGATGACAGAACATAGAGAAACTACGCTTATACTTGGAGACGACAGTATTCAATTACTACTTTGACGAGGACAGGCCGGGACATGAATACGTGCTGAGGCTGTTTGAGGCCATAAGAGCCGGGGAGTTTGAAGTCTATACGTCTGATTTAGTCCTAGAAGAGTTAGAGAACGCTCAAGAACCTAAACGAAGTAAAATGTTATCCTTGATTGAGTACTACAGACCTAAGCCCCTAGAAAATTCCTCTGAAACGCAACGTTTAGGGCAGCTATATATAGAAAAGGGCGTTATCCCAGCATCACATATATTCGACAGTTTACACATAGCTATAGCTTCAGTGTATGAGCTTGACTGCATAGTTTCATACAACTTCCATCACATCAACCGCAATAAAACAAGAATCATGACAGCAAGCATAAATAGGGAGGAAGGCTATAGCGGAATAATGATAGTTACAGCAAAGGAGGTGTTGAATCATGAGTGAGAAGGTTTATGACGATTTTGAAGACGAGTTAGACGCAATACGTGTCAGCCTTTATGAGGAAGTAAAGGACATGTCTGATGAAGAGATGATAAGCTATATTCGTGCGCAGGTTGCCCCCATCATGAAGAGACTCGGCCTTGAATACAGCACGTTGAAGCCCGTAAAGCCTCATAAGCGTGAGAGGGAAGCATCATAACCTTCTGACAAATTCACGCAGACTCCTAGAACATCGGGGGGCTGTTTTTTGTGGCAATCGTCTATAATATCCGCAGTGTCAGAACAGGAAGGGATGACAGAACATAGAGAAACTACGCTTATACTTTCATGACAGAGGAAGAAAGATTAGAGAAAAACACCAAAATTCGAGAGAAAGGGAAACTGACTAGAGAAAAACGGAAAAGTCAGATATGCCGAGTGTATCGCGTGAAAATCGACTCCTCTCATCTTAACGAAGCCCAGAAAACTCACCTCAATATGCTTTTTGTCGAGGCTAAATGGCTATACAATAACGCATTAACTTTCATGAATGACCATGACATTAATGACTATGACACAGCTACACATACAGTAAACGGACTAGATAAAGATAAGCAACCAGTAACCCATGAGCTTGAATACTTAGGCTCGCAAATGAAACAGTCAGTCATTCAGGGTATCAAGCATAGCCTTAAAGGACCAGCCTCATTGAAGAAACATAATCATACAGTAGGGAGCCTGCGCTATAAGTCCGAGTATATATCAATAAACCTTCAGCAACACTATGTAACATATAGGTTTTATGACCAATGGCATATAGGGATACAAGGCTTCAGTAAGCCACTAAAGATAAAGGGAGCCAATCAGTTCTGGAACATACCCGGGATTGAGTTTGCCAATGCAAAGCTACTGAATTTGCCCGATGGCTACTATTTGGCGGTAACAACATATTGTGATAAGGGAGGTGAGCATAAAAAGTATAAATCCGAAATAGGTATAGATATGGGTATCAAGACGACAATAACGACCTCAGACGGTCAGAAATATAATACTGATTGAAGAGAAAGTGAACGAATAAAGAAATGCCAGCGATTAATAACGAGGCGCAAGAAGGGTTCAAGCAATTGCGCAAACGCACCCTTACGGTGTCGGTACAAAGCTAGGAAGTTGTTACAGAGAGCGTATAAAAGATTAACGAGCCGTAAAAGAGATGTGGCCAATAAAATAGTACATGACCTGTTGGAGCATGAACATGTGTATATGCAGGATGAAAATCTGCGTGGCTGGCATAAAGGCTTATTCGGAAGGACAGTACAGCATTCAGTGTTAGGGCTGGTGAAAGCTAAGCTAGTGAAACATGAGCGAGTAACGGTGCTATCGTCAAGAGTACCAACGACAAAATATTGCCCTAAATGCGGACAACTGAAGAAGGATATAACGCTAGCTGATAGAGTATATACGTGTGAATGCGGGTACGAGGAAGACCGGGACATCCATGCAACACGAAATATGATATTGCTTTCAAAACACAATACCTGTGGGACGCAGGAAATCAACGCCTTTGGAGAGAACGTGCAACGCACTGCGTGTAAGACAACCTAAGTCGCAAGATTTGAGTCGCAATCTCGATGAATTACTGCGTTCGCTCTGCGACAGGAAGCTCCATCCTCTACAGGTGGAGTAGTTCACTATAACTTTGTTTCATTTTCATCAAGTCAACGAAATAAGCGGGCTGGAAGCTGACAAACTGCGAGGCAAAATCCGCATATGTTCAAAGGAGTGTGTCAAGTGCTTGAAAATTTCAAGTTTATGCTATAATGCACACACTTTATTTTAACGAGGTCTTAGCATTTTGATGAATAGGCAGCCAGTGGTTGCTTTAATCGGAGCTACTGCCGCAGGAAAAACGGCTCTCAGTCTCTCACTTGCAGAAAAATTAAACGCTGAAATAATTTCTGTAGACTCACGCCAAGTCTATCGTTATATGGATGTGGGTACTGACAAAATACCAGCCTCGTTACGCCATGAAATTCCCCATCACATGATTGATATTGCTGACCCTGACGAGAAATTCACCGTCTCAGATTTCGCGGAAAAAGCCTCTCATGCCGCATCAAGAATCATTGCCCGCAAGAGGATTCCGCTGTTTGTTGGCGGGACTCCCTTCTACTACAACGCGCTGTTTCATGCCTCGCTGAATGCTGATTTGCCTTCTGATTCTGACGTTCGCGAAAAATACGAGGCTCTCGCAAATTCACAGGGAGCTGAGCTTCTTCACATGAGGCTAGCTGAGGTTGACCCTGAAACAGCTGAACGACTCCACAAGAACGACATTCAAAGAGTTACACGCGCCCTTGAGATTTGGGACTTAACCGGGAAAGCTCCCTCACAGGTTTACAGCGAAGGGACTAAACGCGATTACGGATTCGATGTGCTGTATATAGGGTTGTCATTGCCGCGCGAGGAATTATTCCGGCGGATTGAGATACGTCTTGAGCAAGAATATCACTCAGGCTTCCCGGAAGAAACAGAATGGCTCATGAAACACGGCTATGATGACAGATTCAACCCGTTGAAGGGACTCGGCTACAAGGAGCTTATAGACTTTCACAGGGGAAAAACGAATCTCGATGAGGCGTTAGAGATTTCAATATCACGGACAAAAGCATTTTGCCGCCGCCAACAGACATGGTTCAAGAAGTTCACGCCAGCTGTGTGGTTTGACATGTCAGAGTCCGGCCATGAGGAAGAAATCATAGAGGTAGCAAAAAAACACATACACAAAGAGGATTCCCCGGAATGATAGTTATGGCAGAACATGCCGGATTTTGTTTCGGAGTGAGGCGGGCTGTTGACGGTATAACGGATGCATTGAGGCGCAACAGTGAAGTCTGGACTATCGGCCTTCCAATACATAACCCGCAAGAAGTCGCACGACTTGAGGCACTCGGACTCAGAATCGCAAGCAGTGAGAGCGAAATACCGCCGGGAGCTGTTGTGATTATCCGCGCACATGGTGAGGCACTTGGAGTTTTGGCCAGCCTAAAAGCACGCGGCGTAACGGTCGAGGATATGACATGCCCATTCGTGAAGAAAGCTCAGGACAAAGCCGCCGAATTATCACGCGAAGGGTATTATGTTGTTTTGCTCGGCGACAAGAATCACCCAGAAATCAAGGGCATATTAGGCCATGTGAATGACTCTGCCGGAGCTGAGGTTGTTGCGGATGAGAATGAAGCATTGAACGTGAAGCATCACACGAAAATAGCTCTCGTATCACAGACGACTCAGCGCGAAGAGAGATTAGAGCGTGTAGCCGGGATTCTTACCGGGAAATGCACGGAGCTTCATGTATGCAACACAATCTGCAAGGCAACTTCACAGCGTCAGGAGGCCGCCCGCAAACTTGTACGCGAAAATAGCCTTGAAGGTGTCGTGCTTATCGGCGGGAAATCCAGTGCCAACACAGGGAAATTACGCGACATTCTCGAATCTGAGGGCGTTAATGTGCTTTGGGTTGAGGATGAAAGAGACCTTGAAGCCGAATCAGGATGGCTTGAAGGGAAAAATATGATTGGTATTGCCGCGGGGGCGAGTACTCCCGAATGGCTTATCGATAAAGTGAAAAATATTATTGCGGCAAAGCAGGAAGTTCCAAGGGGGCTAAGTAACAGTTAAGAAAAAGTTATAAAAGCTGAAAAATCCCAAAAAATTTTATAGCTTTAGGAAAGGGGAACGATAAATATCTTAACCAAAAATCCTTTAAGGTCTAAGGTCAAAACCTTGAAGGTCGGCGCTTCAAATAGCAGTCCATAAGACGTCGCACTGTCTGCCTGCGGGTAGCTTGAACGGGGGCTGCCGTCGTAATAATGCATAGCGAGAACCAAGCACAAAAAAATTTGGCAAATTCAGTAAGAAAGGAAAAAGTTACTGGCACGATATTTTGCCACGTTTAAGGTATTTATCGTGTGTACCCATTCGTTAGCGGGGAATTTACGCCCTCGGAGTGTCATGCCAACATGAGTAGCGATTTTTATCTGTGAAAGTGGATACGTTGAACAGGGAATGAAACATAAGGGTTGATTTTCAACTTTTTATAAGTTTTCAGTAACGGTATTGATTCACTAATGGAGAATCAGCAGGAAGTTATGCAGGAAGCAACACAAGCTACACAGGAAATACCAGACACACAGACGCAGGAAATCACAACAACACCCGCAGAGCCTGAGAACGTTCAGACGACCGAACAGCCAGCACAAGCCGAAGAAGCTCCCAAGGCTGAACAGACTCAGCAGGAACCACCAGCAGACTCACAAACCATGCAGGAGCTTTTAGACGCTCATAACGTCCGCTTCCATCCGGGCGCAAGATGTGAAGGAACTGTAATCAGCAGGAATGACGCAGGATTCCTCGTTGATGTCGGCTTCAAGTGCGAAGGACTCCTGCCCATGAGGGAATACACGAATCACGCACTCTTTGAAGAGGAAGGCACAGAACCTAAGCCCGGCGACCCGATAAAGGTCGAAATTCTGAGCGTCCGTAACGGAGAAGAAGCACAGCTCTTGCTTTCACGTTGGCGCGTTGAGTTAGATAGACGCTGGGACGTTCTCGAAGCAGCTCTGAAGGAATCACCCGTCATGCAGGTTAAAGGCGTTAGCAGGGTCAAAGGTGGCCTCATGGTTAATGCTATGGGAATTGAAGGTTTTGTACCTGTATCACAGCTCACACTCGCCGGAAGAGGCGCGAACCCTCAGAATTTCGTGGGGCAGAACCTCAAAGTCAAAGTACTTGACCACGACAAACGCAAACATAGGCTCGTGTTCTCACGCAGAGTTTTGCTTGAGGAAGCAGAGGCCGAGCGCAAAGCCAAATTCTACGCAAGAGTCCATGAAGGTGATGTGCTTGAAGGTGAAGTGTCAAGCCTGACAGATTTCGGCGTGTTCGTGAATCTCGGCGAGATGGACGGACTCGTTCACCACACAGAAATCACATGGAAACGCAGCTTCAAGACTAAGGACATGTTCAAGAAGGGCGACAAAGTTACCGTTAAGGTCATCGGAATCGACCAAGAAAAAGACAGAATCTCACTCAGCATGAAGCAAGTTACCGGCAATCCGTGGGAAACTGTTGGCGAACGCGTCCATAAAGGCGACATCATGAAGGGCGTTGTAACCAACACGACAGATTTCGGCGCATTCGTTGAGATTGAACCGGGCATTGAGGGACTCGTTCATGTGGGAGATATTTCGTGGGCAAGAATCAAAAAGCCCGCTGAAGTCCTCAAGCGTAATCAGGAGATTGAAGTCCTCGTGCTTGATGTTGACCTCGAAAAACGCCGCATCAGCCTCGGCTATAAGCAGCTCAATGATCCGTGGAGCGGAATTGACCAGCGTTATCTGCCTGGACAGGACATTGAGGTTAAAGTCGTGAGGCTCGCTGATTTCGGAGCTTTCGTTGAGGTTGAAGAGGGTGTAGAGGCACTCATTCACATTTCACAGCTCAGTCGCAGAAGGGTCGACAAGCCCGGCGATGTTTTGCAGGAAGGCCAGACAGTTACAGCCCGCGTACTTGAGGTCAACCCTGAACAGCGCAGAATGAGACTCTCACTCGCTGCCCTTGAGCCAGAGCCAGAACCCGCCCCAGCACCCGTAAAAGAGGAACGCGCACCCGGTAAGCCAGATTTCAAGGCTGAACGCCCTGAACGCGGTGAACGTCCTGAACGCGGTGATCGCAGAGATCGCAGAGGCAAACGCGGCAATCGTCCTGTTCAGGAGAGAACTGGCTATGAGGATGAAGGAGAAAAACTCGAATACAATCCGTTTGCGGAAGCCTTCAAAGGCTCGGAATGGTCGCAGGAATAACACAGTAATACGGGAAAAAATTAACGGTCTCTCACATTTCGCGGGAGGCCGTTTTTTTGTGGCTTGAATTTTTGCGGGAATGAGTTAGCGCAGAGCTTCAATCCATTTCGTGAAACAGTCAGGCTTTGACGTGAAGCATATTGTGATTTGACCGCCGTCATTGCTGAGTGCCTTCGCGTAAAGTGGCCCGCCTATGTCAAGCAAGATATTCCGCATCGCCTCAACAGGTGCTTCACTCTCAATAACAGCGTAACGCATATCATCCGAGATTTTCACGACATGGCCGGAATATTTTTCCGCGTCAACATTCTTCCCCGTTACAGTGCTGAATGACACAGCAACTTTCCTCGCAACATCACTCATGACAATATCCCTATGCGCAATGTGAATATCCCCGATACCGTCAACAGCGTAAATCTTCATGGGACTCTTCGCCCCTTTTGGCATGAAGCTCTGTTCGTCTGACGTGAATAGCTCCTCCGTGATTCTCGCCTTCGTTCGCTCTGAGATGTATATTTGCCCGCCAATCGTGAACGTCTCAACACGCCCGGCAAGATTCACTGTTTCACCCATGCAGCCGTATTTCATCCTCATATCTGAACCGATGTTCCCCACTACAGCAGGCCCTGAGTTTATCCCTATACCCATTTCAAGCGCGGGATAACCGTTGAGGGCGTTCCAGTCGTTCACGGACTTCATTGCGTTCTCCATCTCTACAGCGCATGACACAGCATGATTCGCGTGATTCTCGTCATCATTGGGGGCGTTGAACACAACAAATAATCCATCACCGAGAAACTCAATCAGTGTCCCTTTCCAGCGTCTTATCACAGCTATCATTTCCTCGAAGTAATGATTGAGTATCGTTATCAATGTGTCGGGGGGAAGTTTCGTGCTTAAAGCCGTGAACCCGCGAAGGTCGCTCATCAATATTGAAACGTCCCGGAGCTGGCCTCCCTGCTTTTCACCGCCGGGAGTGTGAAGTACGTATTTCGCGATTTCCGGCGAGGTGTAACGCTCAAATGCTGAGTTGACTCTCACAAGCTCCGTAAGGTCGCGTATGACTATTGCGAAGATATTTCCGCTCCCCTCCATGTATGTAACGCTCACATGAAGCCTGCGTATTTTGCCGTCATTGTTCACGTAATCTGCTGGCGAATGTATATCACTGCGCTGTGTTACCGCGTCAATGAATAGCTGTATCAGAATGTCGTTCTTCTCGGTGAAAGGGATAACCTCCCAGATTTTGCGACCCTCTGAAGTTTCGCCAAGCCCCAAAAGTTTTGTCGCGCTGTTGTTGGCGTAATATATTTCTCCGTTCTTGGCTGTTATGCACACTGCATCGGCCATGTTCGCGAAAACATACGCTAGGAGATCTTCTTGCATCCTGTCTATATCATTCGGCATAACGTCTCTATATCCTCCATTAATGGTTGTCCGTGATATTCCGGCCTCGTGTACTCGATTATGAGGTCAGCTTCGGGAACTTCACTGCGGATATACGGCATAAGCTCCGCAAAGTCTATTGTGCCATTGCCGAGCCTGTTGTGTAGGTCGTTGACTCCGTCATTGTTGTGTAGGTGGAAGGCGCGAATTTGGCTCTTCAGGTCATGAATCAGCCTGCGAATGTCCCATGAATTTGCGTTGGCGTGGCCTATGTCTATTAGCACGTCAAACCCTTTTTCCCTGCACAGCCCGGTAAATTCCTCCTGCCCTAACAGCTTGTCGCCTTTGACATCTGTACCAACATTCTCCACAACGATTTGAACGCCCTCGAATATTCCGCGAATCTCCTCTAAGTTTTCGAGTGATGTCGCAAGTATTGAGTCTTTTGTCTCAGGCGTAACATCGCAGTTGTTGAGGTGATACACCATATGAACGGGGTGAAGTATGTCAGCGTATTTCTTCGTCAGCATAATGTGATGCATTGACTCTTCATATGCCGGGCTGCCTTTTGGGGCGGAATGCTCAACGCAGAATACTGGCTCATGAAAGCACACAGTACCTTCACGGAAGAAATCAATATTTGCCTCAAGGTTAGCCTCGAACGCTGACAAATCGAACATCGGCAGAAGCTCAAAGCATACTCTGTCCCCGAATGCCTCACGGTAAATTTTCGCCGTCTCAAGCTGGCAACGAGGCAATACGCACGTGTTAATGTATATTTTCGCCATCAAGAAGCCTCCTTAGTGTTTCGAGCGTAGGTTTGATTGTAGGACTTTCAGGCGATGAAAGCTCAATTATCACGACATGAAGATACCTCAGCCAACCCAGAATCTGAATGTCTCTCCTCTCAGGGTCAATCCCGCATATTTCCGCAGTCCTGTAATATATCTTCCTGCAAATATCCGCATTGAGGCCGAGAAATCTATCCGAGTTACCCGGCTCGCGCTCGTTGAAGGCTATGTACGTCCTATACAGCCCGGCAATCTCAAATACCGCATCTCCTGCGCTAATAGTGTTCATGTCAATCAGGAACATTTCACCGTTCGACAACATGACATTCTTCATCTGAATATCACCGTGAACGAGGCTCGACGATTCCGGGACTGCCCTCACGAAATCTGCAAGCCTCCCATAAAGTTCACCGGGGATATATTCTCTCATGCACTCCAAGTAACCGAGATATACATCACGTGTGTCGGGAAATTCGCCGGGAGATGATTGGATTGTGTGAAGCCTTTTGACGAGTTCAGCGTATTCTGTGATTATGCTGTCAGATTTTTGCGGGTGTGATATTAGGAAGTCATTGCAGTTCCTCGCCTCCAGAAGCTCGAACAGTGAGGCGTATGCTTTGCCGACTCTCGCAATCCCAAATGGAATCGCTGTAGGTATACCCTTGATGAATGCCCTCCGGGATCTTTCTTGCTCCGTTTCAATCAATGGCAAGTTTGCAGGGTCATCATAGACTTTTGCGACAGTCTCAGCGTCAAGCCGATAAACTTTTCCGAATGCGCCTGTACCTATTAGCTTGCAGCCGTCAATGTTAATTTCCTTCATGCTGTTGCTCCTTTCTCCATGTTAATATATATCATGATGTTGTTGCTGTTGAACGCGCTGAAATATCTCACGTCATCAGCTAACCTAATTACAATTTTCAGGCCCGGCATATTTTCGGGGGAATCATCAGTGTGTGCTTTGAAGAACGCTGAAGGGTCAAAGTATTCACAGCAATCACGCAAAGCCATGCAGATTTTCCCATCGTTGTATGAGAGCCTGTAATCCACGCTGAGTTTGCCCCGGCGTTTTGGCTTCCCATGAGTGATGATATTCCCGGCAGTCTCCTCAACGAACAACGCCATAAGTTTAGCGTCCCTATCACTGACTCCGTGTTCATGACAGAATGTTTCAGCCCTCCTACTTTCACGCATGACCTCACCCGGTGCTGTGATTGAGGCGTAAATGTTATCCGAGCTTTTTCCGCCGAAATCGTCAGGAAGGAACATGAAATCCCTCAATGACCCCGTACGGAAATACACTAAGGCAGCAAGAAGCGCAACGAGAATTATTTTCCCCACAGCGATTGATGCCATTATGCCCTTTGAGCCGAAATACATTCCCATCACAAAAGCCGTGCTTACCGGGATTATGAACCTGTCAGCAAAATTTATCACGTTGACCAGTTTACGGCTGTTGATTCCCTGCAAGTAATGCTGTAACGCCACAGACAATGTGTCAGGCACAAGCCCCAGCGCCATGCACCTTATGCTGAACGCCGACAGCTCTATTACTTCCGCGTCTTCCGTGAAGCACCCAGCAATCCATTCCGCG
>JAFSKY010000220.1 GCA_017448685.1 Synergistaceae bacterium
CGACTGTGGCCAATGAGACGTATTCAAATCTCGGTCAGGCCATAAGGGATTACGGCTATTATGTTCAGCTCATGCTTGCGGATGAACATGAATGGGGTGAAAGCACTGCATGGCCTCACACGGCGATGGCGGCTACAGGTGCGACCGATTACAGCACTGGCGATAAAACCATCGCGGCGGCAACAACGGCTGTTGCTAATTATGCGATAACGCTCAAGAAAGGCAATGAGGTTGTAACTCTTTCAGATTCGACATCTATCACTAACATGCAGTTCTCCCTTCTCCTTGAGGACGTTACAACCATAAGGCTCTACATGTTGCCGAGCGCGTCAACAACAATCAGCAAAGCCGAAATTACCCAGATTGATGGCACTGCAACTACTGCTACAGAGCTTGATATTCAGGACACGGACAAAACAATAGGCAACAAAACCGGGTATAAATACGTTGACATTACCGGGATTCCTGCTCACGAGCTGAACAAAACATACACCGTCAGCATCACAGCAGGCGATGACACATACACCGTTGAAGTGTCTGCGCTCTCATACGCTCATGCCGTGCTGACTGGCAGTTCATATGCGAGTGACACTGTAATGCAGAACGCCGTAACAGCCCTCTATTACTACTACGCGGCAACAGACGCTTACGTCAATCCCGATAACGATTACCCCGACTACGTAGGCGCAACAGATGAGAGCTACGGAGATTAAGGAGGTGAACAGAATGAAACAGTACGAAGCAATCGAGCTTGAGGTCATCCGCTTTGAGGATACGGACATCATCACAACAAGCGGCGACACAGAAACACCCATAATCCCCTTCAACAACAACTAAGGCGCAAACTCACACAGGCAACAAAAAGCAGGGCAAGGATTTTCCCCCGTACTGCTCATTTTTTATACCCATCTATGACGACTGATTTCACGCTAAAAGTTCATCAACTTTGGCCGTTATCGCCTCAATTGTAAGGGAATGACCTCCAAGCCTCGCCACTTCTGCACCATCCTTGTAGAACACGAACATAGGCAGTCCCATTACAGCCGGACGAACCATCATTGCGACTCTCCTATTACTTGACGTATCAACCGAGCAAAACTTGAACCTGCCCTCGTATTTGGGATTGTCGGCTAATTCGTGGTACTTTGGCATGAGAGCCAAACATGTCCCACACTTTGGCCCCCAGAAATCAAGCACCGCCGGAACAGGACTGTTCTTGAACTCGGCATCGAAGTTGTCTTTGGTGATTTCGGTGATTGCCATTTAGGTTTGTTCACCTCACTTTGTCTGTGGAATGCGTGTATTTTCCACAAAAAACTCTCCTTGCGTCAATACGTAATTCGTTATATCGCCAAATATGTGGGGCATAAAGGCTTTAACCGCGATAAAATTATTGACACGTTCACAGCCAAAAATTTATCCGTCAACACATAAAGAAAGGAAGATAATCATCATGGAGAAACACGAACTCGTAATCATCGGAGCAGGCCCGGCAGGAATGTCAGCGGCCATTTACGGACGGCGTGCAGGTCTTGACGTTCTCGTGCTTGAACGCGGAGTCCCAGGCGGCCAGATAAACAGCACGGACGAAATCGAGAATTATCCCGGCATTTCTCACGCTTCAGGGTCAGAGCTTGGCGAGATGCTCAAGAATCACGCGCTGAAATTCAGCACAGAGATACGCCGTGTTGACTCAAGCAAGGTAGAATTACGCGGCGACAAGAAGGTTGTCATCACCAAAACGGGCAAAGACGAAAACGAAATCGAAGCCGAAGCCGTAATCGTTGCAACAGGAGCGCATTTCAGGCGACTCGGCTGTGAGGGTGAAGCTGAGCATATCGGGCAGGGTGTGAGCTTCTGCGCAACATGCGACGGGGCATTCTTTGAGGGCTATGATGTCGCTGTTGTCGGTGGAGGAAATACAGCCGTTGAGGAAGGTACATACCTGACAAAATTCGCGTCAAAGGTATACATCATTCACCGCCGCGATGAGTTCAGAGCCGACCGGGCAGCAATCGCTCAAGCACTCGCCAACCCCAAAATTGAACCCGTCTACAATACCATTGTCGAGAAAATCGAGGGCGACGGCATGGTCGAAAACCTTGTGCTGAAAAACGTCCGTACAGGTGAAACATCAAACCTTGCTGTGTCAGGAGTGTTCATGTTCGTGGGACAAGAGCCAGATGTTGACTGCGTGAAAGGTCTCGTTAAGGCGGAAAAAGGCGGCTGGATAATCACAAATGACCACATGGAAACGTCCGTAGAAGGAATCTTTGCGGCAGGAGACGTGAGAAGCAAATACCTCCGCCAAGTCATAACGGCTGCTGCTGATGGTGCTGTCGCGGCTATGGCGGCAAGCTCATACATCAACGAGCAACTTCACCTGCGTTCAACACTCCTTGAGCCTGACGAGGTCAAAGCGTTCTTCTACTCCAGCATTGACGCGGAACAGGTCAAACTCTCAAACGCCACTGAAACATTCGCGAAGGCTAAAGGCGTGAAAGTCCCGGTGATTGACGGCTACAGGAATGCGAGAATGGCGGAAAAACTCGGCCTCGCTGACAAAATGCCCGCAATCGTTGTGATAAAGAAGGGTGCTGTGGGGGAAGTTATCCCCGTCAAGAACGAATCGGAAATTGAGAGCGCATTGGCATAAAATTTTTCGTTGAAGAGGGGAGCTTGGACAAAATCCGGCTTCCCTTTTTTGTTGACCTTTTTCCGTCATGATTTGACATTTGCGGGCAGGCTGATAGAATCCCACAATCAACCACAAATTTCAGGAGGCAATATAGCAATGAAGAAAACTGCATTGGGCGTTATGCTCGTAATGATTCTCTCGGCGTTCTTTGCTTGCGGGGCATTCGCGGCTGAAGACACAAAAGCTGACGGCGGATTTGATTTCTTGACGTTCGCGAAGGAAAGAGTCCTTCCCGATTTCCATCCCACAGTGAAGCCTGAAGAGGCTGAATCGAATTACGTTGAGGAGCCGTTCTACAAGGGTGATGGCGTAATCCGCGCTAAGGTCGGCATATTCTACAAGGGCTGGATTCAGCAGCATTCAATGGAGCTTGAGATAGATCTCCGCACAGAAGACAGAAAAGTCCGCGTAAACGTCATCAAGGACACCAACAAAATGAACCTCGCCGGAGCACGTTTCTTCAAGGATGGCGAATGGGTAAGCCTCGCTTCTGTCGGCTGGAAATAACATACACTCTCAAACTCTCAAACTTTGAACACGAAAAGGGCATCAGTGAAAATTCCGCTGGTGTCCATTTTTTTATGGTGATTACACATGACAAAACAAGATTTCGTTGCTCTCCTCAAACGCAAATTTTCATCCCTCATCATGATACTTATTCCCGCATTCATCATCATGGCCGTAATTGCGGCTGTGTTGTGGGCGTTACGCTCCGTAATCCCGGAAGAATGGTTGACGGAAATCTCATATTACGCGGATAACCCCTCAGAATTACGCAAGCTCGGTGAAGGCTCTGAATGGATATTCGTTGCGATTCAGGTCTTGCAGGTCGTAATAGCTCCCATTCCCGGACAGGCGGCGGCTTTTGCTGGGGGATTCATATTCGGATTCTGGAAGGGCTGGGGGCTTACCACATTGGGACTCGTCATAGGTAGCTTGATTGCGATGGTGCTTGCGAGGCTGTTGGGTATTTCCCTAGTGCGCAAGATTGTTCCTGAGTCAATCATTCAGCGTTTCGACTCGGTAATCTCTGACGGCGGGTATATGACGTTCTTCATGATATTCCTTCTGCCAGCTTTGCCGGATGATGCTGTGTGCTTCCTCGCTGGCCTCACAAAGCTCAAGCTCCTTCCGTTGTCGCTGGTATGCTTGCTTGGACGCGCTCCCGGTATGGCTGTGTTGTCGCTGACTGGGGCGGGGTTCGCTGATGGGCTTACGTTGTGGGTTGAAGTGCTGTTTGGCGTTATGATGGTGTTATCGGTGGTGCTGTGGCTGTTCTGGGAGATAATTGAAGCGTGGGTGTATGACTTCCTGAAGATTAAGCGTTCATAGTATAGGAGATAACAAGCGTCCGGCAAATTCTTTCAGTCTCATCATGGCCGGGCGTTTTCTTTTTCCTCGTGAAGACTCTGTTTCCTCCGTGCAATTCCTCAAATCCTCCATGAATACCCCCTCAAGTTCATTCACCAGCCTCGTTGAATACACAAACGCTTGCACCTCGTAATTTATCTCGAAGCTCAAAGCGTCAAGGGTAGCCGTTACAACTGAGGCACCATGTGAGTCGGCAATCATAGTTTTAGCGTGTATGAAGCCTCCCTTGTAGGTGAAGACCCTCACGCCATGAGCTATTAGCGCATCAATATATGACTGTGAAGCCCACGAGACTATGACATGATTCGACCATGACGGAATTATTATGCGAACATCAACACCCCTCAGTGCAGCATTATAGGTTGCCTCAAGAAATTTCCCGTCAGGCGCGAAATATGGCGTCGTTATCCAGACTCGTTTGCGCGAAGCCTCAATCACACGTATATACTCATCCGCAATTGCCCGGTAATCATGCCCCATCCCGCTCGCAATAATCCTCAAAGGGACTCCCCCGCCGAAATCCGGCCATGTTCCCGCGAAATTCCCGCCGTCATATTTTCCGCCCGCCCTCGTCCACATTCCCGCAAAAATCCCGTCAAGCTCCCTCACTGCCTCGCCCTGAAGCATGAGGTGAGTATCACGCCACTGACGCAAATACACATCCCCAATGTTGAAGCCTCCGAGAAAACCCGTAACGCCGTCAACCGTGATGATCTTCCTGTGATCCCTGTGAAACGTGAAAGGAGTGAACCGCCTGAACTCAATCCCGGAATCTTTGAGGCCACGTATAAATTTCCGTGAGAGCCGCCAACTTCCTACCGAGTCTGTGAGCATTCTGACCTTCACGCCGTGAGCTGCCTTCTCTGAGAGTATGCGCGTGATTGTGCGACCTGTCTCATCATCGTGGAAGGCGAAATATTCGAGGTTGATTGAACGTTCTGCATGTGTGAGAGCGTCTTTGAGGGCGGAAAAAGTTTCATGGCCGTCAAGGAGGAGGCTTGCGGTTTGAGCGTAAGTGATTGAGTTATGCATAATGGGATAATTATATTCCATGAACGCGCAATTACACCCGAATGTTGAGGCCGTGAAGTTTACAACTTTTTTCGCGGGAATTATAATTGCAACGGCTTGAAGCTGATTAACAGGTTTGAGCTAATCCATTCACGGAGGTATTCATCCCTGACATTCAAGAAGTATTGAACAGTACTTTGCGCATTGTCGTTGTTGCTGGCAGTATTTACCCTCAGCGGCTGTAACGGGGGGGTGGGGGGGGCAAAGTAGCCAGTAACCCAGACGAAACCCCGGAAGCAACCGTAATTCCTGACATGACAGAAGTTGTAGACTCGGAAGAGTTTGCGGTGCTCATGATGCAGGAAAACAGCGGCGGCAGGACAAACAGCAACGGAACTCCCGAACCCACCATGCATTTCGTCTCGTTCAGCGGAGGTTCAGCCTCAATCAATCAGGACCTTTCATCAGCTTCAGCATCAGCCGTGAGAACTTCAGGCGTGAGAAGCGCGGCAGATGACCTTTCCGACGAAGCAATCAAGCAGCTTGCATCCCAGCTCAAAGAGAGATACGAGAGCGGTGATACAGTCGTCCTCATGTACCCTTCACCGTATCTCATCAACAAGCTCTACAATGCGTTAGGTGAACAGCCCACGTACGTTGAGCCGGAAGAAGTAGCGGACGATGAGGACGTTGACGCGGAAGACTTGTACCCTGAGATGTACGCATTCGCCAAACGCTACAACGGGGCTTCATCTCACACGTACACATACATGCTGCCGAGTGTTGCCTCACTGATGAGACATGCCGCCAAATTTGACGCGGAAGAAGGCGAAGTATCCGAAGATGTCGCAGAAGGGACTCAGCCTGAACCTGTGCTACCCGAAGTATCTGACCCATACGAGGGCATGAGGGGAGAATACGTTTTCCAGGCGAGAAGGTATCTTTCGCTGAAGGACTGGTCTGCGGAGATTGACTCTGTGTTTGCGGAGCAGAAAGCCTTTGTTGCATCGTCATTCAAGGTGAACGCGGCAGATGAACCATCAACCAAAATTTTCGACTACCACGCACAGAGGGAGTCATCAAATTTCGACTGGAAGCACAAGATTTACATACGCGGGATTGGGAATTGGTATCACAGCCGTACAGCTAATACCGCTGACACGATTTATGCCTTCCACAACTTCGGGGAAGAGTACGATTATTACGTTGTTCAGTCTAAATGCAGTTACTACCCTGACGCTTATAAGAGATGGAAAGAAGATGATGGCTACCGCTACGCTTACGGTGCTACAAGTTTCTTTACGTACAGGCACACGCTGACTATGGACGATTCGTACTTCGATCTGTTCAACAATGCCCCCAGAAACGTCAATAGGAAATCGACAGTAACTGACGGCACTGAACACAGCACATCAACCACTGTCGGAGAATCATATGGAGAGAAAACAACCGCATCGTTCAATGCTTCCTTAGCTGAAAGTGCAGGATTGGGCGCAAGCATGGGCGTGGAGCTTAGTCATGAAAGAAGTACGTCGAAAACTAACGGCGCATCGTACAGTCATTCAGCCACATGGGAAACAACCGAATGGGCTTTGAAAAATCAGTGCGAAAGTAGTGCGGCAGAATGGGAGGCTGACTATGACAGCGACACGCCTAATTTCTACGCGGAATATGACGGCATTGATGCTAGGACGAGAAACAACGCGTTCGATTGCGAATGGATGTGGCAGGTGAAAGATCCAACCCAGACTGCAAATATGAAGATTACGCTCTATGATAAGCAGTTAGGCTCTAAGGGAACAGGACATGCTAGGTATCAGACTAGTCATAGCGATACAACATACAGATACGTGAAACTCACACAGCCTCCTCACGTCGGAGAATGGTCTGACGTTCGACAAAAACGCGAAGACGAATATAATCTTCAAATTCCTCTGCAATCACGACTGGACGATTTACAGTACTGCGGCCTGGATTCGTATAAGCCCTGAGCAGAAGACCGGCCACAACACAGGCCCAAGCGAAAAGTCCATATTCTGGGAGCTTGACGCTTTCGACACAGGGAGCGACACGTCATACCATACCCGTGAAGGGCTGATCATCGTGCAGGACAATGTAACGAAGCAGGTTCAGTCTCTTCGCGTTACACAGTCCAACAAGTAGCACGCAGAAAGCACACGCACAAACGGAAGCTCCTGATACGACATCGGGGGCTTCTTTCGTTCAGTGAATATTGCAAATTGCCGCAAGCGAACGTAAAATTTGCGGTTAAGACACAACACGAAAGGATATGAATCACCCCATGCCCAAATTAAGCGACAGGGTAGGAACATTCACCGACTCCGTAATCCGCCGAATGACTCGAATCTGCAACAAGTACGGAGCAATAAACCTCTCACAGGGCTTCCCGAATTGGGATCCTCCAACCGAGATGATGGACTCCCTCGCCAAGACAGCCCACACAGGCCCCCACCAGTACGCAATCACATTCGGAGCAAAGAACTTCCGCGATGCAATATGCGCCAAGCAGAGCAAAATGATAGGGCGCGAGATTGACCCGGAGACCGAAATCGTAATCACATGTGGCTCAACCGAGGCAATGATGGCGGCCATGATGACGATATGCAATCCCGGCGATAAAGTCATGGTATTTTCCCCGTTCTACGAGAATTACGGCGCGGACTCGATATTGTCGGGCGCATCCCCTATATACATTCCGTTAGTGCCTCCAACGTATGACTATGACATTAACCTTATCGAGGACGGCTTCAAGCAGGGAGCAAAAGCAATCGTAATCTGCAACCCCTCTAACCCTTGCGGAAAAGTCTTCACCGAGAAGGAATTGACCGAAATCGGCGCGCTTGCAGTGAAGTATGACGCATTCATCATCACGGATGAGGTGTACGAGCATATAGTGTTTGACCCCTACAAGCACGTTTACGCTTCAGCATTGACGGGGCTGTTTGACCACGTAATCACATGCAACTCCCTGTCGAAAACGTATTCAATCACGGGCTGGAGATTGGGCTACCTGATTGGGCCTGCTGATGTTGTTGACGGTGCGAGGAAGGTTCACGACTTCTTGACGGTTGGAGCTGCTGCGCCGTTACAGGAGGCTGCTGTTCATGCGTTCCAGTTGCCGCAAGAGTACTATGATGCGCTGAAGGCAAAATACACGAAGCTCCGCAACATGTTCCTTGATGGGCTTGACGCTGCCGGGCTGAAGCATAATGTTCCGCAGGGTTCGTATTTCGTGATGGTCGACATTTCCGACTTCTTGGAGCTGCCACAGTTCAAGGGCTGGCAGGATTTAGACTTCTGCGAATGGGTCATCAAGAACATAGGAGTTGCGGCGGTTCCGGGTTCGAGTTTCTTCCGTGAGCCAATCAACAACCTGATACGCTTCCATTTTGCGCGAACTGAGGACATACTTTCTGAGGCAATAACGAGACTTCAGAAATTGGGCGCAATGGTGAAGTAATATTTTCCATGAACATACTAGTTGCGATGAGCGGAGGCGTTGACAGTAGCGTCTCCGCTTTTTTGTGTCGGGAAAAATACGTGTCATGCGTTGGAGCTACAATGCTTCTTGCTGATGACGGCGCGAATAACGTAAATGATGCCCGCTCAGTGTGTGAGAGGCTTGGAGTTGGCCATGAGGTTATTGACATGCGCGGAATGTTTCGGGATAAGGTCATGCAGAATTTCGTTGAGGTCTACGAATCAGGCGGGACTCCGAATCCCTGCATAGAGTGCAACAGGCACATCAAGTTTGGGGGATTCATGAGTCATGCGAGGGCTTCAGGATTTGACCGCATAGCGACGGGGCATTATGTGAGGATTGAGCGCGATAATTCGGGGCGGTATCTCCTCCGCAAAGCTGTAGATCCATCACGGGATCAGAGCTATGTATTGTACGTTTTGACGCAGGAGCAATTATCCAGCGTTGATTTTCCTTTGGGCGGAATGTTGAAATCTGACGTGCGCGACATGGCCGAATCTCTTGGCTTCGTGAACGCGAAAAGGCGAGACTCTCAGGATATATGCTTTGTGCCTGATGGTGATTACGGCGGATTCATTGAGGCTTTCACGGGCAAAAATTATCCGGCCGGGAATTTCGTTGACGCTTCCGGGAAAATTCTCGGTCATCACAGGGGCATCATACATTACACGGCTGGCCAGCGTCGTGGGCTTGGCGTTGCGGGAAAATCACGGTTATATGTCTCACGCATTGACCCTCACAGCAACACGATAACCCTTATGCCAGAGAATGACGCGGGATTATATGCGCGTGGGATAATTGCAAGGAATGTGAATCTCGTTGCGTATGAGAGGTTGCCGGAGAATTTCCGGGCGGGCGTGAAGGTGCGTTATAGGCAGCGTGAGATTCCGTGTACGGTGAATCAGTCGGGTGATGATGAGTTTGTGATTGAGTTTGCTGAAAGTGTGAAATGTCCAGCTTTGGGGCAGTCGGCGGTGATATATGATGGGGAATATGTCATCGGCGGGGGAGTGATTGCGGGGGTGATATAATCCGGCAATGAGACAGTCAGGAAGATTAGCGAGCCAGCACAAAGAATCGCATGGGGTTGAGGGCATATTCGGCAGTGAGGCAAAAACGCATGATACATTAGTTCGGCGCGTGGCTATGTCGGTAATGAAATACCTTGAGGCTGAATATCCGCGCTTGTCGTTCAGACACAGAAACAGCATCAGCAAATCAGAAATCAACAGCGCATTGCGTAGTCTTGATGCGGAATTAGGGCAGACTCTCTTTGTCAGGGATGCAAGCATACAGCCTGACGGAGGAATCATTGAGGTGAAAGATGACCTTGACAGCTGGCGGATTATTCTCGTGTCTGAGGCAAAATATCAGGGCAAAGACATAGACAACATAAGGCAGGGAATCCTTGTAGGCAAGAATAATGACCAAGATTTAATGGTTGCTGGCAATGCCATAGAACGCGCTCACAAAAATATCTCTGAGATTGCCAACTATATGTTGTCAGAATCACATTTCCCGTATGTATTATTCCTTGAAGGCTCAAACTTTCTCACGCAGGACATAATAATTACTCGTCCTGATGGAAGAAGAGTAACTCTTCATTATGATTCAGGCTCACTCAATAGGTTAGACAGGTTGACTGCTGCGAATTACGGAATGCCTCTGAACACTAACTTATGTCGCAACAAGTTCATACCTCATAAGGACAAAATGATAATGCTTCAGGCTGCCTCAATCTACACTCAAGGGGACGGCGGAAAATGGGAGGAAGGCGAAATGTCCCGCATTATGTCAGATATAGCAGAGACCTAGCTAAAAGTTTTAGCCAGCGATTTGTTCACACAGCTCACAGGGAAATAGCCTCATGACCCGTCGAGCTAATCACGCACTCTTAGACCACGCCAAACTCAGCAAGCGCGATGAGTTTTACACCCTTTACACAGACATAGAGCGCGAATTACAGCACTACACGCGCCACTTCATGAACAAAACCGTGTATTGCAACTGTGATGATCCTAGAACCAGCAATTTCTGCCGTTACTTCACGGATAATTTCACGAGGCTAGGACTGCGGAGGCTGATATGCTCATGTTACAGGCGGTATGAGGCTGATCTCTTCAGCTCGGCTCATGACGGAGGATTTTACCGTGACTATACTGGCCGTGAGAATCTTGATGACATTACGCGCTTTGAGGGCAATGGTGATTTCAGGAGTCATGAATGCATAGAGTTGCTGAGGCAGTCTGACATTGTGGTTACGAATCCGCCGTTTTCGCTCTTCAGGGAATATTTGCGACAGCTCACGCATTACGGCAAAAAGTTTCTCATCATCAGCAACATCAACGCCATCACCTACAAGGAAGTCTTCACTCTGATACAATCCGGGGAAATCTGGCTTGGCGTGAATTTCGGCAGGGGCATCTCAGGCTTCATTGTCCCGGAGGATTACCCGCTTTACGGTACAGAGACTCGCGCTGACGAACACGGAAATCACATAATATCCCCGAACAATTGCTTATGGCTAACGAACCTTGACAGCCCAAAGCGGCATGAGTTCATCCCTCTTACGAAGACATATCGCGGCCATGAATCAGAATACCCTTTCTACGACAATTACCCCGCAATCAACATTGACAGTACGAGGGACATCCCCGCGGATTTCGCCGGGACAATGGGAGTCCCTGTAACATTCCTCCACAAACATAGCCCGGAGCAGTTCGAGATTCTTGGCTTCAGGAAGGGCAATGACGGCAAAGACTTACGCATTAACGGTCGCTCCACGTATTTCAGGATACTAATCAGGAACAAACAGCTATAATTACGCACAAACATTCACAGGAGGTTATTCCATCATGAAGGCAAAATTTGTACCAGCGTTAATTGTCGTGTTCATTCTTTGCATTACGTCTCAGGCTCTAGCGTTGAGCGATAACGAATACGGCAGGATGATGCGCGATGATAATTTCTTGGAGGCAGACAGGAATCTCAATTCAGCGTGGGCAGAAGCTAAAGACTCAATGACCGCCGCAGATTTCGCGAAGCTCAAGAAGTCCCAAACTCAATGGATCAAGACAGGACGCGACAAGGACGCACAGAGGCTCATGAAGTCTCAGGGACTCTCAAAGACTGAAGCATACGCCCAAGCCACGAATGACCGTGCCGAATACATACGCAGCCTCATTCAGGACGCAACCTCAGACCCTTACAGCGATTTTGAAGCCAGCTTGAAGAACATCGCCGATAAAATCATGAGGGGTAAGCCGACATTCACGGATGGAAGTTCGCGAATCTGGAAGGGTAGAGGCTATGTAATCGCCAAATCGGGGCAATATCTCTCAAAGTTTTACACAGTTGACTCTTCAATGACATTTGCGGGCGGACTCAGAATCGGCTCAAGGGATTCTGACGTGCGTAGATTTTTCGGCGACTCGCTCTCAAAGAACAATGACGGCACATATTATTCCGGCGGGGTTCACCAGTGGACGGAGTTTGACACGAGAGGCGGCAGGCTCAACACCATAAATTTCACGCAGTCTGATGCATATCTCACGGACAAAGCAGAGCAAGTATTCTCAAATTACGTTTCATCCCTCCAGAATTAGCCCAAAAACGCACACAAAAAAACGCCCTCGGCCATGTTTCAGCCGGGGGCATTCATTCTTCAATTGGGATTCAGGGTTTAGCCCATTGTGTCCCAGCTCTGACCTTCCTCGATTGTGTCGCTTCCGCTGAGGTAAAGTTCCTTCGGCACTCCTGCTACAACGATTCCCGATTTCGGGTCAACGAAGTAGTGCTTTGCGTCAAGGTCGGGGTCTTCACCTATCACGGTTCCATCCGGGATTATGTTATGCCCGTCAATTATTGCGCGTCTAATGCGGCAATTCCGGCCTATAACTACATCATGGCCGATGATGCTCTCTTCAACAACGCTTCCTGCCTGAATGAGGCTGTTGCGGGCGAGAACTGAATTTGACACATCCGCGCCGAAAATCCTGCTTCCTTCTGAGAGCATGACCCTGTTAATGTTGCAGGGGTGTCCGCTGTCGGGGTAGCAGTATGATGGGGGATCACCGTATGAGACTGTGCGAATTGGCCACATTGGATTGTAGAATGACATCTCTGACTCATGGCCGATAAGCTCCATATGAGCCTGCCAATATGCTTTGAGCGTTCCTACATCGCGCCAGTAGGGTTTATCCGTCCTCCACTGGTGAATAAGCTCGGTCTCTGCTTTCGGGTGAGGAAGTACGTTTGTCGAGAAGTCATACGCGCAAACCTTCATTCCATGTGCGACAAGGCTGGGGATTATGTCCTTGCCAAAGTCATGGCTGGTTTCTTCCTGCATAGCGTCATCATCAAGGGCTTCTTCCAAGACTTTGCGGTCAAAAACGTAATTGCCCATTGAGACATACGAGAATCCCGGCTTGCTGGGGATTTCCGGCGGGTTTTTCGGCTTCTCCATGAACTCAATGATGCGTCCGCTCTTGTCGGTCTTTATGCAACCGAATGCGCTGGCTTCCTCAACAGGAACGACATTTGCCGCGATTGTAACATCAGCGTGCTGAGCGTCATGGTATGAGAGCATCTGATCCACGTCCATCTTGTAGATGTGATCCGCCGCGAATATACAGACTTTATCGGCTCTGAAACGCGTAATCATGTGCTTTGCCTGATACACTGCGTCTGCTGTTCCCTGGAACCAATGTTCTCCGCTCCACATCTGCGCGGGGACTGTCGTAACGAAGAAATCACGCCCACGCATAGCACCGCCAAACTGCCAGCCACGCTCTATATGTTCGTTAAGCGACTGGCTCTTGAACTGCGTCAGGACGTATACCGAGTAGATTCCGCTGTTGATGAGGTTGGAGAGGGCGAAGTCTATTATGCGGTACTTTGCGGCGAAATATACGGCAGGTTTTGCGCGGTAACTCGTCAGGGGCATTAGGCGTTCACCTTTTCCGCCCGCAAGCACTATACCTAGCACTCTTCCGTGTTTGCCTGTGTACATGGTACAAACTTCATCTCCTTCATATATATCACAATGCCCCCGCCATAATAACGGAGGCATGATTCACACTTTTACTGCATCAAATCCTCGTACATGTCCTTGTAGAGTCCGGCGGATTTGTCCCACGTGAAATCTTCGTGCATTCCTTCAAGCATGATTCTCTTCCACGCGGCTTTGTCGTTGTTGTACCTGTCAACAGCCCTGCGAAGTGCCCACATCATTCCTTCAGCATCGCATGTCTGGAACGTGAAGCCATTTCCGCCTTCAGGACGGTCAACATCAAACACTGTATCACGAAGCCCGCCAACCTCACGCACTACAGGAACTGTGCCATATCTCATGGAAATCATCTGCGACAACCCACAAGGCTCAAACACTGACGGCATCAGGAATATATCTCCGCCCGCGTACATGAGGTGCGATAACGGCTCGTCATACCCTTTGAACAGCTTTATGCTCTGCGGGTAAGTTTCTGCCGCCTGCATGATTCCGTTCTCTATCCAGTCATTACCAGAGCCAAGAATGATTAACTTCGCTCCAGTCTCGGCAATCTGGCCTGCCGCGCTGAATACCATATCAAAGCCCTTCTGTTCAACGAGGCGACTCACGCAGACAATAACGGGTGCTGTTGTGTCAGGGTCAAGCCCGGCGCGTGTGAGAAGTTCACGTTTGCAAGCCTGCTTACCTTTGAGGTCTTTCACGCTGAATTTTGCGGGAAGCTCTTTATCCCCGGCTGGATCCCAAAACTTTGTGTCGAGGCCGTTCAGGATTCCGCGAAGTTTGCTCCTCTGCTGGTAGAGTATCCCGGATAATTCGCGGGTTGATTCGTAGGTCTGTATTTCGTTCGCGTATGTCGGTGAAACTGTGCTTACAGCTGTTGCGGCGACTATTCCGCCCTTCAGGAAGTTGACCTGCCCATAAAACTCCATTGTCGATGAGCTGAAGCTCCAAGGCTCAAGCCCGGATGCCTCAAGGAATGGTGAAGGCTCAAATATTCCCTGATACGCTACGTTGTGGAGGGTCATTATGCTTTTTCCGCCCGCCTGCCTGTAGTGCCTGTGCCAAGCCAATGCACACGGAAGAAACGCGCTCGTCCAGTCGTGGCAATGGTATATATCTGGCTCCCATTCAACAGCCTCTTTCAGCTCAAGTGCCTGCATACAGAACACCGCAAAGGGTGATGCCGTCCAGAAATTGAGCTGAGACGGGTACATATCCCCGGTGTAATCCTCAGCCTTGAGGAAATACGTAGGTACACCCTTCACTTCAGCTTTTATCACCGTTGCTGAGTGGATGCGCCAGTCATAAGCCGCGTAAACTTTCGTCTTCAGCGTTGTAGTTTTGAGGCCGGAAGCCGCAGCCCTCTCAAGCACACCGGGCCAAGCTGGAGTTACGACACGGACATCAACGCCCGCCTGACGTAATGCCTTCGGAAGAGATCCGGCAACATCGCCTAATCCCCCAACCTTCGAGAACGGGGCAAGCTCTGTAGTTACGAATAATACTTTTACAGGATTACCGCTTTTCGTCATTGCTGATTTACTGCATTCCTTTCAATGAAGAATTTATCACATTCCCCTGAAGTCTATCGAGTACGCTTTTGAGGCATATTCGCGCACTACCCTGTGTGTGTTGAAGAAGCTCGCATCAAGGGCTATTGTGTGCCTCATCATGTCTACCCATTTGTCATGATCGTTGTAGTATGTGGGGATTACTTTCTCTTCCAGCTTCTTGTACATGTCGGCAGCGTCAAGATTCTCGTCATAATGCGCATCTGCTTGTGACTCTGTAGGTTCAGGGCCGATTGACCAGCCTGTTACATCTTCAATCCAGCCTTCAATCCACCAGCCATCAAGCACCGAGAAATTCATGATTCCGTTCATGGCGCATTTCATTCCGCTAGTGCCGCTTGCTTCTCTTGGGCGTATAGGAGTATTCAGCCATACGTCAACGCCCTGTGTGAGGAGTGAAGCTATTTCCATGTTGTAGTTGTCGATGAATACGATGGTAACGCTGTCTTTGAGAGTCCTTGAAGCTTGGCGAATTTTCTGGAGGAGTCTTTTTCCACCCTCATCCTGCGGGTGTGATTTTCCCGCAAAAACGAACTGTACTTTTTCTTTCCCGGCTATTCTCTTGAGGCGTTCAATGTCCGTCAACAACAGGTCAGCGCGCTTATAGGTTGCTGCTCTTCTCGCAAAACCTAGCGTGAGAATATTCGGGTCAAGCTGTATTCCGTTGGTCTCAAGTATGCGGGCAAAAAGCCTCATCTTTGATGCCTGATGAGCCGTCCAAAGCTCGTCTTTCGGAAGCGTGAGTGCCTGAACGAGCCTTCCAGGGTCAAGCTCCCAGCCGGGTATATGCTTGTTGTAGAGCTTGCGCATTCCTGAGCTTATCCACGTTGTAGGATGAATGCCGTTCGTTATCCAATCAACTGTTTCCATGTGGAACATTGCATTGCAGACTTCAGCGTGTTTCTTGGCGACTCCATTAACGTACCTGCTATAGCGGAGTCCTAGCTCAGTCATTGAAACGCCCGGCATATTGGGCATCATGCGGTGAATCGTGGCTTTTGCGTCATCGGGGAATACCTGATCGATTTCGCCGAACGTGAAATAGTCATGGCCTGCTGGAACTGGTGTATGTGTCGTGAACACAACCTGCTCGCGGATTTTGTCCGGGGCGTAATATCCCAACTCACGCATAAGCTCAAGTGTGAGGAATCCCGCGTGGCCTTCGTTGAGGTGGAACGTGTCTATGTTCATATAGCCGAGATCACGAAGCATCCTCAATCCGCCTACACCGAGTATAAATTCCTGGCACAAACGGTAATTGTTATCGCCGCCGTAAAGATACCAGCAAAGTTTGCGGTCATCAGGGTGGTTTGGCTCAAAATCTGTGTCAAGGAAATATATCGGAAGGGGATAACCTGTTGCGCCTATACATTCATATACCCAAACGCCTACTTGAATCTCGCGGCCTCTCATTGTGAGAGTGATTCTGTTGGGGAGGAGGGTTAATTCCTTTGATGGATCCCATACGACCGGCTTTTGCATTTGCCAGTCCTCATCGTTAAATTCCTGCGTGAAATATCCTTTGCGATATAACAGAGTTACTCCTGCCATTGGAACGCCGAGATCCGCCGCGCTTTTGAGGATGTCGCCCGCCAGGACTCCTAGGCCGCCTGAATATGTCGGGATTGATTCTTTGAGTCCGACTTCCATTGAGAAATAGGCAACTGGACGGAAGGCCGGGTCATTCTCCATGAGCGTGCGTAAGGAGTTTCCGAGGTCGCTCCGATGCAGCCGTTGAATCATGTAATTATGCAGCTCCTTTCGGTAATGAAGCAGACGGGCGGAAGTATGTACATTATCTGACCACCTGCAAGAATGAATATTGTGTGTGTGATTGAATTGTTGACGTGAATTATCTCACAGAATGAAATTTTTTGCGACAAAGCGCGGGGATTATGGCGGAATTGAATCGCAAGTGGCGTACATGCTTCGTGATTTTTGTGAAGGAACAAAGGCATCACATTATGCGTTTTTCATTTGCAGGTGAGCAACTCAATTACGGAAATTCGCCGACATTAAATTTTCACGGCCATGCTAACATTTCCTCATCCATATAACAATCTAAAGAGGTGTCATCGTTCATGAAACGTACACATGTAATGCGCCTGTTCCTAGCCGCAATTCTCGTGCTTGCGGTCTCATCAGCCATATTCGCGGACGAAGCTCCTAAATACGAAGCGAATATCACACAGCCCACAATCAGCGGAACTCTCAAAGGTTTCGAGAAAGACGGTGTGTTTCATTGGTTCGGAGTCTCATACGCCCAGCCTCCTGTAGGCAGTCTCAGGTGGAAAGCTCCTGCACCCGTTGAGCCTTGGGACGGAATCCAGGACGCAACCGAAAGCCTCGCCGCAACTCAAACAGCATACGGCGATGAGAACGGATCTCTGACGCTCGACATTTACCGCCCCGCAAACGACAAAACCGGGCTTCCAGTGTTCTTTTACATTCACGGAGGCAACAACCAAACAGGCAGAAGCTCCGCGCTCCCTGCTACAGAGTTCACGAAGGATGTTGACAGCGTTGTGATTTCCATCAATCACAGACTCGGCCTTCTCGGATTCATCTCACTTCCTGCATTGAGGCACGGAACACCCGAAGAAAACTCCGGGAATTTCGCGATGCTTGATTTTGCGGCGGCACTTGATTGGGTGAAGGACAATATAGCGTCATTCGGAGGCAACCCCGCCAACATCACAATATCAGGTTCATCATCCGGCGGACGTGATGTAATGGCCATGCTCATATCTCCAATCATGAAGGGTAAATTCCAGAAGGCAATCTCCTTCAGCGGAGGAATGACCACAGCAGACCCGGAAATGTCAGCAAAGGTTGACGCAAAACACCTTGCCCCCCTCGCTGTGAGCAAAGGCGTTAAGGCAAATGAGGATGAAGCGTATTCATGGCTTCTTACTGATGGCGATGATGTTCGCGAGTTCCTGTACTCACTCAGCGACAAGGAATTAGCCGGGGCATTCGGCGGTGCGGCTATACGTATGGCGGCATTCCCTCATCATTACACGGACGGAGTCGTCATCCCTAAAGAGGGTTACGGCGCAAAGGTGTATAACGATGTTCCTGTGTTGATGGTGAACGGGGATAGGGAGTTTTCGCTGTTCTGCAAGGGGTCAGAGCCATTCAGCAAGCTCTCAAACTCTGAGCTGTTCAAGGACGAAAAATTATTCCCGCTCTACAAGTTCACGGACAAATACGGCTCATTGATGTACGGTTACTTCAACGGAGAAGAGTCAGCCGCTAAAATGATTGAGGACTACAAGTCGCCCATATACACATGCCTGATAAGCTGGGGCGATAATCCCGAAATAACCTCGCCTGAATACGCTGGCATTGTCGGAGCATATCACTGCATTACGACTCCGCTCATGACTGGCATAACAGCAAGTTTCTCTGTGGGATATGAGGACATTTACGCGAGCCAGAGTCGCAAGAACGTATCCAACATGCTCAACGCGTACTACAAGAATTTCTTTTACACTGACAACCCTAACGGAGAAGGGCTACCTCGTTGGGATTTCTGGACGAAGGAAGGAATTACGACACAGCTCATCATTGACGCTGATAATGAGAAGGCAACCGCTGTAATGTCAGAGGAACATACCTCCTACGAGAAAATTCTTGACGCAATGGACGCGGACAAATCGATTTCGGATGAGGATAAAGCTGTGATGATTCGGACTGTGCTTAACGGCAGATGGTTTAGCACGGCAGTTGATGAGCGTTACGGGAATGAAAGTTTGTGGGTAAAGTAGCGCGTAAGGAAGAAGGAAGAATCCCCCGCGGCGTTATTGCTTCGGGGGTTTTTTTTGCGGCCTCAACGCCCCATGAGTATATCTGCTATATCTTGTGGCGAATCATTCTGGGGAGTTTTGCGGGATTTGTTGCGCGATTCATTGCGTGAATCATTCCTGCCTGCGCCGGAAATTTCAGCCAGATGCTCGAGCCTTTCACGTGTTGCGGGATGAGAGTTGAATCCGTTACGCCCGCTCCCATATCCAGCCGATTCGATTCGTTTCATGGCCATGTAAAGCCCCCTCGAATCATATCCGGCATCACGCAGAATCTTTGTGCCGTAATCGTCAGCTTCTGTTTCTTGCTCACGGCTGAAGCTAGACTCTCGCAAATCCATCTCCATTACCCCAACAACCTCAGCGATTCCCTCCGGCGATTCGTTGTCCGTCCCTGTGAGTATTCTCGCAGTGTCAGTGATGACCATTCCGCCATAATGCCCAAGGCGTATATGCCCGGCTTCATGACCCAATACCCCAGCGATTTCAGACTCGGACTCAAGTATACGCATTAGCCCCGCCGTAACGTGAAGGCTATAATGTGTCTCATCCGAGAATTTCACCCAAGCATTTGGCTCGCTGTCATCCTCGAAATTCACAGACACGCCAGAAATTTCAGCGGCACGAGCTATGTTGCTCCACGCATGTTTGACAGTGTTACGTGAAATTGAAGCCTCTGACGCTCCCAGCATGAATAGCACGAGGATTAGAGCCGTCTCAGTCGTCCCAATCAAGCGAGTCAATAATCCCGTCAATTTCATCATCCAATGCGTCATTTTCCCCATAACCTGATACGCTCATCAATATATATCTGCCCTCGCCGCTGTCAGTCAGAATCACGAGTCCCGTTGTGCCGTTAATGTCCGTGAATGTGAACATGTAATCCCCATCAGAGTCCTGCTCTAAATCCTCACCGCCCATTTGCGTATAGAGTCGTTCGGCTATGTCGGTAAGTGAGGCTTCTCCCAATGAGTTCACCGCAACAGACACAGACGCTTTTCCGCTGTTGTGGCTTATGACAGTAACGCTTCCTTTTTGCGTGGCATTCCAGCCTGAAGGAACATCAGCCGTGAGATTCCCAATCTGCTGAATCTTGGCGAATGACGGAGCAACCATCAACGCAATAATAGCTAGGCAACAAAATACCTTCCTCATAAAATCAACCCTTTCATGAAAATTGTTATGTCATTGTGTGGCCTAACAACATTCGTTATTCGTTCATTCTTGGCTAATCTTTCATAGCTTTTTCATAGGGAAAATTATACTATGTAAAATAATTCATCGTACCTGAAAACAACATCACCTACATTAACACGTCCTACATCATTATGTATAATTCTCACATCACACAAAACTCAAAGGAGGCTCTCTGCAATGAAACGCAGAATCTTCACCGCAATATTCATTCTCACATTCGCATTCTTCACCTCAAATGCCGCCAAACAATCAGACGAAATCAAGCGCATGGGAATATTCATCAGCAACTTCACCGAGCAAGGTATGTATGAAATCGACATCAACAGCATCGGCAACGCTGACCTCGTCCGTTTCGGCATAGCTCACAACGTCATCAACAACCCAAAATCAACCCTCAAGAAATGCGCCCTCCCAGATTGCGAATACGGCCCTTCGCTAATGTCAGGCTCATCAGTCGCACAGAGCGTGAAGAAGTATTTTGACATGGACGTGAACAACAGAACGGTTACAGGGCAGCCCGAAGCCATCTATGACGGAAGCAGCTACCACTTTGACGCAAGACAATGGAAGGATGACACGATATATTACGCTGAAGTCCAAGACGTGAGGCGCGAAAGGGGACTCGTACACATGGAAGGCGAACTCTACAACCTCAAGCACAAATCAGAACGCCCGGCATACTTCACGGCGATTGCCAAGCCCTACAAGTGGCAGGGAAAAAATACGTGGTCGATATTGAAATTGAGTGTGGAATGGAAAGAAGGGGATTAAGTGAGTGGGCAATACTGCTACAGAAATGAATACACAAAGTCTTGCTGATTAGGCACTCTGCCGGATTATTCCGCGTTCGGGTTGTACGGTTTTTTGTACGGCCTCCCTAAAACTTCCAAGACAGAGGGAGCATAACGCGCTCCCTTTGTTTTATGCTTTCGGCCTCGTCATCAATGCAAGCAATCCCGTGATTATGTCACCTATTGCCCAGACAAAAAGAATCATCGTAATTCCGATTCCCGTGCCGATTGCTGCTCCGGCTTTTTCAGCCTCCGTTACTGCCTGATTCGCAATTTCAGATGTCGCATTCATTCCGCTTATCAGCCACAAGAGCATTAACACGTTGAACAGGTAGAACAACCACAGAAAAATCTTGCCGAAGAAGCCCCGCTTAGGTTTGCGGAGTTGTTTCCCGCAATGAGGGCATTTCAATGCGCTGTCGCTCACTTCTGCTTGACACTCCGGGCATTTCACTAACATGCGTATTACCTCCTGCTATGGATTTGTGTATCACTTGTACGCTTTGTTCACGCCGTATTCAGCCTGCTCACGGGTGAAGCCGTCAAATCTCAGCTGTTCTATGAGTCCTTTGCGCGAAAATGAAGACACATTCAAATATTCAGTGGCTTGTCTTGCGGCTTGTTCGTTCCAATCAGCTCCGCAATTTTTCGCGGCATATTCAGCTTCTGAATGCGAGTAATCATCAAATTCAAGTTGCTGTATCAGGCCAGAATATGAAAATGCCGAGACACTCAAATATTCTTTTGCCGAGCCGAGCGCGTTTCTTTCGCCAGTTGTCGCACCTAACGCTGAAGCACAGATAAATACAGCCACGCAGAATCCCAATAAAATTTTCTTCATGTCTCACACATCCTCTCTGAAATTTTCACACTACCCAACTGCAACCGGCTGACGCATAGAATTTATAGCCATATCACGGAGAAATTCATAGCTAGCTTGTATCGGGGGTAGTTCAATACGCTCGCCATTATTCAGCACATAAACCAGCATTCCTTTGTTCAGCTGTTCTTGCGTGTAAGGAGCTGAATCCTTCTTTGCCTCAGATTTTATCGGCAAGACATCATCTGAACTCAGAAGCTCGGAAGGAGTCGTACCTAGTATGTCGGCAAGTTTTTTCAGCTTGTCGGCTGTCGGCGTTCTCTCGTTGCGTTCCCATCTGACTATTGTATTGACATGCACACCTACTAATTCGGCTAATTGTTCCTGCGTGTATTTTTTCTTCCTTAAGGCTTTTATCTTGTCTCCAAGCTCCATTAGTCTCACCTTCTTTGTAAATTATTTTACCGTTTGTGTGAGTTTTTACCACAGCCGAAGGGCAAAGAAAAATTACCTGAACGGCTAAATATTGGTTGACATTTTCGGGTGATTAATTATAATTAATAACACAAACGGGTAATTAACAAAGGAGGACAAACTTGTATATCAGGGAATGGAGGAAAAAAAGAGGGCTTACCCAAGAACAACTTGCGGAAATGGCAAATATTCATGTCAATACCCTGCTTAGGTGGGAATACGGGACAAGAGAGCCTAAAGCAAGCGAGTTACAGAAGTTAGCCAAAATCCTGAATTGCACGGAAGCTGAATTATTGAACGGACCAGCAAAACAGGAACTCGAAGTAAAAATCATGATGGGGGTGAAATCCTTGACAGGACTGGCAGGAATTGAGGTAGCAAACAACAGCTTTATTTATGGAGTACAGGATGATGAGCCGCAGATAGTTCTTGCGGGAAAAGTCAGAATTGACACTCCCGAAGCCCGCGTGAAGGCACGTGAGGCAATTCTCAAGAAGTTTGACGCGGCCTGCTGGATGTATGACCACAAGGGTAATGCTGAGGCGTAGGCTAGAAAATGAGTAGTCCAGCTCTGCACGTTATGGTTGTGCATTCTTTAGAAGTA
>JAFSKY010000221.1 GCA_017448685.1 Synergistaceae bacterium
AAAAATATATCATTCAAGAAGAAGTACGTCCTGCCACGCAAGATTACGGCGGGGCGTTTTTTTGTGCGTGAGGCGGCTGCATGATGAATATGATTGTCCACATCATCGCCCGCGACAAATTCACAGCTGGCTACATCGAGTTCATGAAAATATGCTTCCCAGAATATGAGCATCACTTTTTCACGTTGGCTTCAGGTTTCCCTATCAATATATTCAATTATGACAACATACACTACTATAATCATCAACGGGAAATGTTCCTCAATCCCTCCCACAGAAAATTGCTTAGAGAATGCGGGAAAATTATCATCAGCGGTGTGTATATATCCGTGGTAATAAAGTCCTCCCTGATTCTGTCGGGACTCGTGCGAAAAACATACCTTCATTTCTGGGGAGGAGACTTTTACAGCTGGAGAAATGTCCGCTATTCACTCATTCATCCGCGACGCTCCATAAAGAAATTTCTGCACCACTGCTTAATCAGGAAATGCGCAGGAACAATCAACCTCATTGACACGGACATAGAGAAGCTATGCGAGATTTTCCCCAATACCACAAAGCACTTCACCGCCCCCATGAAAGGCAGCCCCCGCAAAAAAATAGACTACGAGGCAGCAAGGCAGGAATTACATCAGGGTAGCACGTTCAGAATCTTGGCGGGCAATTCAGCATTCCCGGAGAACCAGCACCATATGACTTTTCTCGCGCTTGAACACCTCAAAGACGCTAACATAGAGATACTCTGCCCACTCTCATACGGAGTCCCAGAATACCGCGACAAGGTCATAGCTGAGGGAAAAAGGATTTTCGGCGATAAATTCATCCCAGTAACCGACTATATGGACTTCAGCGAATACGTGAGGCTTCTCGCGTCATGCTGTGCAGGGGTATTCAGCAATGACAGACAACAGGGAATGGGCAACATCTCCATACTTCTCAGGCTCGGAAAGAAAGTTTACCTCCGCGATGATACTTCAATGTGGCAACATTTCACGCAGAACATGAAATACGTCATCTACCCTGTCTCAGAACTTGAAGGCATAACCCTTGAAGCCCTCGTGAATTTTCCGGCTGAACTGGCATATAATAACATCCAAATTGCAGAAGAATACGCCGCAGGAGACCAAGCTATAAGGCAGTGGCGCAAAGTCTTCCAAGATTAAGGAGTCTATTTCATGCCGGAACAAATCTTAGTTACACGCTCTTCAATCCCCACGCTTGAAGAATACACAGAGGAAATCAAATCCATATTCGAGTCTCACTGGCTCACCAACATGGGCGAAAAACACAAGCAGCTTCAATCCATGCTTCGCGAATTTCTCGGCGTTGAAGGCATAGAGCTTTTCACGAATGGACATATGGCACTCGAACTCACATTACAGGCAATGAACCTTCAGGGCGAAATCATCACTACACCTTTCACATTCGCCTCGACAACTCACGCAATAATCCGCAACGGCCTGACACCAGTATTCTGCGACATACGCCCGGACGATTTCACGATATGCACGACAAAACTCGAACGCCTCATCACTGACAGGACATGCGCTATAATGCCCGTGCATGTGTATGGGAATGTGTGCGACGTTGAAGAGATTGACAGACTCGCGAAAAAATACGAACTCAAAGTGATTTACGATGCTGCTCACACTTTCGGCGAAACGTACAAAGGCAAAAGCACAGCCTGTTTTGGGGATGCATCATGCTTCAGCTTCCACGCGACAAAGGTCTTCAACAGCATAGAGGGAGGAGCGTCATGCTTCAGGGACAAAAGGTTAGGCGAGGCACTGTATGAGCTAAAGAATTTCGGCATAAGAGGCCCGGAGGAAGTTATCAGCATTGGTGCAAACGCGAAAATGAACGAGTTTTGCGCGGCTATGGGAATATGTAACTTGCGGCATCTCGACGGAGAAATCTCAAAGCGCAAAGCAGTGTATGAGCATTACATTTCGAGGCTTGGAGGCATTGAGGGATTGAGGCTCAACGCAGTTCAAGAGAACGTGAAGCCGAATTACGCGTATTTCCCAGTCGTGTTTGAGGAAAAACAGTTCGGCGCAAGTAGGGGTGAGGTTTTCGCAAAGCTCGCGGAAAATGGAATCTCTGCTCGCAAATACTTCTACCCTCTCACGAACACTTTTGCGGCTTTTCACGGACGCTTCAACGTCATGGACACACCCGAAGCACTCCACGTAAGCAGGCGGGTAATGACCCTCCCAATGTACGCAGATCTCAGTGCTGAGACTGTAGACAGGATATGCGACCTCATATTGTCATGCAGAC
>JAFSKY010000018.1 GCA_017448685.1 Synergistaceae bacterium
CACCACAGGAATATCATATATTGCCGCGATAATGCTCGAACGTTTCAGGAATAATCCTCACGCAAAGAAGCTCATTCTCACTTTCACATTGCTGTCATGCTTGGGCGTGTTGTTCGTGTTCAAGTACTTCAACTTTTTCGCCGGGGCATTAGCGGATTTCCTTCAGATGTTCGCTATTCACCTTCACCCCTCAACGCTGAAATTGCTGCTTCCCGTTGGAATATCCTTCTACACATTCCAGACCTTAGCATACGTTATTGACGTTTACAGAGGACAAACAAAGGCTGAACGTCATTTTGGGACTTACGCGGCGTTCATATCATTCTTCCCCCAGCTAGTTGCCGGGCCAATCGAACGCACAAACAACCTTCTTCCGCAGATTAGGGCATATCATGATTTCGATTACGCTCAGGCTACATACGGAGTCAAATTGATGGCGTGGGGGTTCTTCAAGAAACTGTGTGTTGCTGATGTCCTAGCTGTGTATTCTGATCGCGTGTTTAATGACGTGTACAACTACAAGGGATTTGCGTTGATATTGGCGGCGGGATTCTTTACGTTCCAGATATATTGCGATTTCTCCGGGTATTCAGACATTGCACGGGGTTGCGCAAAACTTTTCGGGATTGAACTCATGGAGAATTTTCGTTCACCGTATTTCTCCGCGAGCATCCGTGAGTTTTGGAGTCGCTGGCATATCTCGCTGTCGACATGGTTCAGGGATTACGTCTATATTCCGTGGGGCGGGAATCGTTGCGGGAAATTGCGCAGGAATGTGAATCTCATGATTACGTTCATTGTGTCTGGCTTGTGGCACGGTGCAAACTGGACATTCATTTTATGGGGGGTAGTTCATGGCCTCGCGCAGGTCATCGAGAATGCGTTTGTCCCGAAAGGGTATCAGCCTCACGGAGTCATGCGGGCTGTGAGAGTATGCGCGGTGTTTGGGTTCTGCGTGTTGGCATGGGCGTTGTTCAGGGCTAATACTATTGGAGAAGCAATGTATATTCTAAGCAGTCTCTTCACTGGTATATCTGATCTGAGCGTATATTTGTTCACAGATGGCTACAAAGCCTTACACATTCCCAACGTAGAGAAACTATGCATCGTTCTGAGTGTTATTGCGCTTGCTCTTTGGGACTACTTATCACTGAAGCGAAATGTCATAGTCCGCATTACGTTCAAGAAAGCCTCTGTTCTACGTTACGCATTCTATTTCGGACTGCTGACGGGGATTTTGCTTCTTCGCTCTTCCAGAACGGTTAACTTTGTGTATTTCCAATTTTAACGAGGTGCGCGAACCATGAAGAAATTTCTGCTGAAAATCTCAGTTTTTGCACTATATGTGGTTCTCGTTGAAGTAGTATTGTCGGTTTGGATTGATCCCTTCAACGTTTTCCATACTGAACACATAAGGAGTAACGGTATAGAACCTAACAAGCATTACATCAAAATGAAATATATTCTGGCTAATCCCGACAAGTTTGACAGCTTCATATTTGGCTCTTCAAGAGTTGGATCCATACACAATGAGAAAATACCCGGCGAGAAATGCTATAACATGACGTACTCAGCTGGGCTTCCTGGTTGGCATCTGCTCAATCTGAAAACCTTTCTGGAAAATGGCGTACACCCGCAAAAAATATATATCGGCCTCGATTCACTGTCCTATACATGGAGCTATGAAGACCAGACGAATGAACCTATGCGCTGCCCATATGAATATCTCAGGGACGATTATTTGCGTTTTGCCAGATTGTATATTGATATTGGTATGGTGCGCAGTTCTCTTGAGACGATAATAGAAGCCTGGCGAAAAAATACAGAAACCATCAACGTAAAAGTATTCTATGATTACGGTTGGAATCATTCATACGGAGCTGACAGCAAATTTGACTGGAGTGAAGCAAATCCCTCTATAGGGAAGGAAAGCGCAGATATTGAGTCAGCACTGGAATATGTATGCGAAATCGATAATATATGCCGAGCTAATGACATTGAATTAGTCTTGTTCACAAACCCAATGCACAAAATAACATATGTGGCCTCAGTCAAAGATTGCAACTACCTTGAATTTCTCGAAGGTCTAGCGGAAATCTCCAGCTTCTGGAACTTCAGTAGCCTTAATGACGTTACCATGAGTAATGATTATTATCTCGAAACAAGCCACTACAAAGCAGAAGTCGGCGATTTAATGATTGATGTTATGTGCAACGGAAAATCATACCCGGCATTACAGCAACAGGGCTTCGGCGTTAAGGTTACGCGTGAGAACGTGAAAGAGTTTGTTGCGATGCTAAGGAGTCAGGCGGAAGACTTCAGAACGGAATAACTTATTGCGCGGCCATATATAATGAATCCCATCACACAAGAAAAGGCCGTGAATATTTATGCCAGAACACTACAACATTACAGGCATGAGCTGCGCGGCATGTTCCGCAAGGGTTGAGAGAGTCGTCAAGAAGCTCCCCGGCGTAACATCATGCGCAGTAAGCCTCCTCACCAACTCAATGACCGTTGAAGGCACTGCAACACCCGACTCAATCATTGCCGCCGTCCAAAAAGCCGGATATGGCGCAACCATCCAAGCCCCAGAACAGCAAGCTCCCTCACACGCAAAGGAAGAAGACGCTTTAGCCGACCACGAGACTCCAATCCTGAAACGCCGACTCATTGCCTCATTGATATTCCTCGTCGCGTTAATGTATTTCTCTATGGGTCATATGATAGGGCTTCCATTGCCGGAATTTTTCGCGGGCAATCACGTAGCACAGGGACTCGCTCAATTGCTCCTCGCCGGAATCATCATGATCATCAACCAGAAATTTTTTGTCTCAGGCTTCACCTCACTGCTTCACCTCGCGCCTAACATGGATACACTTGTTGCTATGGGTTCGTTTGCTTCGTTCTCATGGAGCGTGTATGTTCTGTTTATGATGACGCGTGAACATGCCGGGATTTTCTCGATGTCGGATTTCTATTTCGAGTCTGCCGGAATGGTTCTCACACTCATAACTGTAGGCAAAATGTTGGAAGCTCGCTCAAAGGGACGCACTACTGACGCATTGAAGAGCCTCATGAAACTTGCGCCAAAGACAGCCACAATCATACGTAATGGCCAAGAAGTTACCGTGCCAGTTGAGCAGGTCATGAGGGGAAATATCTTCGCAGTGAGGCCGGGTGAGAACATTCCTGTTGACGGCGTAATCATTGAAGGCACAAGCGCGGTCAATGAGTCAGCCTTGACAGGTGAGAGCATTCCCGCCGACAAAGCCCCAGGCGATTCAGTCTCAGCAGGAACGGTGAATCAATCAGGCTACATCAAATGTGAGGCAACGAGAGTCGGCCATGACACAACGTTATCGCAGATTATACGCATGGTCAGTGATGCTTCAGCCACAAAAGCCCCTGCCGCAAAAATAGCCGATAAGGTTTGCGGAATCTTCGTGCCGTCAGTGATATTCATTGCCGTTTGCGTCGTCATTGGATGGATGATTGCGGGAAAAACTTTCGGTGATGCTCTCTCATATGGTATAGCTGTACTCGTCATAAGTTGCCCCTGCGCATTGGGACTCGCTACACCTGTTGCCGTGATGGTTGCCAGTGGGATGGGAGCGAAGAACGGTATACTCTTCAAGACCGCCGAATCGTTAGAGCAGACTGGGAAAATCAAAGTAGCCGCCCTCGACAAGACCGGGACAATCACCAGCGGAGAACCTAAAGTTACGGACATACTCACAGCAGGCGATTGCATGGAGGACGAACTAATCACGCTGGCATATTCACTCGAAGCGAAAAGCGAACACCCATTAGCCCGCGCCGTTTCAGAATACGCAAAGGACAAAGGCATAAAGCCTAAAGATGTCTCAGATTTCCGGGCATTACCCGGTAACGGACTCACTGCCAGCCTTCATGATGGAAGCATCCTCACAGGTGGAAGCGTTAAGTTCATCAGCGGTAAATATGTGGTGAGTGAGAGGTTCATGCGTGAGGCTGAGAATTTTGCCCAAGCCGGGAAAACTCCGTTGATGTTCGTGAAAGGTGATGAGCTTGCCGGGATTATAGCCGTTGCTGACACGATAAAGCCTGACAGTCGCGAGGCCGTGAAGGAGCTTCAAGAGTTGGGCGTAAAGGTCGTAATGCTCACGGGCGATAATGAACGCACCGCAAAAGCTGTAGGAGCTGAGGCCGGAGTTGATGACGTTATCGCAGGGGTATTGCCTGACGGTAAAGAGAGCGTAATACGTAGGTTGCAGGCTGATGGGCTTGCGGCTATGGTTGGTGATGGAATCAATGACGCTCCCGCACTAACACGCGCTGACATCGGAATAGCTATAGGTGCTGGAACTGATACGGCAATTGATGCGGCTGATGTC
>JAFSKY010000222.1 GCA_017448685.1 Synergistaceae bacterium
CATAGAGTGAGTCTCACTGAATTTACGTAGGCATATTCCCGAAATCACGCACTCTTCACACTCAGGCTTGCGGGGATGACACACTGCCCGGCCGTGAGCAATCATGTTGACATGACCGCCTAGACATCTCTCTTCAGGCACAACGGCTTCAAGCATACGTGAAATTTCTTCGGGCGATGATTTTTCGCTGGCGATACCTGTGCGATGGGATATGCGTGTTATGTGAGTGTCAACAGGGAAGGCAGGTATCTTGAAGTCAAATAGCATTGTGCAAGCTACAGTTTTTGCCCCAACACCCGGAAGCTCTCTCAAGTATTCGCGCATGTAATCCCGGCCATAACCCGCAAGCCTCAATATCGAGTATTCCCCGAAATCTGAATACACGCGCTCAAGAATCGTGATGATTCTGGCGGCCTTAGTGTGAGCGAGTCCGGCTGTGCGTATTGCGTCCTCAAGTCGTGAAGCCCCTGCGTGAACCACATCCGGCCATGAAGGATAACGCTCTTTGAGTGTTGTATATGCTCTGTCGCGGTTAATGTCGTTTGTGTTCTGGGATAACACTGTAAGAATTAGCCCGTCCAAAGGCTCAGGGTGTCCGAGTTCGGGCGGGCATGATTCGTTGTGGTACTGTGATTCTAATGCGTCAAGAATGCGCAAGATTGTATCACTGTTCATTTTGGGTTTCTGGGGTAGTGTCAGGCTTTTTCTTTTTGGTTTTGCGTGGGGTGCGTGAAAATTTCTTTTCGAGCCTCATTCCATCAGAGAGCATTTTCTTCAGGCGAGCTTTGACGAGTCCGTGAACTGTCTTTTCGCCGTATGAACCATCCTTGCGCATTTTCCCAGCGGTTATGCCTGTGAGGATTTCGACTCCTTCATCGATATTGCCGACAGCCCACACGGAGAATTTCCCATCCTTTACGGCCTCTATGACTTCAGGCTTCAGCATGAGATGACGCACATTAGCTTGCGGAATCATGACTCCTTGCTCACCATTAAGCCCGGCAATCTTGCAATACTCATAGAACCCTTCAATCTTCTCATTCACGCCCCCAATAGGCTGAACGTTCCCGAATTGGTCAACCGAACCTGTAACGGCTATTCCCTGTTTCAGCGGGAGTCCTGAGAGTGCTGAAAGTATGCAGTACAATTCCGTAGAGCTTGCGCTATCACCCTCAATGCCGGAATAATTCTGCTCAAACGTTATGTGTGCTGACAGGCTCAAAGGCATATCCTGAGCGTATTTCCTGCCGAGGTAGCTTGAGAGAATCATTAGCCCCTTGTTATGTATTGGCCCGGTCATTCTGACTTCGCGCTCAATGTTCACGACTCCTTCCTGACCCATGAAGACATTTGCCGTGATTCTTGACGGATGCCCGAACCTGTAATCCCCCAAATCTATCACGCTTAGGCCGTTAATCTGCCCGATAACCTCGCCGGAAGTGTCAACGCGTATAATTCCGTCCCTGAATGACCTCGCTAATTTCTCACGGTAAAGGCTTAACCTGTAATTCCTGTGTTCAATGGCCTTCACGACATCTGAACGCGTAACAATATCACCTTCAGCCCATGCGCTTGACTCTGTAAGCAATTCACGTAACCTGCCTGTTTGCGTCGACAAAAGATTTTGATCTTCAGCCTCACGACCTGACCATTCAATTATTTCCGACAATGCTTGTGCGTCAAAAGGTTTCAGATTCCCGCGCTTTATGTACTGTGCTATGTACTTTGCCATTTTCCGCTCATTACCAGCTGTACGAGGCATGTCGTAATCGAATCTCGCCTTAATCTTGAAGATTTTTCCGAACTCGGCATCATAATATTGCAGCATCTCATATATATATGGCGTTCCTGTCATTATGATTTTGAGGTTCATCCTGATTGGGGAAGGTCTGAGAGATGATACAGGCAATGCGCCGTATTGCTCGCCAAGATTCTCGATTGAAGCCTCGCCAGTTCTGAGAATGCGCTTGACTGACTCCCACGCCATGAAATTCATCAACACTTTTTCCGCGTCAAGAACGAGAAATCCCCCGTTAGCCCTATGGAACGCTCCCGCCAATATTCGCCGGAAATCGGTATACAGGTAACCTTGATGGCTCTCATATTCCACGCGTCCCGATAAGTTGTAGTATGTTGGGTTGGTCTCCCAAATGACTGGCGCACCCTTCTGGGGGTCATTGCTGACGAACAAATTTGCCTGATACCGCGTGAAGTCAATCTCAGCTGATTCATCCCTTGCTGCTGTTACGAACGCCCCGAAATTCTCGATAACGTCATCGGTCATAGCGTCAAACCATTTCTGAAGCGCGTCATTGTCGGCGTATTTTCCGCGTATTTCGTCCATGCTGGGAGCGATTGCGCTACGACAAATTTCAGCGTCAAGGCGGCTCAATTTCTCCTTGAGGGCTTTTTCCATATCGCGAATCTCACGCATTCCCAATAATGTGCGCTGTGATATTTTTTCGCTGGCTGCCTGGTATTTCTTCTGCTTCTTGCTGTCTAACGCTTCGTATTCTTCCGGCTTCATCTCACGGATAATTTCATTGCCTTCTTCGTCTTTGTCCTTGATGAGCGGGACATTGATGAAACCTTGCGGAGTCCTTTTGAGGGAAAAATGTTCACGTTCTGCACGGGCTTTCAATTTGTCCATTATTGCCCCGGCTTTTTCCTGAAACGCTTTAATGTGCGTGGCTTTGGTTTCTTCGTACTGGCTCTGCTCAAATGCACGGCTGATTACGGCTTTGAGATCCTTCAAGAGTTCTTCAAGCTCATCTGATAGCTTTTTGCCCTTCCCAGCTGGAACTGACACAGCAAGAGGTTCACCCGGCTTTGCGAAGTTGTAGAGATATAGCCAGTCATCCGGGGCAGGAAGTTCCCCGGCCATGCTTTCAAGGCGTTCAAGTATGTAGCTAGTTCGTCCGCTCCCAGGTTCGCCAACAACGAATATGTTATATCCGCGTCCGTCAACACCTAAGCCAAACTCCATAGCCTCAAATGCTCTTTGCTGGCCTATAAGCGGCTCTGGCTTTCGTGATTTTGTGAGGGGTATATCGTCTGTCGTGGCAAGTTTCCAGCTATCAGCCGGCTTTGTTCTCCTGAGCTTGTCAGGCGTTAATTTGTATTTGGTCAATATATTTTCTCCTGAAATGTAATATGGTTCGTTGCTATTCTGACAGGCATTTATTTGCCGCAAGCATCTCTATTACCGCTCTGTCATCACCCTCAACTATAATTCCGCTCATCCTCTCGTATTCCTCATAGCCTCCAAGTGTGTCAATCACATCAAGAACGTACTCCCTTTCACGGCCATCAAAACGGTTAGTGAGTAATCCGAAAAGTATTGCCCCCCTTGTGAACC
>JAFSKY010000223.1 GCA_017448685.1 Synergistaceae bacterium
GTTGCACCGCCGAAAATCTCCATGCTGTCAATAACATTCCTGAAGCCGAGAATGAGACCGCCCACGACAATAGCAGGGATTAACGGCGCAAATATCTCAGCGATTGAGGTCATGAGACGCTGAAGAATATTCTGATTCTGTTTGGACATGCTTTTGACTTCCGACTTTGATACGCCAGTTACGCCGGAGATTTCGGTGAAGTCCTTGTAGAAGTCAGCAACCTCATTCCCTATGATGACTTGGAATTGCCCCGCCTGCGTGAACGTGCCTTTGACAGAGCTGATACCCTCAATGCGTTTTATGTCCGCGCTTTTGGGGTCAACGAGAACGAAGCGCATACGGGTTATGCAATGTGATACCGCCGCTATGTTTTCCTTACCGCCGATAGCGTCAAGGAGAGCTTTAGCGTCTGAAGCGAATTTGCCCATGAAAGAACGCCTCCATGATTGAATTTTTGGGGATAAAATTGGATGCGATAATTATAATCTAGGGAGCGTGTTTTGTCCGTGAATGTGAACAATATATATTTCGGACTCGGCTCAAACTTGGGTAATCGTCTTCAGAATTTGCGCGATGCTGTGAGAATGTTGGAGTCATTCGGCCATGTCGTGAAAGCCAGCGATGTTTACGCAACGTTACCTTGGGGGGGAATCCCTCAGCCTGATTACCTCAATGCCTGCGTGAAAATCGAATCTGAAGGACGCTTTGACCCTCACGAAATTTTGAGGCGAGTGAAAGACTTTGAGCGGGAATTAGGGCGAGTTGAGTCTGTGAGATGGGGTGCGAGGAAAATCGACATTGACATACTGCTTATTGATGACGTGAAAATAAATTCCCCGGAACTCACAGTGCCTCACATGCGAATCCCGGAGAGAATGTTTGTGCTTGTTCCGTTAGGTGAGATATTGCCGCCTGAATGGCCTTATCCCGTAAACGGCTTGACCATCCGCGAAATGATGAGCCGCCTTGAGGGTGAAGCCATGCCCCTGCGAATCACTGCCCTGTAGATTTCGCGTTGTCCATAGCATTCACGATGATATTCACAGCCTCACCGCGTGTTAGTCCTTCCTTCATGGCCGGGAGAGTCAGCTTTGCGCTCATTGCTTCCTCAGCACGTGAGACCATTGCGGCAAATTCCTTCTCCGTTATCGCCCTTCCAACACCAAAACGCCCGGGGACTTTGCGTGTTTTTGATGGTGTGCTGATTCTCTGTTTGGGGTATGAGGGATATTTTTCCGGCTCAATCAGCCTGTAGAGTGTTGCAATCTGCACAGCGGGATAAAGTTCATGGCCTTCAGGGACATCAGAATATTCAGCGAGCGATAACCTTACGCCCGAATCCGCTAACACCTTCTGCACATGAACGGGATGAATCTCACGCGGACTCATTCCAGACTTCACCGACAATGCCGCCAAAGCCCCAGCAGCTTGCCCGGTCATCATGCACACAGGCTGTAACCTCAATCCCCCGGAGGCAAGTCGCGACATTGAGAGATTCTTTTCGGCGGCAAGGAAGCTGTCATCACTTGCGGGAATCAATATTCTCATAGGCACCTGAAACGCCCCGCATGGCTCATGAGTCCTGATAGATGATTGCCACTCGCCTAAATCATGCTCGAAATCATCATCATCATCTCCGCCGTGAAGGTCAAGAATATATCCCCCTATAGCTATTGAATCTGAAAGTTCCTGATTCTTTTTCCCCTCCCTATAGCTTAATGAGTTGTCGTATATCGCTTTGGAATTGTAGGTATATTCGCCCAATATCCTCCGGCATTCTCTGACATAAGGCGCGGGGGGCATATGCTTTGCGATTTCTTGCCATTCATCCGGGAGGTCTTTTGCCTCATCGGGGAGTCCGTTGTATTCGTTCTCGTCAACAGACCATGACTCGCCCAGCTCATTCTGCATGTAATATATGAAGTGTAATGTCTTAATGAGAGCCTCGCGGTTAATCTCGCTACGGAATTTTGAGTCCTCAAGGTAGGCTATAGGCAGGCCGTATTTCTCCTCCCATCCGTATTGGCCTGGGTAATCATTGCCCCAATTGACTCCCGTCTTCGTGATTCGCTTCCAATCCTTACGCGCTCCCGTGTAGCTTCCCGGCAAATATGAGTCTGGAACTGCCCTGTATGCGTTGTGCGCAGAAAACTCTACAGGCAGCTTGAACGGTGAACGATTCCCAGCACCGAACATATTACGTGATACGTACGAGGCGTAATTCTTCTTGGCACGCTCATAGCCGGGTAATGGTGATTTAGGCTTGAGGTGTTCCGGGACACCATTGGGGTATTTGCGTATTATGGCAGTCCATGTTATATCTTGGATCATTGAGTCGGGATTCATGTCAGGGGATATTGAGTTGCCAGAACGGTATTTGAGTCCTGCCAGTGGTATAACATCGCCGTATTCCGTTGCGTCAATGAGAATCTTGCATGTGAACTCCTTTGTGCCTTCAGGAGTCCTGACAGTTACGGAGCGTCCTTTGTCGCCTGAAATATGACTCACGCTTACGATTTCGGAATGAAATAGAATGTCTGCGCTTCCGGCCATGTCCAGCAAAATGTTATGACCTGTGAGAGGCTCAAAGGCTTTCCAGTCCGTTTTCCAGTATGCTGTGCCGATTGACTTCTTCATTGCTCCGTAATGCTCTCGAACCTTGTCGATAAACTCGCGATATATACCGCTGTCATTGAGTCGGCTCATGTCGTCCATCGTTGAGACTCCCGCGGCTGTTGATTGCCCTCCAAGCATGTATGTAGGCTCGATGATGAGGACGGTTGCGCCTAGTCGTGTTGCCTGAATTGCCGCACCTGTACCGCTCATTCCGCCCCCGGCTATGATTATGTCGTAAGCGTGTGCTGATGATGATATGAGCATGAATAGTATCAACGCTGTAATTTTTCTGCGCATGTTTAATCCTCCGTGTGAAATACTATGATTCTATATGACTGTGCTAAAATTGCAGGAAAATTTTTTCACAGAGGGGTTTTCATGAACACCACAGCCAGAAAATTAAACGGCTCGGAGATATTGATACAATGCCTCTTGGAGCAGGGAGTAGATACGATATTCGGTTATCCGGGCGGAGCAATCCTCAACGTTTACGACAAACTTTATGACCATCCCGAAATACGCCACATACTTACAGCACATGAGCAAGGAGCTTCACACGCAGCAGATGGTTACGCACGTTCAACGGGCAAAGTTGGAGTGTGTTTTGCGACATCGGGGCCAGGGTCAACGAACCTCGCAACAGGTGTAGCAACTGCATACATGGACTCATCGCCTGTAGTATTCATCACCTGCAACGTAAATTCCGACCTCATAGGGCGCGACTCATTTCAGGAAGTCGACATAACCGGCGTAACACTTCCCATCACGAAATGTACATACATAGTGAGCAATGTGCGTAACCTCGCTGACACAGTAAGGGAGGCTTTTGCTGTGGCGAGAATGGGTAGACCCGGCCCTGTGCTGATAGACATCCAGAAGAACGCTACAGCAGATGAATGCGATTACACGCCAACAACGCCGGAAGAATATATTTCAGGAGGAAGCGCAAGAATCTCACGGCTAATCTCAACTCATCATCCCAGCATAGGCTGCCCAGAGATTGACATGAAGGACATTGAGACTCTCGCGGAGATGATTGACCGTTCAGAGAAGCCACTGATGATTTGCGGAGGCGGGGTAGTTCGTTCTGGTGCATCGGTGGAATTTCGGACTCTCGCCGAGAAAATCGACTCCCCAATTGCAATAACCGTAATGGGAGGCGGGGCAGTACATGGCCGTCATCCTCTGGTTACTGGGATGATTGGTATGCATGGCTCTCAGGCTTCAAACATGGCCTGTGATGCTTGCGACCTGCTTATAGCTGTAGGTTGCAGGTTCTCCGACAGAGTTACGCTAAATCCTGCTGGTTTTGCGAAGAATGCCAAAATCGTACACATAGATATTGACCCTTCCGAAATCAACAAGAACATACGCACGGACTTGCACATTATCGGGGACGCAAAAGAAGTTCTCACACTCCTGCTATCAAAGCTGAAGGGTGGCAAGAGTAATGACGGCTGGAAGAATTATGTGTTCTCATTCCGGCGTGAGACTGAGTATGATGATCCTGAAGACGGGACGTTGACTCCCAAAGAGATACTTTCTGCGGCGGCTGAAATTTTGCCACAAGACACTATGGTTACGACCGATGTCGGTCAGCATCAGATGTGGGCGATACAGCACTTCAAGTTTGATTATCCCGGCCAACTCATAACATCCGGCGGATTTGGGACAATGGGCTTTGGATTGGGAGCGGCTATAGGCGTTCAGGCGGGTAACCCGGAAAAAACGGTGCTACACGTTACGGGTGATGGCTCATTCCGTATGAACTGTAACGAGCTAGCAACCGAGCAATATTACAGGATGCCGATAATCACATTGCTGTTCAACAATTCAACGTTGGGAATGGTTCGGCAATGGCAACATCTGATATACAAGGAGCGTTACTCGCAAACAACTCTTGACCGCGGACCAGATTTCGTGAAGCTCGCTGAGGCATATGGTGTTCACGGGGTTGCGGTGAACGATGAAGAGACTCTGCGCAAAGCTCTGAAGACAGCTGTAGCCTCAAGGGATGACGGACTCGGATGGGTCATTGATTGCAAGATAGACATTGACGAGATGGTGAGGCCAATGGTAGGCGGAAATAGCTTCATCACAAACTTCATGTTGTATTAGGGGGTGAGGGCAATGCAGGCAAAAGAGGAGAGCAAAAACCTCAAACGCTACACGATAATAACGGCGATGGACAACGAAGCGGGAGTTTTGTCGCAACTGGCGCATTTGTTCTCGCGCAAGGGGTATAACATTGAGACGATTGCGGCGGGATGGACGGTTGACCAGAATGTAACACGCTTCACGATTGAGATATATTCTGATGAGGAACGTATAAAGCTCCTGTGTTCACAGCTCCGAAAACTTGTGCCGATTCACTATGTGGAGATTCTTGACCCGTCGAAGTCAATACGGCGTGAGTTGATGATGGTACGTGTTCATGCAGCTGATAGGGCAGCAAGGAATGAGGTCATACAGATCTGCAACATATTCCGGGGGTCAGTTGTTGACATTACGCCTGACAGTATCACGGTGTCAGTTACTGGGGATGACCAGAAGACGGGAGCATTTGAGGAACTGTTGAAGGAGTTTGGGATAATTGACCTTGCCAGAACAGGAATCGTAGCTATTGAACGCGGTGAAATGTAACATCGGCAAAACGCAACACCATTTCAGACACAAAAAAAGCCCTCGGCCATGAACGACCGGGGGCAAAATTTTTCCCGTAATACTATTCTTCTACCTTCACCGCGATAACAGGAGCATACGTTGTTCCTTCATTGAGCCACGCTGAAACGGTAACACGCCTGCTTGCCGGGACATTCACAATCTCTGCGCCTGCGTCATCATAAAATTCAACGATTGCATCATCCTCAGAGCCTGTTGAATCTTTCGGGAACGCGAACCAGTACAGTTTTGCGCCAACAGGTATATCACCGCTCAATTCGGCCTCGAA
>JAFSKY010000224.1 GCA_017448685.1 Synergistaceae bacterium
GTGAGTTTACGCCATCAGAGGAAGGCAAAGTGTACGCGCTCTCGGATGAGGGTGAAGGCACAATGAGCGATGGAGCTTTTGACGGGAAAATCACTGCCACATGGTATGTATCATTGCCCGGAGGGAGTTCTAGCGGTGGTGATGACGATAACAAGAGCGATGACAGGAGACCAGATACCATAAGCGATGACAACAGACCCGATAACACGAGCGATGACAGAAGGCCAAATACCATAAGTGATGACAACAGGCCCGGCCAAAATTCCGGCGGCGACTCTTCAAGCACAACAGCTCCCACGACAGCCCCAAGCAAACCCGCAATCACCCTCAATGACAGCAAGAAATCTGACATAGCTCAGGCTCTCGGAAGGCTCTCAAGCAAAGTTACATCATCAACAGAAATCGCAGAGCTTCCAGCCTCAGCGGTCAAATCCACAAGGAACGCGGCAAGCTCAGATACAGCTGTGTACATTTCGGATATTGAGGTGAGCGAGGACAAAGTGTATGTATTCGGCGTGTCATTGGACAAATTCGCGGTTGGCTCGCCAATATACTGGCACTCAAACGCAACGGACATTGCTACGGGGGAATTTGTGAGCGCGGCTGACAGTGAAGAGGCTGTAATATTCATGAGGGATGATGGCGAAGAAACTGATGAAGTCCCGTATAACAAACATGTGAACGTTGCGGCATATCTTGAGGCGGGAAAAACTTACAGCCCCACAATCACAACGACTCAGGATTCCGACAACACTGACACAGGCAACAACAGAATAGGCAGTTCCGGCGGAGGTTGCGAGGCTTTTGGACTTTCGGCGGCCATGCTTGCAGGATTGCTCATTGTGATTAGGATAAAACAGCGTTAAAGTTTTACACGCAGCTGATTGAAGGAGGCTTCCCGTTGCGGGGAGTCTCTTTTTTGCTTGCTATATAATATCGTGATTTAATTATCGTGATTTAATCCATGTGAAAGGACTGGCAATTTAATACATGCTTCAGGCAGTAAATCCCTTTTTGGTTACCGGGCTTCTATTCTTCTTGAGCCTTGTTGCTGGAAGTCTCTCGGAAAAAATCAAAGTCCCTGCACTGATTCTGTTCTTGGGAATCGGAATGCTCGCAGGAGTTGACGGTCCCGGCGGGCTGAATTTCTCTGACGCTAACGCCGCAAACAGTGTAGGATCATTCGCACTTGCATTCATACTTTTCTCAGGCGGATTCCAAACGAAATGGACGGACATTAAGCCCATAATCACGCAGGGAGTTGTTCTCTCAACATTGGGAGTGTTTGTTACGGCTGTTGCTATGGCAATCCCTATAGCTATGTTGCCTCAGTTCACGTACAAGGACGCATTCCTTCTCGGCGCAATAATCTCATCAACAGATGCGGCGGCGGTGTTCTCGATACTGAGGACTCAGAAGGTCGGACTGCGAGGTTCATTGAGGCCGCTTCTTGAGTTCGAGTCAGGAAGCAATGACCCCATGGCGGTGTTCCTGACATTGACGGCTATAACGTGGCTCACATCTCCTGAAGTCCCTGTGAATGAGCTTGCTGTGAAGTTTGTCGTTCAGATGGCAGCAGGAGGGGCAGTAGGCTTCCTTATGGGGCGTTTTTCGTGTTGGGCGATTCAGCGTCTTCATGTTGCGAATGAGGCACTTTATCCCGTCTGGGGAATATCTATCGTCATGGCCACATTCGGACTCACTGAAACGGTTTACGGCAATGGGTATCTTGCTGTGTACGTTTGCGGAATTGTGATGGGCGGGGGAGATTTCCTGTACAAGTATAGCCTTCAGAGATTCCATGAGGGATTTGCTTGGCTCATGCAGATTATCATGTTCCTGATATTGGGACTGCTGGTGAATCCTCTTGAAATCATCAATTTCTCCGTAATCAACGTAGGAATGTTAATCTCGTTGTGCCTTATGCTTGTTGCAAGACCGATAGCTGTTTTCATATGCACATTGTTTAGCCATTTCAATTGGCGCGAAAAATTGTTCGTGTCATGGACAGGGTTGCGCGGGGCAGTGCCTATCATCTTGGCGACATATCCATTGACGGAGGGACATCCGCAGGCAAAATACATGTTCAACGTGATATTCTTCGTTGTCCTAACGTCAGTCATGATTCAGGGTAAAACTCTTGCTGATGCGGCAAAACTCCTGAAACTTGATGCTGCTGTGCGTGAGGCAAAATCATGGACGCTGAACTTCGACATAACGCCAACTTCCGGGGCTGACGAGACTCGCGAGGTTGACCTTCTCCCGGATTCTGTTGCTGTAGGAATGTCGGTGAAGGATCTGCGTTTCCCTGACGGAGTAACGATATTGCTCATCAATCGTGGCGATAAATATATGATTCCCAAGGGCGGAACTGTGCTTGAGAGTGATGACACATTACTGCTTTTCGGTGATAGGGCTAAATTGTCTGGCGTGGAGCAGAGTCTTATCCGTCGCATTGAACGTGAAGCGTAAAAGCGTGAGTGTCATGGCCGGGGGCTGTGCGTAATGTGCAGTCCCCTTAACCATAAATCCAGCCCAAAACGCAAAAATCATCACGAAAATTTATGTTGCTTTTTCGCGCCCGTGCGTTAATATTGCATGAAATCAGAAATTTTCCCATTAGGAGACATCACACTCATGGACAAAGAAAGAATTGCGGCCTTCGTGAAGGATATATTCACATTGCGTACAGTCTGGATAGATCGCGGCGGCGGAAAATGGACGGTGAAAAGGAGGTTTCATCCCGCTCTGAGAAGCGCATTCTGGGTTTTAGCGGTGATATTCGGAGCAGGAGTATATTCCAGCATAAATACCCCAGCTGACTCTGAAGCTGTACAGCCCGTGAAGACTGAGCAGATCATTTCAGCCCCCGTTGCGCAGACTCCACGCCCGCAAATATCAATCCCCACAACAGCCAAGGCAAAACGCAATGAGATTATATTTCCCTCTGACGCTAATCCCGAAACTGACAGGATAATATCTGACACAACGAGCCTCACGCCAAACCCAACCCCCGCCCCAATAATCACAGACGGCGACAAATACAACATTGACGTGAACAAATCAGCATATAAGCTCTCACTCTACAAGGGGAAGCAACTCGTAAAAGAATATCCCATAGCTATAGGGAAAAATCCCGGCGATAAACAGAGAATAGGCGACCACAGAACGCCAACGGGAAATTTCAAAATAGTATCAATCGAGAACGCTTCCGGCTGGAGTCATGATTTCCGAGATGGTAAAGGGAAAATCAAAGGTGCTTACGGCCCGTGGTTTCTGAGGCTTGACGCAAAAGGCTGGAAGGGTATCGGCATTCATGGAACGCATGACCCTGACTCACGCGGAACAATGGCCACAGAAGGATGTATACGCCTCAGCAACGAGGATATAGCCGAGCTGAAGCAATACGCGTATAAGAACATGCCTGTTACGATTCGCGAAAACTGAAGGGGGAATAAACATGCTCAAATGTGGGATAATCGGCCTTCCTCTTTCAGGAAAGTCAACAGTCTTCAACGTAATCACACGCGCCGGAGCTGAGGTGAAGCCTTACGCATCTGGGAAAACTGAACCTAATCGCGCTCTCGTAAATGTGCCTGATGAAAGGTTTGACAGGCTGGTTGAGATATTCAAGCCTAAGAGTGAAAAGCCTGCTGATGTTGAATTTGTTGACCTCGCTGGGCTGTCAAAGGATGCGGGAAAAGGTGCGGGGCTGGGAAATTCGTTTTTGTCGTTCGTGTCAGAATCTGATGCACTTTTGCATGTCGTGAGAGTGTTCAATAACTCGTCAGTGCCTCATCCAGAAAATAGCATAGACCCTTTGAGGGATTTCGGAATTGTTGAGGCGGAATTGATTTACCGTGATTTAGGGGTCATAACGAATAGGCTAGCTCGTCTTGAGGAGAAGAAAGCCAAGAAGAAGCTAACTCCCCAAGAAACAGCAGAGCTTGAACTGATACATGAGCTTGAAGCGCATTTGCTTGACGAAAAGCCTTTGCGCGATTACCCATTGACGGACGAACAGAAGCGGGCGTTATCCGGGTATGCATTCTTGACGCTGAAGCCTGAGCTTGTTGTGCTGAATCTGGATGACACACAGACGGGTGAAGTGCCAGAGATTCACGGGCTTATGTCTGAGCTTGAATCGCGTGGGATGAAGGCTGTTCGTGTTTACGGAGCTACAGAGATGGAGCTTGAGCAGCTTGACCCTGAAGACAGAATCGAGTTCATGAAGGATTTAGCGGTAACAGAGCCGGGTCGCGACAGATTGATTCATGAGGCGTATAAACTTTTGGGGCTGATTTCGTTCTTCACGTCAGGTAGTGATGAGGTTAGGGCGTGGACTCTTCGTGAGGGTGCGAATGCTGTTGACGCTGCTGGGACGATTCATAGCGATTTGGCGAGGGGATTCATTCGTGCGCAGGTAGTTGCGTATGATGATTTCATCGCCAACAACGCCAGCATAGCACAATGTCGCGAAAAGGGAGTCTTACGTCTTGAAGGCAAAGAGTATGTTGTGAAGGACGGCGACATGATAGAGATTCGGTTCAACGTGTAGTGAGTAAGTGAATATGCCCCCGGGATTTTTGCCGGGGGTTATTTTTTTGAGCAAAGACACGTTAATATGTCGTTCTGCCCAAATATCGCAAATATATTCCCTACAAACACACGCATAACAAAAATCCCCCAGTCTTTAAACCGGGGGACTTTCTTTTTTCCGCAACTACATTCCGATGTTAAACAGGTTATCTATCAGCTGCTTCTTGAATTGGTCGCCGGGACTCTCCTCTTCAATGCTAGGGTCTCCCTTCCCTGTAGGAATCTTCAGCCTCAAATTGAATTGCGTCGTCTCTTTCTGCTTCTCCTCATCCTTGTTGAGTATGTCAATCGGCAATATATCCTCAATAGGCTTCGTTACCTGCAAATTTCTCAGGTGCAAATCCTGCCACGAATTAGCCAGCGTAAATGACACATTCTGATAGTCCCGGCTCTTCACGCCAAGAACACGCCCAGCAGCATCACGCAAAACACTCCGCATAAGACTCCCGGTCATGTACTGGAATATTCCCTTCATCGCCCCTAAAAGCTGGTCGAGCAATTTCAGGTCAAACCTTCCATCGCATAACAGTTTGAGTCCTTTGCCCGGAATACCCATTGCGCCGTTAATCGTGAAATACCTGTACAACGGCTCATCATTACCAGCCCTAGCTCCTGTGCCGGGATTGAGGAACAAATCTTTGCCATCCCAGAAGAATGAACCGTTAATCTTCTCGAAGCTGATTTGCTTTGTCGGCGTTACTCGGTCAAGTATTGCAATTTTCCGCAAACATCCCGGCCCTGTCGAAAATTTCCCGTCAGCAAAGCTCAATGTGATGTATTGCGTTGAAGTGCCTTTTGCCGTCATGTTAGCGTCAGCCTTCCCGACAAGCTCCCCTTCTGGCATGAATGGCGCAGCAAGTTTCCCCAAGTCTAAATGTTCAACCTTTACGGAGCTTCTCCATTCCGTGAGATTCTCTTTCATGTCGGCCGTGAATGATGATGTTATTGCGCCATCGCTGAGTTTTGCTGTTCCTCGTTTCATTTCTGCGCGTCCCTTTGTGGGGTAATACGTTACTGGGAATGCTATATCCTGCACTTTCACTTTGTCGATTATGCTTATCTCAGGTGATTTTGCGTTGATGATTATTGACGAGTTCGGAGCGGTGCTGCCCTGAACGTGAACTGTTGCATATCCCTTTGCGATTCCTGACATGGCCGGCATCTGTGTCTCAATCGCGCTGTTTATGTCGAGTGGCTTCGAGTCAACTGTGTATGCTATTACGCCGTTATTGTTGCGTATGTCTATGTCGGCTTCGGGCTTGAACGTTCCTATTCTGGCCTTTGCGTTTACCCTGAAATGATTCGGGCGAGGAGATCTTACACTTGCGGCTATGTCGTTGATTTCCGTTTTGCCCTGATATATTGGCTTCAGAACCTGCAAATCAAGCACAGGCTGTGAGAACGTTCCTCGAATACCTGCCTTTGCATCAATAACTCCATCAACAGGGGGCTTCTCCATAAACTTCTTGAGGAGTGCTTTCAGGTCAAGACGCTTTAACGTTGTGTCAATGTTCATTCGGCTGGCCATGACGTTATTCATGTCGGGCAGAATATTTCCTGTGCCTGTTATTGTTGCTCCGTTGAATTTCGCCTGAATATCTTTGAGGTAAACCTTCTTCATGTTACCTTCAGCCTTGATTAACGCGCTCGGAATATCAGCTACACCAGCTGCTTTAACGTTAGCGGCCTCAAGTTTCACATTGAACGATGGTGATTTAGCATTCCCCCTCACAGTAACGAATCCGCTTGCATTCCCTGAGACATTCGCGCCTTTAACGTTTAGGGCGTTCAGGAGGCGGGCAATGTTGATACCATTCGTTGAGGCTGTGAGGTCAATCACGGGATTATTGATGTTCCTGACGTTAGCATTTCCGTTGAGAGTGAGATTACCGCCGGGCAATGAGGCTCTTGCGCTGTTGACGTGAACGACTCCGCTCCTAATGCTGAGAGGAATATCCGCGTTGCCGAAATTCATACCATCATAGCCCGCATTTGTCGCTGTAATTCGTGCGTTTGCTGTGATTGCGTTAATGTCAGTGTATTTCCCGGAAGCGTCAACCTTCGCTGAATATTTCCCTGATACGCGCTTCAATTCGGGAATGAATCTCAAATCGAGATTGCGTATGTCAGCGTCTGCCTTGAAGGTTGAGTCGTTGATGTTGGCTGTAGCATTGAGATTCGCGGAGCCTCCCGGAAGATTAGCCCGTGCGTTTGAGACAGTAACAACGCCATTACGGAATGTCGCAGGGATTTCAGCATCACCCAGCTTGATGCCGTTATAGCCCGCGTTTTTCGCCGTGATATGTGCATCTGCCGTGATGGTTTTGATGTCGGAATATTTCCCAGAAGCATCGATTTTCGCAGTGTACCTCCCCGCAAGCTGTTTCAATTGGGGAATGAATCGCAGGTCTAAATTGTCGGCGTTGGCTTTAACGTTGAATGAGGTATCTATGATGTTGGCATGGGCATTGAGATTCGCGGAGCTTCCCGGAAATCTTATGCTTGCGTCTGAGACTTTCACGACTCCCCCGGCCATGCTCGCTGGAATGTCCGCGTTGCCTCCCCTGACTCCCGCGTAACCTGCATTACGTGCCGTCAACACTGCCTCAGCCTTTATGCTCTTGAGGTCGTTGAAATTCCCGGATGCTTCAGCCTTGACCCCGTATGAGCCTTCAATCTGTTTCAGTTGCGGAATGTTCCTCAGCTCTATGTTATTCCCGTCAGCATGAGCATGAAATTCCCCGCTACCAATATCCGCACCGCCTGAAGCCGTAATCCTTCCACGCCCAAAATTAGCGGTCAACCCGTGAAGTTCCGCCGTCTGATTCCTCACGTCATAATCCGCTTCAGCATCAACCCCCGTCAGCGCAACTCCATATGCCGCGAGCCTGTCAGATGTTATGCGAGTATTGACCCTGAGAGCCTCTGAGATTTTCGCACGAGCCGTGATTTTGCCGGAAGGATTCACGTCCTTCATCATTCCTGAAAGCTGTGGGACTGCGCGCATCAATGTAGGTATATCCAGATTCACGACAGACACAACAACACCATCAGGCTTAATGCTGCCGTCAGCATCGTGAACAGCCTCGCCACGTGCAAACAATTTTCCCCCGAAGGCTTTTCCGCTGAGTGATACGCCTGGAGCTTTACCGGGAGTGAGCTTGACATGTGCAGAGACATTTTCAGCCGCGTTTATACCCATTGCAGTAACGCCGGGAATCTCCGCTTTAATGTCCGCTGTTGTCTGGTTGAATAGAGTCTGCATTATGTCCGGGCTGATTGCTGTGCTGGCATTGAAGCTGACATATCCCCCCTCGCCGATTAGCCCGGATTCTGGCGCGAACATCCTCCCTATTTCGGTGAGTGATATATTCCTGCCCTCGCCTTTTGCTGAATACCTCATCGCGTTAATGTCCCCTGAAGCACTCAACCTGAAAGCCGCTGCCTTTGTCGTAAGTGTTGCTCCGTCAAGAGTGAATGTGTTTGATGTGCTGTATGTGAATGGCAATCGGAAATTCAACGGTATATCCATGATGTTAGCGCGTGGCATTGCGACAACCCCGGAAGCCGTCATGATTCCGTCAGAGTCCTCAGCAAGAATACGGCCATCAATGCGCCCGGATGCGTCAAGGCTAGCAGGAATGAAGCTCATGATTTCCTCAAGGGATAACGCTGTAAGGTCAAGGCGAGCTTTTAGAGGCTCAAGAGTCCCGGAGAGTTTGCCAGTACCCTTTGAGCCTATATGCAGGTCAGATGAAACTATTTCGGCGGGTGAAAACTTCATGCGGGCTTTCATTCGCAGGGGAAATATGTTATCGCGGGAAATCATATCGGCATTAAGCGTGAAATTCCCGGCATCATCAAGCGTAAGAGCGTCAAGCAACAAATCAGCGTAAGGCGTTCCGAAAAATACATCTTCAATTGCGACATTAGCGGGATTAATTTTGAGGTTAATGGGGGCATTGTCTGAGGGAGTTTCATCATTTGAGGAGGCAAAAAGGCTCGCGATTTCGTTCACGCTTTCAAGGTCTGAGCTGAGTCCCTTCACGGTTAATGATTTGACGTATGGCAAGCCGTCTGAACCTGCGAGGATTAAATCCCAGTCCGGGCTTATTGAGGCGTGTGATAGGGTGAGAATGTCTTTGTCGCCGGATATGAGTCTGAGTCCGTCGAGTGTGTAGCCGTTGCGCAATGAGCCTTCAAGTGTGGAGATTTCGAGTCTTGTTGGGTGAAGGAAGAAGCCTGCTGCCCTTTCAGCGATGGGCTTAACGAGCCATGAACCTGTATCGAACCAGAAGAGTGCTGCTCCTGCTGCGATAAGAATCAATGATATGTATATGAGATATTTTATGAGCGAGCCTATAAAGCGCACAGTCAAAATCACTTCCCGAAAAAATTTCGATAATTATATTCTAAAACTTGCATAATACGCCCATTACAGAATATTTACTCCACATGGGACGGCAAAATATATACGCGCTGTAACGTTCACACAGGCTGTTTGTTTTCCCCCTTTTTGAAGTTTTCATGTAAAATGCACCGTGCAGAATCCACAGCGTAAAATCTCATCCAATATATAATGCGCGAAATATAACGCTGTCAAAAATTATTATGGGGGTAATCGTCATTTCACCTGTAAAGAAATCCGCCTCAAAAGAAACTGAAGGCGCAAAAACAAAAAAATCGTCCGCGAAAAAATCCACCACAACAAAAAAGGCATCTCCCGCAAAAAAATCCTCCGCGAAAAAGCCAAAAGCCTCAAAGACCATTTCCGCCGAAAAAGGCAGAGTCCTCGTCATCGTTGAGTCGCCATCAAAGGCCGCTACACTCTCAGGGATGCTCGGTAAAGGCTATGTAGTCCGCTCAAGCAAAGGACACATGAAGGATCTCCCAAAAAGCCGACTCGCCATCGACATTGAACACGACTTCACGCCAGAATACATACTCGTGAAGGGTAAAGCCGCCCTCAAGAATGAGTTGCTCAAGCTCGCTCAGGACGCAAAGAATATTCTCCTTGCCTCTGACCCTGATAGAGAGGGTGAAGCTATTGCGTGGCATCTGGCAGATATTCTTGGTGTTGACCTGTCAGAGAAATGCAGAGTCAGATTCTATGAGATAACCGAAAATGCCGTGCTTGCTGCCGTGAAAAATCCTGACTATATCGACATCAATAAGGTTGACGCTCAGCAGGCCAGGAGAATACTTGACCGCCTTGTAGGTTACACGCTGAGTCCGTTGTTGTGGAAGAAAATACGTTATGGATTGTCGGCGGGGCGTGTGCAGTCCGTAGCATTGAACCTCATATGCTCACGTGAACGCGAAATTCAAGCCTTCATCCCTGATCCGTATTACGTCATAACGGCAAAAGCTGACTCTGATGGCAGGCATTACGAGCTTAGAGCGTACAAGCTGGATGGAAAATCGCTCATGAAAAACAGCTTGCCACTCCTCATTAACACGGAGGAAAAAGCAAACGAAATCATAGCGGAAATACGAGCAAATGACATTGTAGTTACGGAGTTTAAGCAGAAAGATAGCGTTCACTCAGCTCCCGCGCCTTTCAGGACAAGCACACTACAGCAGGAAGCCTCGCGGAAATTGAGCTTTGTCCCAGCTCACACGATGAGAATCGCACAGGCTCTCTATGAGGGACTCAACATTCCCGGGCATGGCCACATAGGACTCATAACATACATGCGAACCGACAGCCTCAGAATCTCGGATGAAGCTCTAACATCATGCAGGGAGTTCATATCCGCGAACTATAGCCCCGATTACCTTCCGAAAAAGCCCAACATTTACGGCTCAACCAGCAAGGCCAAAGTCCAAGACGCTCACGAAGCAATCCGCCCAACCAACATAGCATTAACGCCCGACTCCCTCAAAGACTCTCTGACACCAGAGCAATACAAGCTGTACTCACTCATATGGAGACGATTCACAGCAAGCCAGATGTCCCCGGCTGTAACAGCAAAGTCAACGCTGAAGGCTGATGCAGGGCGCGTGAGTCTCAAGCAGGAAGGCGAGACCCTCAAATTTGACGGCTGGAGCTGTTTATGGCCGCTCGATATGAAAGGGCTTGAGCTTTCTCCGGCGAGTCAGGGCGAAATACTGACGCTTACGGACGTTCAGAGCGACAAAAAAGCCACTAAGCCACCAGCGCGATATTCTGAGGCAGGATTGATACGCACACTTGAGGAGAACGGAGTCGGAAGGCCGTCAACTTACGCCACAATCGCAGGGACTCTTGAGTTGCGCGGATATATCGAGAAGAACGAGGAGCGTAGGTTTTGCCCTACAGCTTTGGGGATGACGGTTGATGAGTTTCTCGCAAAATATTTCAGCCGCAAAGATCTCTCATCGATTGTTGACGCAGGGTTTACGGCGCAAATGGAGAAAGAGCTTGATGAGGTTGAAGAGGCTCAAAGGAAATGGCTTGATGTTGTAGGACAGTTCTGGGGGGAATTTTCCACGACGCTTGAAGAGGCTGAAAGTGCGCCAAAAGTCCCACTGCCTGAACCTGAACCAATAGGGGAAGCCTGCCCGGATTGCGGCCATGACCTAGTGAAGAAGCGCGGCAGATTCGGTGAGTTCATTGCCTGCTCGAATTACCCGGAATGCAAGTACACTCGGCCTATACTGAGTCCAATAGGCGTGAAGTGTCCGAAATGTGGCGAGGGCGACATCGTGAAGCGCAAAAGCAAAAAGGGTAGGACGTTTTACGGTTGCTCGCGGTATCCTGAATGTGATTATGTTGCGTGGAACAGGCCAGCAGGTGAGAAATGCCCGGAATGTGGCGAGGATTTGTTCAGGAGAGGTAGCAGCTTATTCTGCGCAAAGTGTAAGTATAAGGCTGAAATTGATTCGCCGGATGAATGATTCTGACATGTGCGGGAGGCTTGAATGTTTGAGCTTCCCGTGCCTCATGAGTTGCACTTCAACACGGTATAACCTGTATCTGCAATCTTTTCGTGGCCAATGCGTTTATCACAATCAGACTTTCAGCAAGTGACAACTTCACAGCTACATTGTTATAGCTTATGCTTATTGTTATGACCAAATCATTTTCCGCGCCATTCTCTAGGTCAGCTAGCATTGAAGGTTGCGAGAATTGCTGAGATCAAGCACTGAGAGCTGGTTTTCTCCGCAGTTCATCCCGACTAACACCGCGTACATTTGCTTACATATAGCGTCTTAAGTTGTTTATTGACGCAATGCAACTGACGAACAGATTTTGCCGTTTGTACACGGGTAATTACGTATCACAGCCTGTAGCCCCTGCGAGTTATGATTTTCCCGTCAAGAATATAACTTTGCGAGTTCCCTATAATGACCGTGCAAAACATATCAATCTCACCAACTCCACGAATCTCACGCAGAGTCATCACTCCATGCTTCTGGCCATGCCGGGCAACATTGCGAACGAATCCGGCGGGTGTGTTAGGGTCTTTGTGCTGGAGGAGAATATCACATGCCCACGTGAAATTATCGGGACGCTTTGAGCTTGCTGGGTTGTAGAGGCATATCACGAAATCACCGAGGCAGGCAGCTATGAGTCGTCGTTCTATGAGGTCTTTACCCGTCATAATGTCGCTGAGACTTATGGAGGCGTAATCATTCATGAGGGGGGCTCCGAGTACAGCCGCGCATGACAAAGCCGCAGTTATCCCCGGAATAATTCTCACCTCAACGCCAGAGCCTGAAGCAACCTCAAGCATCAATCCCGCCATGCCATAAACCCCAGAGTCCCCGCTCGAAATCAGCGCGACATTTCCGCCATGATTCATGACATGTTCAAGGCACATCCGACAGCGTTCAAGCTCTTGCCCCATTCCTGACGCGTATATAGTTTTGCCCTTCACGAGTCCTTCAATCAGCGCAATATATTTCGTGTAGCCAGCGACAGCATCGCATGACTCAATAGCGTTCACAGCTTCCGGCGTAATCATGCTTGAATCCCCTGGCCCAATTCCGACAACGTAAATCATAACGCCTTCACGAACTCCCTTAACGCGTTTAATGCCCTGTTACGGTGAAATTCTGCGCGTTCCTTCTTGCCTCTTATGCCAGAAATTTCCGGGAATATGCCGAGATTCATGTTCATTGGCTGAAAGTGCTTCGGGTCAGTCGTGTTGAGGTAATGCAGCAATGAGCCTATAGCAGTCTCACGCGGCCATGTTGGGAGATTTTTCCCGGCGAGGAGGCATGATGCGTTAATCCCGGCAACGAGTCCCATCGCTGTACTCTCCATATACCCCTCAACGCCCGTAATTTGTCCCGCAAGAAATATATTTCCGCCACTTTTGACCCTCAAATACTCATCCAAAACTGCCGGGGCATTCACTGAGGTGTTGCGGTGCATTACGCCTAATCGCGCAAACTCTGCATGTTCGAGGCCGGGTATCATGGAGAATACGCGTTTTTGTTCTGGCCATTTGAGTCCAGTCTGGAAGCCCACGAGGTTGAAGAGAGTCCCTTCTGCGTTGTCCTGCCTCAATTGAACCGCCGCAAATGGTTCATGGCCTGTGCGAGGGTCAACGAGTCCGCGAGGCTTCATCGGGCCGAATCTGAGTGTGTCATATCCGCGTTCAGCAATCGCTTCAACAGGCATACAGCCCTCAAAGTATTTCCCCTTCTCGAAATCATGAGGGATATTGCGTTCTGCGTGAATGAGTGCGTCATAGAAGGCTGAATACTCTTCGCGTGTCATTGGGCAGTTGATGTAGTCATCGCCCCTGCCGTAACGCCCTGACACAAATACTCGCGACATGTCGAGGCTCTCACGCATTACAACAGGCGCAACAGCGTCATAGAAATATATACGTTCCCCGGCAATGTCCTTGAGGGTTTCGGCGAGTCTGTCTGACGTTAGTGGGCCTGAGGCGATTATTGCGGGCGAATCCGGGAGGCTGGTATATTCCTCGCGGATTAGGGTTATGTTGGGGGCGTGCGATATGCGTTCTGTTACGAGTGAGGCGAATTTGTCCCGGTCAACAGCTAATGCCCCTCCTGCCGGGACGCGTGAAGATTCTGCACATGAAAGTATGAGCGAGTCTAAGAGGGATAATTCTTCCTTGAGGATTCCTGCGGCGGTAATGCGTTCGTTTTTGTTCTCTGAGCCTAGGGAGTTGCTGCAAACTATTTCTGCGAGGAAGGCTGTTTTGTGTGCTGGGGTCATCATGGCCGGGCGCATTTCGTGTAGTGAGACCGTGAAGCCCCTGCGTGAAAGCTGATATGCCGCCTCACAGCCTGCGAGTCCTGCTCCGATTATGGTTATGTCTGTCATTGTATGTGTATGAACCTGCGTGTATGCTAAAATTTTTTGCGGTGATATATTATCATGCATTCCGTTGAACAAGTTAAAGTCATGGCTCGCTTGAGGACTCCTGAAAGCTTTGATGCCCTCCTTGAGATATTTCGGTCGGATAAAAATATTGACGTAAGGCGCAGGAAGCTACATTATGCCCCCGATACGCCGTATGAATATGCGCTTGTATATTTCCCGGCCATTAATGACGGGATTCCAAGTTGTGCCGGGTATGTGGCAACCGGGATCCCCGTATACGTATGAGCATCCTAGAATCTCAAACTGCTTGGGGTTGTACTTATCGAGGAATGTTACAGGCACTCCCATAACTCCGAGCCAATCGCATGGAATATCCACGACCTTGCTTACCTCGATTGCGTCGTAATTGTCGTAATGAGGGTACTTGCTTGGGTCATCGTGGTACTTGCGGAAAAGGCATAATGTCTCGTTGTGGCGGTGATGATCCATGTTCGTAAACCAACAAATATTGCCTAGACTGCGGAATTTCTGTATTGTCCCGTCAGGTTGTTCCTCCTCCCAGTAACGAGTCTCGCGGGCTTCATAGTAATGCGGGACTCTGAAATGTCTATCACCATTGCTTACGCCCAACCACATTTGATTGCGCATTATGAGCGGGAATATCTCCTTGTAGGTTATCGCGTTCATATTGCCGAGAATGAGAAACTCTTTGCCGTATTCAATGAGGAGAGCTATATATTCACGTAACAATGAGTGAGGCGGGTTCGTTACGACAATATCAGCCTCCCTCAACAGTTCAAGGCATTCAGGACTCCTAAAATCCCCATCCCCCTCCAAGACTCTGCATGAGCCTCCTACATTGTGCTGAAGGATGTACTCCACATCGAGGTAGTCCTTGCGTCCATCACCGTTGAAGTCCTCAAGTGATGTGATTTGCGCGCAGTAGGGTTTGCGTTTTGGGGCGGGCGTGTCCTCCTCAAACAGTGAGAGTTGTTGCTGGGCGATTGGACTCCCGGCGTAACATGTCGCTATGAGTTTGCGCAGTCCTAGCATGTTGAAGCTTGTCGCGAAGTACTCAAAGAATGCGCTCTCGTAGGGGTCATCACAATTGCATAAGACGGTCTTACCCTTGAACAGAGGCATGTAGTACATGAGTTCGTGTTCTATGTCGCGTAAATCCGTGTAAAACTCATCCTGCCTTGCTCGTGCTGCGTCTTGAAGGGCTTTGTTCTTCGCCATGATTCACACCTTCTCTCAAAAGTTGCATATAATGATAGCAAATCTCAGGAGGTGTAACGTTATGACGTGCAGGAAAATTCTAACGCTGGTAGTGTTGCTCGTTGTGTGTTTTGCGGAATGTACCTTTGCAGATGTTCAAGTGTGGCAGAATCCTTCAGTCGACTTCAAGAATCTCAAGAAGATATTTGTCATCCCAGCAGAATATGACCTCAAAGCAGGAACTCAGCTCATGCCCCCCAAACAACTCGGCAATGACCTTCACGCATGGACAGTTGACGGCATTAACTCAGCTGTGAGGAAGGGAAAAATCCTCATCAAGACTCTTGACTCAGTCCTTGAGGATATGAGGTTCATCAAGGGTAGCAACATTCAGCCGGGAAGCAGTGAGTTCTACAACATGGCCGGGGAAATGGGATATACGGCATTCATTCGGACGGAGATACGTCAGAAATTTGAGGTTGAGCATGTCCCTGAAACGACTCGCACTTACACGGTGTACAGGGATATTGAGAAGCGAGATGCAAAAGGGAGGCTGATTGAGACTCTGAGAATCCCGGAGGAGAAGACAGAGATTGTTCCAGCACATGACGTAACGTATCTTCACACTGAATGCGACCCGAAAATCTACAGCGTGAAAGACCCTGACGGCGATTATATTGGTGCAGTTCATTACGACATACGCCGGGAATATCAGGGAGGGCCTGTGATGAAAGTTGTGGAGAATGTAACGAAGGCGGCAATGAAGACTCTTTTTGCCGGGAAAAAGTAACCTGCTAGAATCTCATTATCGGAAAACTAATCGGAGGTGCAATCTGTGGTACGCAAAATTTTGGGACTTCTTCTCGTTATACTTTGTGTCACTGTATCAGCTGAAAATGTCTTTGCAGGCACTAACGTAAAGACGTGGCGTAATCCCTCGCTGAAAATCGACAGCCTGAAAAAAATTCTTGTGCTTCCTGTATATGCTGATCTCAGAGCAGGCTTTGAGCTTCAGCCCAAGAATGAGCTTGCGAAAAATTTTGAGAAGTGGGCAGTCGAAGGAGTCAAATCAGCTCTCAACAATCCCAAGAAGAAAAAAAGAGTGATGGTTAAAACGCTACCAGGAATCTGTAGTGAGATGGAACTGAAATACGGCACACGCAATACAACAACGCTTACATTTACGACAATAAAGGTTGAGTTACTGGTAATGTGAGAATCCTAGAAAACAGGACGCTTACAATACCCGGACAGAATGTAACATATCTGTACACGGGTTGCCAGCCGAAACTGTTTCTGGCGTCAGATTGGAATGGAGATTACAGAGCAGTCGCTAATTACGAGATAAACAGGCAGTATCGAGGCGGAGACGTGATAGCAGTTGTCGAAAACGCAATCAAAGCGTCAATAAAGAGCATGTTCACCGACAAAAAGTAACTGCGCAAAAAAATCCCCCGGCCATGTCCTAGACCGGGGGACTTATTCTATGCAAATACGAACTGTACCATGAACATGTATGCTATTGTCCCGGCCGTAATGCTGAGGAGGGTATTCCGCTTCCAGACATGAAGAATCACAACGAGAACACACGCTAGGGCTTCCGGGATTCCGTGAGAGCCTCTCAGAACGTCAACACTCTTCAGGCAGTACACAGTCAACATAGCCATCACCGAAGGAGGCAGAACACGCCCAAGATACAGCACGAACTCAGGCCGCTTTTTTCCGAACGCGATGAACGGCAAGAATCGCAATAATACCGTAACAGCTCCCGAAATCATCACGATATATCCTGCGTGAACGTCAAACATCAATTCTCCCCCTCAGCGCGAAAAGCATAATCGTAATCGCAATCATGGCCGGAATCAGGAAATTACCCGCCCCAAACACGACAAGACACAGTACGCTTGCAGTGAAGCCGATAATAGCCGGGTAATGACTCTCACTGTTCAGCCACTGTTCAACGCATATGCTCACGAATAACGCCGTCAAAGCGAAATCGATTCCCTTCGTGTTGAACGGAATAATCTCACCAAGCAATGCCCCTGTTACGCCGCCAATCACCCAATACGACTGGTCAAGCAAAGACACCCAGAAGCAATAATCCTCATCATCACTCTCACAGACAAGCGAATATGTTTCATCCGTGAGGGCGTAAATCATGTAGGCTTTCTTGAGGCCGTGAATTTTCCCGTAACGCTCAGACATTGAGATGCCGTAGAATATATGCCTTGCGCTTACCATGAGTGCAGTTCCAGCGGCGGAAATCAGCCCTGTTCCAGCCGTGAACATGTCTATACACACAAACTGCATTGTCCCGGAATAAATCGCCAGCCCCGTAAGCAAAGCCCAGAATACCCCATAGCCTTTAGTGCTGAGGAGGATTCCGAAACCTATCCCCAGCACTACATAGCCCGTCATTACCGGGAGTGTGTCATGAATTGCCCGGCCTATTACACTAGTGCGCATGTCAGCTCTTCGCCGTCAAGGTTTACGCTGATTGTTGAGTCGCCTTCAGGAATTTTCCCGGACAGCATGAAGTCTGATAACTTATCCTCAAGCATTGACTGTATAGCACGCCTTAAAGGTCTTGCGCCGTATTTGGGCTTGTAACCTTTCTCCAGTATTTTGGCTTTAACGTCATCAGCAACGTTGATTTTGACTCCTTTTGTGTCGAGCCTCACGGATAAATCATCAAGCATTGTGTCAATGATTTTCAGGAGGTTATCACGCGACAACGGCTTGAACACAGCCATCTCATCAATCCTATTCAAGAATTCAGGCCGAAATGTTTTGTTGGCTTCCTCAAGAATGATTGACTTTGTGCGCTCCCAATCTCTTTCGCTCTGAGACTCTGCGCTCAATCCAAAGCCTAACGAGTTGCCTTTTTGGGCTTCCTTTGCGCCTACATTGCTTGTCATGATGATTACTGTGTTGCGGAAATCCACCTTGCGCCCCTGGCCGTCAGTCAATTTCCCATCATCAAGCACCTGCAACAATATGTTGAACACATCCGGGTGAGCTTTTTCGATTTCGTCAAACAGCA
>JAFSKY010000225.1 GCA_017448685.1 Synergistaceae bacterium
AAATGTTTTGTTATAAGGCTTAGAGACAAAAAGATTACTCCCATCAAATCATTCAAGCTGAATTTTTCGCGTTCACATGATTCTTCAATGCATAATATCCCCAATAAACCAAACATTACAGCAATGTTATCAATCTGTGTGTTATAGCCGTCAACAACCATTGATATAGGATTAAGGAAGAATAGTATTCCCCATAATGTCCCGGCTTTTCTCTCAGCTATTTTTGCTATAACGAAATTACAGAGTGTAAGAAACCCAACATGCAGAAGCTTATACGCGAGCTTGCTACCTCCTAAGTATTGAGCTATCTTATAAAACTGGTTGCATATTATAGAGAATAATATACCGTAATTGTACTGAGTTGTATTGGCGTAAATATTTTTCCCATTAGCTCCAAGAAAGGCAGTGTTATAGAAGTCATCAAAACCTAAATTTTCCGTCAAGCAAAGTAACAGAATACGGAATGCCACTCCCACGATAACAGCTACAGCCCACCAGAAAACTTTATGCTCATCAACCTTCTTCTGCAAAACCTCTACACTAATCATTACCGCACCCCCTAAGATTTTTCCTGAGACTAAGAAAATCCCTCACCGCTTTGCATCCAATCTTGATTATTCGCCTGACGTTTATTGAGTTTTTCCCGCCCTGTCTAGGCTTGAACGTTATATCCCTGAACGCTACATTCTCTTGGAAATACATGAAGTACACCGTCAACATCACGTTAGGCAAGTTGAAATCTCCCGGCATCATCTCAATGTATTTCTTCACCATATCTACACGCATTAATCTGAACGGGCAATTTGCATCAGGAACTCTCACGCCAAATATCACGCGCAGTATCATGCACAATACATTCTCGACAAATTTGCGGAATATTCCGTCCCCCCTGTTAGGACGTTTCCCGAATATCGCGCAATAATCATCGCGCATGTCCCAGAAGGACTCGAACTCATCCGCTAAGGTCTGGCCGTCTGTGTCTGTCTGGAAGATATAATCCGCTCCGTGTTCAATCGCATACTTGTAGGCATATATGCATGTTGAGCCGTGTCCACTGTTAGGCTTGGTGAGTGGCAACAGTAGCTCATGTGTTATAGCCATGTTCTGAAGTTTGGCGTATGTGTCATCCTTGCTGCCATCGTCAACTACAACAAGACGCGACAATCCGCACCCGTTATGACGCTCGACAACGGAATACCATTCTTCTATAAATTGTGTGATGTTTTGGGATTCGTTATAGGCTGGTGCTACAAGGTATAGTACTGGCTGTTTGCTGTTTGCTGTTCGCTGTTCGCTGTTCGCTGTTCGCTGTTCGCTGTTCGCATTATAGCCACAGAATTAAGCACTGTCAACGCTCCTTTTATAAATTTTGATGAATTATATCATCTACTTGAATTTTATGCTTAATCCCTATATGAAAGTATAAACTCATAAAATGATAGTTGGTGTTTCCTGTAACACATGCCCATGATTTTGCGGCCTCGTGGTGTGAGCGAGTATAGAGTTTTTCCGCTATCGTTTTTTCTTTCCCGTAAGCCCCAAGTAACGCGCCGAGTTTGTGTAGTAGTCTGTTTGCCTTTTGTCAAAAGCGTACTGTTCTGTGATTTCTGCCTTGCTCATATCGCGCTCGTTCAGGAATTCGCAGAGGTTAATTACACGCTCGAATTTATCCGCCTGCGGAAATGGAACGCCATCAGACTCAGGGATTATTGCTGTCCTGCTCAGAACATGCTGAATATCTTGTGATGTAATGGAAGTATCATCGACTGAGTAATTTTTCTGCCGAATGAGTTTTATTGAGCTGTAGTTGTCGCTGTCATCGAACGCGTATTCATATAGCCTGAATACCTCGTTTGAATACACGAAAAACACAGGTCTTACGGGTTTTGTAATTCTGGAATGCCAAACGCGGAAGGGGTAATAAAGTTGCCTCGTCATGAAGTCCTCAAAGACTCCGCTTTTCGCCAGTTTAGCCTCAAATATCGCCATGCATGAATGACCTTCATATGCCGCATCTATTTCCATCTGAGCATTTGAGACGCTTACAGGGTGGAGAGTCCCGCTTCTAGTGTCTGATACACTGTGAAATTAGAGTCTTCCTGTATATTCCTTTCCCTAAGAACTCAATAAATCCCTTATCCCTCAAATATTGCAACTGCTGGCGGATTTTTGCGGATATGTTGTGATTATCAGGGTGCTTACTACCCAGCTCATCCGTGAATGCGTAAATGTCATCAATCGAGAATATTTCGCGTTCGATTCTGTCAATGCATCTCATTATGTCCATGAGCCAGCCCCGCAAGTTCATGTTCTCGACTTTCAGCTTCACAGCCCGCGTGTAATCAGCCAGCACTGAGTTTTTATCACGTTCTGAATGAGCCTCAATTACTGGGATTTTTCCGCTTAAGGGAATTTCGCTGTACATTATCCATGAGCCTACATACCCTGCCCGCCTCGCAGTTGGTGCTAACGGAGGACGCATCTTCAATACATCAGGCGTGAAAAAATATTTGGGTACTACCGTAAGAGCCTCAACAACATTCACGCTGTAACGCATCACAAAGAGATTGGGATTGCTGTTGCTGGTTATTCTTTCGATAGCGGCGTAATATGCTCCGTCAAGTATGCTCGTGCCTATTGGGCTTCCCTTGCTCTTAAGCTCGTATATTTCCCCGCAATACTCGCAAATGAAATCAGCCAGCTTTGAATTATTGGGGAGTTTGCGCAGGAAGTTATATCCACATGAAGGGCAATACATCTCGTTTTTCATCCATGTCTCACTGAGTACTCTTATGCGCTGTGAAGGACTCTTGTAACGCAAATCGGCAATTTCGGGAAAAACAAGATTCATCCTGCCCTCTGTATATCCGTAAGTGATGAGTATTTCGCCTTATCTCTGTCCCAGCTCCTGACCTCATAGAAAATTTCAGGCTCATTCACAAAATGTGAAAGCTCATCTATAAGACCTTCTGAAGGCAAAAGCTCCGATAATGCGCCTATAAGCTGACGTTTCCCGCCAACCCATTTCACGAACGGTGCAACAAGTTTATTCTTCTTCATGACTTCCTCAATCCCTCAAGAATCTTCTCCGCCATAACCCGCCCAATTCCCGGAGCAGTCATAAGCTCCTCAGGACTCATCCCGGCAATTTTCTCCGCACCCCCGAATCTGACCAACAATTCAGCCGCCTTCCTCCGTCCGATTCCGGGAATATCCTCAAGCCGTGAATGCCTCATACGTTTTTCCCGCGAATGTCTATGAGTCGTTATCGCATACCTGTGAACCTCATCGCGAATCCTCTGCAACATCTGCAATGCAGGGTCATCACGTCCAAGCCTCAAAGGCTCAGGATTATTCGGCAGGAATATTATCTCTTCACGCTCAGCGAGTGCCAAAAGTGGCAAGTCATACCCCAATTCCCGCAACGCCCTCACAGCGTAATCCAGTTGTCCCGGACCGCCGTCAATCAGTGCCAGTTGCGGAGAAGGCTCTGAATTATCCAGCACATGAGCATAACGCCTCTTCACTGTCTCATATATCGAGGCGAAATCATCAATTTCACCGTCAGCAAGTGAACGAATCTTGAAACGCCGATAAAGATTCGGACTCGGTCTCCCCTGCTCAAACACAACGCAACAACCGTATGTTTCATGCCCGTATGTGTGTGATATGTCGAATGCATCAATCCTCCACGGCAAAACTTCAAGCTGCAACAATTCCTGAAGCCGATTCAGTACATGCCATGTTTCATTGTCGAGGTCTTCTTGGAGGGCTGATGATATTTTCTGACGGGATAACTTCCACACAGCCCGGATTGTGTCGCGGTATCTTGCTGCTTTCTCGAACTGTAATTTTTTCGCGGCCATGTCCATACGTTTGCGGAGTCGTTCAACTAATTCAGCCTGTTTCCCTCCGAACAATAACATTATGTCAGCAACTCTTTCACGGTATTCAGATTGTGAGCAGAGTCCAGCGCAAGCCCCCATTGACCGCCCTAGATGATATTCAACACATGGCCGGGATTTTTGGCCGGGAACAATCTTTGACCTACACACACGAAGCGGGAAATATCGTTCAGCCAGTCGCATAAGGTTGCGGATGTTGCCAGCGTCAACAAACGGCCCTAGGTACACAGCTCCATCATCACACTTCCTGCGAGTAATCTCTATTCGCGGGTAATCCTCATTCGTGATTTTCACATAGGGATAACGGTCATTCATCTTCAAATCAACGTTGAAGAATGGACTGTAGCGGCGTATGAGTTTTGCTTCAACGATGAGGGCTTCTGCTTCTGTCTCAGTGCGTATTGTGGAAATGTCCTCGATGAGCTGAACGAGTTTGCGTAATCTTGGCGAGGCGTGTTGATGGCGGAAATATGATGACACTCTGCGCTTGAGCTTCTTTGCTTTGCCGACATAGATTATTTTTCCGTCAATGTCCCTCATCAAATACACGCCAGGTCTTTCAGGAAGTGCCTTGAGGATTGCGGATATTTTCTCTTTCATTTGTCATACTCCTAATAGATTTTTACGTTATGGAAATTCACGCGGACTGATAAAATTTTTGCCATCGATATTTTCACACAAAAATT
>JAFSKY010000226.1 GCA_017448685.1 Synergistaceae bacterium
ATCATTGCTGGGGCTGTTCATCATGTCTGTGCTTACGGCGTGGAATGTGAAAGGCGCGCTCCTTATCGGGATAATAGCCGTTACGGGGATTGCCGCGGCATTAGGTCTCGTTGAGATTCCCGAAAATTTCGTGTCAGAGCCTCCCTCAATTATGCCTCTTGTAGGTCAGCTTGATTTCTCCCTCATCAAAGAGCCGCAATTCTGGGTAGTCGTGTTCACGTTCTTCTTCGTTGACTTCTTCGATACGTTAGGGACTCTCGTTGGTGTGTGCAACAGGTCAGGGCTTCTTGACGAGGACGGGAATTTGCCACGCGCTAAAGGTGCTTTGATGGCTGATGCTGTTGCGACAATGGCGGGTGCTGCTATGGGAACATCAACGGTTACGAGCTATGTTGAGTCGTCATCGGGCGTGGCTCAGGGTGGCAGAACGGGACTCACCGCAATAGTTACGGCATTGCTTTTCGTGGGAGCAATATTCTTCACGCCTGCCGTAAAGATGGTGCCGGGTTATGCAACAGCCCCTGCGCTGATTATCGTGGGTGTGTATATGATGATGAGCCTTCGTGATTTGAACTATGACGACTGGACAGAGCTTATCCCGTCAATAACAGGCTTCTTCATGATGCCATTTGCCTACAGCATAGCAACAGGAATCGAATTTGCCATAGTGCTTTATGTTGCGATTAAGATTCTTACAGGGAAATTCAAGGATATATCATTCTTGATGGTTGTGCTGTCAGCATTGTTCATCGCAAAAGAGTTCCTCGCATAGTCAAAGAACAATAAGCCCCCCGGTTACATGGCCGGGGGATTTTTTTTGTGCCTATAACCCTGTGCGCAAGAGTGGTATTGCGTTTATCACAGGCTCTTCATACGGATGAATCTTCTTCACCGCCTCAATCACCGAGTCAGCATCATCAATCCTGCACGTAACTTCCGCTTTGATTTCCTCATCCTCGCTGATTACCCCCTGAACGCCCGAATACGGCGATGAACCTTCAAGAGGCCGCCACGTTCCTTTTACACGTGAATATGACATGCAAGAGTCATACTTCCCTATATGCCCTGCCCCGCAAGCCCTCAATGTTTCCTGCAAGACTCTCAAATGCGACTCAGGTATGAATATCTCCAGCTTGCAAAACTCCATCACATAATCTCCGAATATACCGCCCCTGAAGGAGTCAGCTCACTCCGCATGAGGTGCAACTCATCACACGTCCATGAAAGCGCAGGGACTTCACCGAGTTTGCGCACGAGATTTTCCGGCAAGTATGTATCTTTCAGCCGTGTCAGCGTCAAATGAGCCTTGAATTTTCTCGCGTCCCGTTCAAGTCCGGCATTGTCATACAGTGCATCATTGACTCTCTTCGCGAGATTGCCGAGTTCTTTCGCTCCCTCATCCCCTGAAAGCCACAGCACACGCGGCGAACTCAGATTAGGGAACGCCCCAATGTATGACAATTTCACCGTAAAAGGCTCAAAGTGTTTCAGCGGGATTAACGCCTCTTTGATGTCCTCCGTAACCTCGCGTGTATTCTCGCCGAGAAATTTCAGCGTTATGTGGAACTGCGAACGCCTAACCCAGCGTATTCTTGAGAGCGGGCGTATCTCTGACAGGAAATTTTCCAGCAAGTCGGCCATGTCTCCGGGCATTTTCACAGCCACGAACGAGCGTATGATTTCAGGCATGACTACAGGCACTTCACCATTTCGGATTTGTCTTTGCGGATAAAATGACGGTCTGCGGGCTTCACGTCATCAGCCGGATAACCCACAGGGAACAACGCGACAAGGTCATAGCCGTTCATTTCCGGGAAAAGCTCTTTGGTTTTGGGCGCGTCAAAATATCCCACCCATGTTGAGCCGAGTCCCTCATCGTGAATCGCAAGCATGATATGTGTAGCTACGATTGCCGCGTCAACATCCTCAAAGTTGCGACCGTCTGATGGCCTCACGAACGCTCCTTCCTCAGTGCCTCCAACGGCGATAACTGCTGAGGCATTGTGCATCCATGCAAACGGGGCGCATGAGGTGATTTTTGCGAGGGCTTCGGGGGATTTGATGAGCCAGATTTTGACGGGCTGAACGTTTTTCGCTGTTGGAGCTGAGATTCCTGCGTCAAGAATGGCATTGAGCTTTTCATCTTCTACGGGCTTGTCGGAAAATTTGCGGCATGAGTAACGCGCCTTCACTAACTCTGAGAATTGCATATTGAGTCCTCCCTTGCTGATATAATGCGGAGTCTAGCACACTTCAATTTATGTCGGAGGGATATATTACACATGCTCAATCGTGAATCACAAGCTGATTTAATCCCCTCAATGTTCATATCCACAGCAGTAGCAATGATATTCACGCAGCTTGCCGGGTATGGTTCAGTACTCATTGACGGAATAATCACAAGCAGGGCTATAGGCTATCAGGCATATTCGGCAATATCGCTTCTCGTGCCTTTCAACGGACTGTTGCTTCTCATAAGCGGCGCAATCTCTGTAGGCTCTCAGGTCGTAAGCTCACAGGCAGTAGGGCGCGGCGAAAAGGATAAGGCTGTTGGGGCTTTCACCGTTGCCGTGATTGCTGATACTGTTATGGCGTTATTGCTCGTCATTCTGTGTATTGCGTGGCCTTCAGAGATATTCAGGATATGCGGCGTAACTCAAAGCTCACACTCCGAAATTCATCAGCACATGGCCGACTACCTTCGAGGCTTTATGCCCGGTATACCCTTCTTGATGCTGATACAGGTTATCGGCCCGGTTATAGTCATGGACTCAGGCAAGGGGTTATTCACATCGTCAGCGTTCCTGTTTGGCGGCTTGAATATTGCGGGCGACTGGCTGAACGGGTATGTTCTTTACGGCGGCAATTTCGGCATGGGTCTAGCTACGTCATTTTCATACCTCGCTCAATTCCTGTTGCTTATGACTCACTTCATGAGGAAGGATTCATACTTCACGGCCTCGCTTAAAGGCTTTGAGTTCTCGCAGGTTCCCGAAATGGTAAAGGCTGCTGGTCCGTCATTCACGCTGAAACTTGCCACAGCGTTAAGGGATTTGGCCGTCAACAGAATCAATATACATGTTGCGCTGACGACTGCGGCGATTGCTGCGAGGGGAATACAGAATGACTTGAACACCGTGCTGTTCTGCATAGGGATGGGAATCGGCAAGACCCTTCTCACGATGACGGGAATATTTTACGGAGCTTATGACAGGCGAGGGCTGACTCATCTTTTCTCGTGCGCTATGAAAATGGCGGCGATAATCGCGGGTATTACTGGCGTGATTGCGTTTGTCGGCGCGGAATGGATTGCGGGGTGTTTCACGAACGATGCAGAAGTCATAGAGCTAGCAGCGTTCAGCATAAGGTGTATGGCATTGGGGCTTGTGCCTGATACGTTATCTGTAGCGTTACAGCATTACTTGCAGGGCATCAACAATAGGAATTTGGTCAATGCGATAAATTTTGCTGACAGGTTCATAATCCCGGTAAGCACGGCTTTTGTGATGGGAATGTATTTCGGCTCAAAGGACATAATGGCATCAATC
>JAFSKY010000227.1 GCA_017448685.1 Synergistaceae bacterium
GATTTTTCCGCCCTCAAAGCCTCCGTGAATGTCATGAAGATTTTTGTCCCGGTGAATTTGTCCTGAAATGACATGAAGCGTTTTTCCCTCGCTGATTTTCCCGCTGAAATGTGAGCTTCCTTCCTGAATTGTTCAGCGTATTTCTTCACGCCCATTAACGCAAGAATACGCTTGATTACACGCTTGATTTTCTGCTTCAACATTGCAAGTGAAGACGGAGCTTTGTGTATCCTGCAAAGGTGATGTACCTCAAATCCAAATCCCTCAAGAGTCTTTGTGAGGGCGTAACGCTGTAAAACATTGCCGTAATTGAAGTTGCCGTACAAGCTCACCAGCAGTATTTTTCCCTTCATGGCCGATTGCCTCCTTTAGCCTAATACGCTCCCGAACCTTTCAGCACCGCTTTTATCGTCCGTATCATTATGATAATGTCAAGCCACACAGACCAGTTATGTATGTAGTACAGGTCAAAATCTATTCTCGTCTGATAGTCCTTCACGTCATTGCGCCCGGAAACCTGCCAAAATCCTGTCATGCCCGGCTTCACGCGGAATATTTGTCGCGCTGTCCTGTAGCCGTAATATAATTCAATCTCCTTGCGCACGATTGGACGCGGCCCAACAAGACTCATTTCCCCGCGAAGAACGTTGAACAGTTGCGGCAACTCATCAAGGCTCGTTCGCCTCAGGAATTTTCCCACAGGCGTTATTCGCTTGTCATCCTTGAACTTGAACGCCTCCTCAAACTCACGCCGCAAATTTTCATCCTTCAGCATCTCTTTCAGTATTTCCTCCGCATTCTCAACCATCGTCCTGAACTTGTACAGCTTGAACGGCCTCAATCCTTGCCCGATTCGCTCGTGCTTGAAGAGAATTTTTCCCCCATCATCATGCTTTATCTTCCATGCCGCCGGAATCATCAGCACTGACGACAGAATCAGCGCGACAATCCCCCCAGCGTAATCAATCATGGACTTCACGAGTCTGTTGACGGGATTCAAGAGTCCTTGCGAGGCCGATATGACTGGCATACCGTCAATGCTACGAATCTCAGCCGACATTGTGGTTAGCATGTACATATCCGGGATATACAGCACACGCGCTATGAGTTCCTCGACCTTACCGAGAATCCCGGACAATTCACGGCGTGAGGCTGTTGGGATTGCTATTACGGCTTCGTCCGCGTGAATCTCACTCTGTACGCGCTCAAAGTCTGATAGTCTTCCCAGAACAGGAACGCCGGAAATCTGCTGACCTTGCTTTTGTGGGTCATCGTCAAGGAAGCCGAGAACTTTTCGGGCAATGAATGGTGAGGAAGCTATGTTCTCCGCGAAAATTTCACCCGTAGCCCCTGCTCCGAGAATTATCACTGACGCTGAGAGCAATCCGCAAGCGAACAACACTCGCCGGAAAATGTAACGCGCCAGCAAGCACAGAGGAATGAATGCCGCGAACGACAACGCCAGCTTGAATATGTTGATGCTGCTGCGTCCGCCGTAAATGAAGAGTGCACCAACGAGGAAAGCATAGAGGCAGGAACGCATACAGTTTTTCGTTTCGTCCCAGAATGTCCAGCTGCTGAAGCCGTACATTGAGCTGAACAGGAAGAATGCGCACACAGTCCCGGCGAGGAATATTCCGGCCTCGAATCCGGGATTCAGTCGCATAATCGATAGGCTGAAATTGTATATGGATATATCAATGATGATTTGAAGTGCTGAGAATATGAACCTGCAAGCGGCCATGCAAAAAGATTCTCCCTTTTTCGTGAATGATTAGGGAGATTGTATCACAGCTGAGTTTGCCCTAATACGCGCCTTTCCCAGCAACAACAGCAAGAGGAGTCTTTATGAGTATGGCGATGTCCAACCAAATGCTCCAGTTATGGACGTAATAGCAGTTAATCTCCCGGCGAAAATCTACATCAAGATCGCTCCTTCCGCTTACCTGCCATATTCCAGTGAGACCGGGCTTTGCGGCGTAAACCTTCTTGGCGAATATTTCACCATATGCTATATCTACATCACTCTGCATTAACGGCCTCGGACCTACAAGGCTCATTTCACCCTTCAAGACGTTAAAGAGTTGTGGCAATTCATCTATGCTTGTCTTGCGGAGTATTGCTCCTATGTGGGTGAGTCTTGGGTCATCCTTCAGCTTTATTCCCCTTTTGTATGTGGCGAGGATTTGAGGATCTTTGAACAATTCCCGCGTAATCTCGTCAGCATTCGTATACATTGAGCGAAATTTGTATGTCATGAAGCGTTTTCCCTTCCAGCCGACTCTCTCCTGAATGAACAATATCGGCCCGCCATCCTCTTTCTTGATGCGATATGCCGCCCAAATCATGAACGGCGAGAACACAACCAGCGCGATAACTGCCCCGATGTAGTCGATTATGGTTTTGACGGCGATATTCACGGGATTCAGGAGTCCTTGCGATGATGATATTATCGGCATTCCGTCAATGCTACGAATTTCCGCGACCGATGTCGTAAGCATGTACATATCTGGCAGGTACAATACGCGCTTCACGGAGTCTTCGAGCATGTTCAGAATCCCGGCGAGCTCCTGCCTTGAGGCTGTCGGAATGGCTATTACTGCCTCATCCGCTTGAAGTTCCTGCTGTACGTCCCTGAAGTCTGACACTCTACCTTTGACGGGGACTCCCTCAATGACGCTGCCATGTTTGGAGTCGTCATCGTCAAGGAAGCACAATGCCCGGCGAATCGTGAAGGGTGATGAGGTGATTTTCTCCGCAAAAGTTTTTCCGGCCTCGCCAGCTCCGAGAATGATTACGGACTTTGACAGCCAGCCAAGACGAAAAAGCCAACGCCTGAAGAAATATCTTGTCGCAAGTGTCGCAGGGATGAACAGCATTATTCCGACAAGCACGGAGATGAATGAAACCGTGAATCTGTTGGCGTAAATATACAGTGCGTCAACCAGAAGCATTAACGCGGAAGCACGGAGAACTGAGCCGATTTCGTCCCACAATGACCAGTTGCGGAAGCCGTAAAGCCTCACGAACAGAAAACACGCTGTCATTGTGCCTGTGAGGAATATTCTTATCTCTATTGGAAAACTGAAGGGAAAACAGAATTGGTATAGTGCTATGTCAAGTATTATCTGTAGGACTGCGAAAAGGGAATAACTAAGGCGATTGGCGATTGGCGATTGGCGATTGGCGATTGGCGATTGGCGATTGGCGATTGTACACGGCCATTATGATTGAGTCAAGCTCCTTTGCTGGAATTTCGGAGATTATATCACGCTCCCACAAAAAAAACGGCGAACCTCCAACGCTGGAAGCCCGCCGCGAATTTCAACCTTACGCTACACCGAATACCCGAAGAGCATCGGAAGCCACAAACTTATTGCTGGAACGAACGTAAGAAGCAACAACGTAATCAACATGCAAAGATAGAAGGGGAGAGTCGCTTTCACAACTTTTTCCATCGGGAGCTTTGCGACTGCTGACCCTATGAACAGCACCGAGCCTACTGGGGGCGTGAGGAGTCCTATACCGCAGTTCAGGATTACCATTACGCCGAACTGAATCGCGCTTATCCCGATTGACTGCGCAACAGGGAGCAATATCGGTGTTGCAATGAGGATTATCGGAGCCATATCCATAATGCAGCCGAGTATGAGCAATATAGCGTTCAGCATGAGGGCAATGATTATCGGGTTGTCTGATACGGATTTGATGAGGTTGGCGGCCTTTGCTGGAACGTGAAGAGTCGTGAGGCAATAACCAAAAGCTGCTGACGTTGCAATCAGTATAAGCACAATCGCGAGAGTTTCAACGCACGTGTCAAGAGACTTCCATACGCCTTTCCATGTGAGACCCTTGTAGATGAACACTGACACTAACAGCGAGTACACCACAGCAATAGCTGCTGACTCAGTTGCCGTGAAGACTCCTCCGACAACGCCAACAACGACAATCAGCACTGCCGCCAATGCCCAGAATGATTGAGCGAGTTGCTTCAGGAAGAATGACAAGCTGAACGGCTTACCTTTTGGGTAATTGCGCTTTACGGAGATGATGTATGAGCCAATCATGAGCGACAACGCAAGAAGCGCACCGGGAATATATCCGGCCATGAAGAGCGCGCCTACTGAGATTCCGCTTGCTGTTGTGGCGTAAATGACCATGTTATGACTCGGAGGCACTAATAGCCCCTCGCATGATGAAGTTATCGTTACGGCTGTGGAGAAGTCAGCATCATACCCCTGGTCAACCATCATGGGAATCAGGATTGAGCCGAGTGAAGCCGTATCAGCTGAGGCAGAACCAGAAATCCCCCCGAAGAAATACGAGGCTACAATGTTGACCATTGCAAGCCCTCCGCGCATCCACCCGACGAGGGAATTTGCCAGCGCAATCAGTTTGTCCGAAATTCCTCCTGAACCCATGAGAACGCCCATTGTGATGAAGAACGGAACGGCCATGAGTGAGAATGACCAGATGCCTTTGACCATCTGCTGAGGGAGAGTAACGAGTGCTTGACCCTGTGAGATGAGGCAGAATACAGTTGACAGCCCGACGGCATAAGCAATCGGGAAACGTAGCAGTATCATAGCGAAGAATGTTCCGAGCAAAACGAGTGTCGAAATATCTTCAGGACTCATAGTAAGTTTTCACCTTTCCTTTTGTTTCGAGGTTAGTATTTCTCTTGCTGTGTCATTTTTGGCGTGGTCGAGGGCAGTTTTTCCGCCTTCATCCCTCAATGCCGTATCAGCTCCGGCATCAACGAGAATACGCAGAATCTCAATGTCATTCCTTCCTGCCGAAAACATCAGTGCTGTAGCTCCGTGCTTGTTGGAGTGATTGAGGTCTGCTCCCGATTGAATGAGAAGCCTTGCGATTTCAGCCCGTGAATATACGCATGACAGAATCAAAGCCGTATTGCCCTCGTCATTTTCCGCGTTCAAGTCTGCTCCTGCCTCAATGAGAATCTTCACGGTCTCAGGGTTTTTGCTGAACACTGACGCGAACATTAGGGCTGTACCTCCCTTAGTGCTTTTCGCGTTGACGTTTGCGCCTAAATCGATGAGGACTCTTGATGCTTCGGGATTGGGGTTGTTTGCGGCTGTCAGCATGAGGGCGGTGAAGCCTTCAGTGTCATTCTTGGCGTTGATGTCGGCTGTGTATTGTGCGAGCGTTCTGAGATTTTCGGGCGTTGCATTTGGGACTCCGGCGTATTCAAGCAAGTTGCGCCAATGCCGTAAAAGCCTCACGGACATATACTCGTCATACTCGCGCTTCCTGAACACACGCATACCCAATAGAGCGATGAACGGTACAATCACAGCTGTTGCGACAAACACAATCACGAAATGAATGACGCTTCCGCCGGAGAAATATTTTTCCGACAACATAGCGAACGCCAGCGCAATCCCCAATGAAACCCAGCGCGTAATCTGGTCAAAGGATTCTGCCCGCGATTTTATGGTTTCTGCTCTAATGAAATCTTCTTTGTTCATGGCCGTGTATCAGGATAAAAGACGCTTAATGCTTTCACCGTGTGCGTAATCCAGAGCTGTTTTGCCGTCAATATTCCTTATGGACGTATCAGCACCGTAACTCAGCAACAATTTCACGTTCTCAGCGCGTGATTTCTCCGCCGCATATGTTAGAGCCGTTCTGCCTTCCCGGTCTTTAGCGTTGACCTCAGCACCTGAATTGAGCATTGCGCTAAGTGTGTCGGGGTCATCCTGGAATGCCGCGCTCATCAATGGCGTGTGGCCGTAAATATCCGTTGCGTTGATGTTTGCTCCTGAAGCTGTGAGCATGGCGACATAATCGGGGTTTGAGGCTCTGTGAAGCGCAGTGAGTCCCTCAAAGTTTCTGGCGTTAATGTCCGCTCCGTTGTCGATGAGCATACGTACGATTTCGGGGTTTTGGCTGAACATTGCCGCTGTTATGAGGGGGGTATTGCCTGCGTTGTTTTTAGCGTTGACGTTTGCACCGGATTTTATGAGGGCGTTCATGATTCCTATATCAGGGTTGAACATTGCCGCGTGAATAAGTGCTGTGTTGCCTTCATTGTCGCGGGCTTCAAGCTCTGAGCCTGAGTCTATGAGGAGGCTCAATATCTCGATTGAGTTACCTCTTGCCGCTGCCCTGATGAGTGCTGTACGTCCGTCCTTGTCCGTAGCTGTGAGGCTAGCTCCGGATTTTATGATGTCTTGGATTTCGTCAATGTCTGCGTCATTTTTTGATACTGCGGAGAATAAATCATCATGTGGAGCTTGTACAAGGAAGACTCCTGATACAGCCGCGATGATAAGTGCGATGGTGATGGAGATTGCGTCTTTTGGAGCGTCCTTCCAGATGAAGACGGCCAGAAGGATTATGAGCAGAATAACCAGCCATTTCAACAAGTTTCTCATTTGATGCCTTTGTGTTTCCTTTCGTGTGTTACCTTATTACCTCACGTAAAGCCTGTTTCACTTCATCATTGCGGGCGTAATCCCATAATGTTTTGCCTTTTCTGTCCTTCATGCTTGGATCTGCTCCCGCCGATATGAGAGCTTTTACCACTTCAATATCTATTTGCTTCTCGCCAATAACCGACCGCATAGACATAAGCCGGGCTACTGCCATCAAACTTGTAACGCCGGAATTGTCGGTAGAATTGACATTTGCACCAGCCTTGATTAGGAGGTTGACGGCTCCAACGGTTGGGAACATCGTAAAGTTGAGTCTCAAAGGGGTATGGCCTTTATCATTTCTGGCTTCAACCTCAGCCCCGGCATCAATCAGAGTTTTCATGACATCCACAAGATTGGAGATTGACGCAAACATTAAAGGCGTGTTGCCTCCTTTGTCTTTAGCGTTCACATCAGCACCAGACTCAAGCAGGAACTTCACGACATCAAGCTGTTCTGGACTCTCACAGTAATTCGAGACATACATCAAAGGAGTATGACTTGTGTTATCTTTGGCGTTGACATCAGCACCATCATTGACGAGGCTTTGAACCTGTTTCAGTGTAAATTTTCCGTCAGACAGCACTCCGAAAAGCTCATCCGTTGCGTTCCCAAAAGCCGACGAAGCCATAACCAGCACAGCAACAAGTGCGACATATAGTTTCAAGCTGTTCATTATTTACCACCTTTTTCCGGGACAAAAATCTCTTCAAGCCTCTGGAATATCTGTTCAAGCTCAAATATCGCCATGCTTCCGCCCGCAACAGGTATAGGAAGGTACATCCAGAAACGGCTTAATGTCGGAATGCTCTCATATCTCCCAAAACGCGCCAAAGGAGACTGACACACTTTGATTCCGTAAACCAGCATCACAATCCCCAATGCGAACACAGCTATATCCGCTACAAGGTCAAGGAACTTCACGACATTATCAGGTAAATACTTGTCGAAAGCAGTCATCCTGATATGCGCCCTCCTCCTAATAGCGAGGGTAGCTGACAGCACGGCCATGTACACCATGAACGTAAGCACCATTTGCTCACTCCATGCTGGGTCGGGAATCCATTCGATATAGCGTCCTGCAACTGACATTGAGGTTATCGCTATGTCGGCGACTAGAAGCAGCTTGCATATGAGCATGACGAGTTTGTCTGTCAGGTCATACAGCGGCTTAATCATTGAGATTGCCTTGAAAAATCCGCGCATAAAAACATCATCTCCCTGCAAAACGTTAAATTAAAGGCGAGAGAATTTCGTTCATCCCCTCGCCTGTGTTGACTGTGTGAATTTTACTGAAGGTCTACGATTTTCTTGTAGAGTTCGGCTTGTGATTTCGTATTTGCCTGTATTGTGGGCTGGCAGGCTTTGACCCATTCGGTTTTGTCGGGAACGTCAACGATTGTAACGCCGTCCGCTTTGAGCTGTTCAAGCACTTTTGCTTCCTCATTCGCTGACAGTTTAGCGTTGAAGTCCTGAACGTATTTCCCTGCTTCCATGATCCAAGCTCTTTGCTGGTCATTGAGTTTTGCCCATCCTGAGTCGGCTATGATTATCTGGATTGCTCCAAGTGTGTGGCCATCAAGAAGGAGGTTAGGCGCAACTTCGGAGAATGCATTTGACCTGTAGTTAGCGATTGGCTGCTCTGCACCGTCAGTTACACCAGTCTGCAACGCGCTGTAAAGCTCGGTGTATGTTACGACAGTGGGATTTGCGCCGAGGTTGCTGACCATTCCAGTCATTACGGGGTCATCTGATACGCGAATCTTTTTGCCTTTGAGGTCAGAGAGTCCGCCGACTTTGTCCTTGAAGAAGAAATGCCTGAAGCCCTCTTCACCGTAGCAAATTCCCCTGAGAGGAAGCCCGATTGTGTTCGGTTCAGCAAGGAACTCTGCGGCAAGCTCACTGTTAGCGAACTTCCAGAAATGTTCACGGCTCACGAACGTATAGGGGATTGAGAGCAACATAGCTTTCTGGCAGCCGTAACTTGTGAGGGCAAATGCGGAAATCCTTGACATGTCGATAGTGTCTCCTCCGCTGAGTATGCCGTCAAGAACCTGTGCTTCCGAACCGAGTACTCCGCCCGCCTGAATATCAATGATGACATCTCCGCCGGAAAGCTCCTCGACTTTCTGCTTGAAGGCTGTTGCTGTCTGACCTACGATTGAGTCGAGTGGGTTAACTTCAGCATATGTGAGCGTTACTGCTGCTGAGGCTGAAGCTGCCATTGCGAGAACGAGAACGAGTGCCAAAACTTTCTTCATGTGAGTATTACATCCTTTCTTTGTGTTTCTGCATTAGCCCTGATGATGGGCAAGCATTACTGCACCGGCGATTGAGAGTAATTTGGCGCGTGGTGAATCTGCACGGCTTGTGAGGACTACGGGCGCGGCAGCTCCGATGATGAGTCCGGCTGTTTCGCTACCTTTTGCGAAGAAGCTGATTGACTTGGCGAGGGCATTCCCGACTTCAATCTGAGGCACAAAGAGAATATCCGCATGTCCTGCAACGGGTGATTTGATGTGCTTGATTCTTGCGGCTTCCTCGTCAATAGCGTTATCCAGCGCAAGAGGCCCGTCAACAATGCAGTTCTTTATCTGGCCACGTGCATTCATCTGGACGAGTGCTGTTGCGTCAAGTGTGCAGGGCATATCAGGGTTGACCATCTCAACGGCGGCGAGGCAGGCTACTTTGGGCAGTTCAACGCCAAGTGAACGGGCGAAATTCACAGTGTTCTGCACAATATCAGCCTTCATCTTGAGGTCAGGATACATGTTGAATGCGCCGTCAGCGATGAAGATTACGCGGTCATATCCGGGAATTGAGTGGAAGTAGCAGTGTGAGATTGCCTTTTTGCCGACACGGAGTCCGACTTCCTTGTTGAGCATTCCGCGAAGGAAGTTATCCGTATGGAGCTGGCCTTTCATGTAGATGTCAGCGCGCTTTGATGACACTTCTGTTACGGCGACGATTCCGCAGGCGGCCTCGTTGTTTTCGGGGATTATGTGGTAGCTTGACTCGCTGGCTCCGGCTTCAGCTATGCAGGCTTTGACCTTGTCGGGGTTGCCTACGAGTGTAGCCTCAACGAGTCCGAGCTTCCTGGCTTCCTCAATCGCCGAAATGAGTCCGGCATCCTCAGCCATTGCAACGGATATGCGCTTGCGTCCTTTTTCAGCGCAAAGTTTGGCTGCGTCCTCGATTAACTGCGACAATGAACGAATCTGTTCCATGAGAGAAATTACCTCCTGAGAATTTATGTTTGACTCCAAGGCATTTTTGCCCCGGAGGTGTTGCCTTACTCTAACCAGCGTTCCATGTATTTCTTGTACAGCTCAATGATTCTGCGCGTGATTGCTCCCATTTTGCCATCACCGATTGTGATTCCTCCGATTTTCACGGCAGGCACTACTAGCTTCATGCTCCCTGTGATGAACGCTTCTGACGCTCCACTAAGCTCAGACCACAGCGGGCAACGTTCCTCAACCGTATAGCCCTCACTTTTTGCCAAATCAATCACGGCTGTTCTCGTTGTGCCTTTAAGGACGCGGGTTAATGGAGCTGTGATGATTTTCCCGCCTGCAACAAGGAAGAAGTTGCTATGTCCGCATTCTGTGATTTCTCCGCCGGGGCAGTAAAGTATGTCGTATGCTCCACGGGGCATTTTGTAGGTTGCGCGGTAATCAACGCTCTTCACATCTGGATGGTCGCGGCCAAATGAAACAGGCTCAAGGATTACGCCCTTTTCGCGGTCTTCCTCTGAAATCAATCCAGCGTCATCAAATATCACGAAGAACCTCGGTTCAGGGAAGCAGCCTTTTTCCGTGTCAAAATCATCTCCACCAGTGAGGAATGTACGTATTCTCACGTCATGGCCGATTTTCGCGATTCCCTCGCGCACAACGGATTTCATATGTTCAATGTCTGGGATATTCGCTATGCCTGAGCTTTTAGCACTCGCAATGAATCTCTCCATATGTGGCGTAAGCATGAGTGATTTTCCGCCGAATGACGCAAACGCCTCAAACACTCCGACTCCGCGCTGAATGATCAAGTCTGAAATCGGGAGAGAGGCTTCTTCAGGCTTCACGAATTTTCCGTTGATGTAGCACAGGTGAATCATGTCTAGTACCAGCTCACTTTCTTGTTGTCATCCTTGGGGACATCTCGCGGCCTCACAAACGGGTCAACCTCAATGTCTTGCCCGAATGAAGCGGGGTTGTCTGGGAATGCCCGCACAGCTATTGACAGTCCGATATGGTCATTTCCGCCTGATGTCCTGTCATCCTTGTAGTGAAGCTCCCATATCATGCAGTCCGTAACCCATTGGAGGCTGTAATGTAGCTCATCAATCATTGACTCTTTAAGGTCATAACTGCCACGCAATGACGTGTACACCTCACGCCCTAAAGGAAAGCGGATTTTCTGGTGAATCCTCTGGCGTTCTTTGTACTGATCCCAGTGCATTGGGCTTTCACCCCAAGAATATTGTTTTTCGTATCCTGTTCCTAGTTGGAATGCCCCTATAGTATAGCGCAAACCCGCAAAACTCCTAAACATTTCTTGGTCAGCATTTTCACGGTCATATAACCAGATAACTCCCTCGCTGTCGGTGAAAAACTCAACAGTTCCGGCCTTGTTGAGAGGACGCTCAAAATAGCTCCTGAAGCCCATCCCGTAACGTGATGTCGAAAATCCTTCAGGTTGGCCTAATGTCGTCTCGTCATAGCTACCGTATGAGGCAAAAATTCTGTTCCATGATGAAAGCTGCCTGAACCACGGAATCCACACGGTGAACTCCGGCCTGCGGTCAAGCCTGCCTTTGAATGTGCTGGAGCTGTCTTTTTGGTCTGAGATGTATTCATTCTTCGTCCACCTCAATACAGCGTCCCAACCGTTATGGGAGTAAGATAACGCCGCTTTTGGCCGCCAGACTTTTTCGTTCCATTCGTCATCCCATGAATATTCCATGCCTGCACTTATGGAGAAATCCTCGTTGAGTTCCTGCTCAATCTCAAACATGTATTCCATTCCAGACTCGCCGAAATACGCAAGCCCCAATGATGCTGAGCCAGTATCCCAGCCAATTGTGCCAGTAATGCCGCCGCCTGTACCTTTTTTGTCTGTTCTCTGCACGTAAGGAAGGAAGGAATAATTCACGGCCTTGCGCTTCAATTGGACGACATAATCAAGCGGGGATGTGAATAGATATGTGTTACCGAGATAAACGCGGGGCTTTTTGGCTGTAACTTTTCTGCCGGGGATGAAGGTTATAGTTTTGGATTCGAGCCTGTAATGAGGGTGTTCAAGGGCGCAAGTTGTGAGAGCAACATTCCGCCACTGCAGGAGGTATTCTTCCGGGTCGCCTTTGACAAGTCCGCGTTCCTGTGCAAGCTCCCACGGCATAACGTCAATCTCACTGCCGTAAACGTAAAGCACTCCACCTTCCTCACCTACAGCAAGCCTTGTAGC
>JAFSKY010000228.1 GCA_017448685.1 Synergistaceae bacterium
ATGAAGGTTATAGTTTTGGATTTGAGCCTGTAATGAGGGTGTTCAAGGGCGCAAGTTGTGAGAGCAACATTCCGCCACTGTAGGAGATATTCTTCCGGGTCGCCTTTGACGAGTCCGCGTTCCTGCGCAAGCTCCCACGGCATAACGTCAATCTCACTGCCATAAACGTAAAGCACTCCACCTTCCTCGCCTACAGCAAGCCTCGTAGCCGCTCCCGTCATTATGCCTTCTTTGCTGTTGAGGTCATAATCTATTTGGTCGCCTCGCAAAGTCCTGTTACCGTTGGTCAGTAGAACTTTCTCGCCGGGCATGGGCATAGCCTTTACCTTTTGTGTGTCAGCGTCATATTCTATGCGTTCGGCCATTATCGTTGTGTCGTTGTAGGTGAGTACTGCGCTTCCTTCGGCGTATGCGTGGCCTGTCTCATCGTTGAAGGACACTCGGTCAGCGTTGAGTTTTACCTGTGAGGGGGAAGCAGGTTGTTCCTGCTGTGATTCCTGCATGTAGTCTTCAAAGTCAGCGGCATGAATAACACCTGCGAAAAACAGCGACAATGCCAGCGAGAATATTAACGCGTTAAGGGTTTTAGCCATTTGATTACGCCTCCATGCTGTAATAATATCACGCCGGAAGTGTCCATGCTTGCGAGCGGTGAACGTAGCATAAACTCGCCGTCATAAACAACGAGTCCTTCAGGAAAAACGAGTGAGCCGCTTTCCTCCGTCCAAGTAAGTTTTGGGCTTTCGAGTTCCCAAGAGCGCCCATTCTCATCAAGTGTACCCTGCAAGCCCGTAATGCTCGCTGCTTTCACGTCATGCGAATATGTCCCTGAATGCCCGAAAAACTTCCATTCTCCTTTGTCGCCGGAAATCTCGCGCACAATGTCAAGGGATTTCATGTTGATGGTTTCGCCGTCGCGGTCAAGATATGGGATTTGGACTCGCCAAATGTCGCCAGAAATTTCGCGTGAGAGTCGTATGTTCTCCATGACAACGCCGGGCATGTTGAGCAGGCTTTCACGGAGGAGATCGACATCAAGATTCATGTCGCGTATTGCGTAACGCACTAGGACAACTAGTATCAATGATGACAGGAGGAGGAGTATTCTTAGGGGGGTAATGCGTAGTTTCATGGCATGTATTTTTGCGCGGAAATGTGATTAGCCGTTGCGGGGGCGGCTGTGAAAGTCTGAGTGAACATAACGATTCCTCCTGATGGGATTATGAGGTAAGTTTATCACGCGGCGTGAATTGGGACAAAAAAATTCCCCCGGCGTTTTTGCTGGGGGATGAGTGAGTTGCTGTTATCGTGTGAGGGATTCGAGTCTTTGTCGTGCTGGTGAGGTGTTAAAGCTATTGAGCCTCCGTGCGTAATCAAGTGCTGTTTTGCCGGATCTGTCCTTTGCGTTTGAGTTTGCTCCAGCGTCAATGAGAGCGTTCACTGTCTCTGCGTCAAACTCATACATTGCAGCATGAATGAGTGCGTTTCTCCCTTCGTCATCCGTGATATTGACATCAGCCCCGGCCATGATGAGAACTTTCACCGTCCCGGCATGATGTCCCTTTAGTGCCGCCGACATTAGAGCCGTCCCGCCGGAATCATTCTTTGCGTTCACGTTTGCCCCACCCGCAAGAAGGGCTTTGAGCGCGTCTGTATGTCCGTTCATGGCCGCTCCGTGAAGTGGTGTATTGCCGTAATTGTCCCTGGCGTTAATGTCAGCTTTTGCCGCGAGGAGTGCTTTCACCGCGTCTGTATGTCCGTGCAGTGATGCAATCATGAGAGCGTTGTTGCCGGAGTAATTTTTCGCGCTGGTACTCGCGCCCGCTTTGAGGAGTGCTTTCACCGTGTCAGAATGTCCATGTTCAGCCGCAAGATATAGAGCCGTCTCCCTGTGATTGTTCCCGGCTTCAATTTCCGCGCCTGACCTGATGAGAAATTCCGCCGTGCCTGTGTTGCCTGTGATTGACGCGACCATGAGAGCATTGTTGCCGTAATTGTCCCGGTCATTGAGATTCGCTCCGGCCTTGAGGAGTGTTGCGGCTGTTTCAGGATTTCCGGCAAACATTAGTGCGTTCCATCCGCCTGTGTTTTTCGCGTGAATGTCAGCTCCCGCGCTGATGAGGACTTTGACGGTGTCAACATGGCCGTTTTTCGCGGCGTACATTAGCGGGGTCATACTGTCGTTGCCTGTTGCGGCGTTGACATTTGCCCCGTCCTTTATGGCAGTGATTACAGCTTGGGTATCGCCTTTGATGCAGAGTTCCGCAAATTTTGCAGGGGTGATTTTCCTGGATGACGCACACAATGACAGCAAAGCCACAATGACGAGAGCCAGAACGTTTGACTTTTTGCGCATGATAATTTCTCCTTTTATTTGGTGAGTGCTTCAAGCCTCCGCAGAACTGTGAAGAGCTTTAGCTTGCGAGCATAATCGAGGGCTGTATAGCCTTCATTATTCCTTGCTTTAACATCAGCCCCTGCATCAATGAGGGCATTTATCGCGTCTGGATTCATGTACATTGCTGCGATTGTGAGTGCTGTATTGCCGGAAGCATTCTTCATGTTTACGTCTGCCCCAGCTTTGATGAGCATTTTAACCGTGTCAAGACTATCACGCATTGCAGCCTTGATGAGGGGAGTACCTTCATCATTCTTTGCGTTTACGTCTGCTCCCGCGTCAATGAGAGCTTTTACCGTGTCAGAATGTTCCAATTCAGTCGCTAGCCATAAAGCTGTTTGTCCGCTATCGTTCTTTGCATTAATGTCTACGCCTAACTTGGTGAGGAATTTTGCTGTGTCAGTGTTACCTAGTATTGACGCAACCATGAGAGCGTTATTGCCACTATCATCCCTGTAATTGAGATTTGCCCCGGCATTGATGAGTAAAGCGACTATTTCAGGATTCTTCGCAAACATGAGGGCTGTCCATTCGTTATGATCTTCTTTTGCGTTAATGTCTGCTCCAGCGTTAATGAGGGCTTTCACTGTTTCAGTATGACCATTTTTTGCGGCATACATTAAAGGAGTGAGAGCTACTTCAGCGTTGACATTCGCCCCGTCCTTTATGGCTTGAATTACGGCTTGAGTGTCGCCTTTGATGCAAAGTTCCGCGAATTTCGCAGGGGTGATTTTCCGGGATGACGCACACAGTGACAGCAAAGCCACAATGACGACTGACAGAACGTTTAACCTTTTACGCATGATAATTCCTCCTTACTTTTTGCTGAGTGATTCGAGTTGCTTTAGAGCCTTTGAGCCTTTGAAGTCTTTGCTTCCCCTCGCGTAATCGACAGCCCTTTTTCCGTTCTCGTCTCTTGCTTTAGCGTCCGTCCCGGCATTCAGAAGGGCAATGACAGTTTCAGGCCGTCCTTCACGCGTTGCCCATATGAGAGCGGTTGAGCCTTCGTTATCTTTTGCGTTAAGGTCAACACCTGCTTTAATGAGGGCTTTAACGGTTTCGGTGTAGCCATTTCCCGCGCTTACCATGAGAGATGTTATGCCGTCATTGCTTTTAGCGTTCACATTTGCGCCTGCGTTGACGAGGGCATTAACGGATTCTGTTTCACCCTCCCACGCCGCGAATCTTAATGCCGTATATCCGAAAGATGTTTTTGCGTTGGGGTTAGCTCCGGCTCTGAGGAGAATTTTGACGGATTCGGGATTCGTGTCGGCAACATGCATTAGGGGTGTGAGGCCTTCATTGTCGTGTGCGTTGACATTAGCACCTGCTTTGATGAGTGCGGTTATGATTTCGTTGTTGCAGTTCACTGCCGACCACATTAGAGCGGTACTGTCTTGGGGATCTTTCGCTTCAATCTTCGCGCCTGCCTTGATGAGGGCGGTTACGGTTTTTGCATTGCCTGTCCATGACGCGAGCATTAACGGTGTCATTCCTACGTCATTCTTTGCATTCACGTCAGCTCCTGAACGTATAGCCTTAATGACTCCGTTCGCGTTACCTTCCACGCACATGGCAAAGAACTCTGACTGTGATACAGCCCATGACGGAGCGGAAATGATGAGCATGATGAAAGCGCAAAGAGCTGTACAAACTCTGCGTCCGCGCATGAAGTTTCCTCCTTTGTGATTGGGATTTTGCGATGAGTGTATCACGTCATGTGAATTTTATGTGAAGGTGAGAAAAAATCCCCCCGAGGCTTTCAGGGGGATATGTTATTTCGTGAGGGATTCGAGGCGTTTGAATATGTCAGAACGTTCAACGTAGCTTCTTTTTCCCGCCGTCATAACCGCATAATCAAGAGCCTTCCTGCCATCATTATCCTTCATGTTCACGTCAGCCCCCGAATCAATCAACGCATTCACCGTATCAACGTTCCACCTTTCAGCAGCGTGAATGAGTGGTGTTTTGCCGTCATTATCCCTGTCGTTCACATTTGCGCCCGCATTGAGCAAAATCTTCACGGCCTCAATGTTTCCATAATGCGCCGCCTCAATGATTGCGTTCATTCCGTTATGTGATTTCGCGGACAAATCAGCCCCCGCTTCAAGCAATAGCGTGAGGATTTCGGATTTCCCGTATCTTGACGCTTCAATAAGTGCCGTATATCCGTATTTCGATTGCGCATTTACGTCAGCACCTGCGGCAATGAGGGCTTTGACGGCATCGGAATTTCTGCGCTCCGCTGCTTTCATGAGTGCTGTATACCCGTATTTGTCCCTTGCGTATAAGTCAGCTCCGGCCATGAGAAGAAGCCTGACAGTTTCAGCACCATTTGCGGACATAAGCGGAGTCATGCCCTCATAGTTTACGGCGTTCACATTTGCTCCAGCGTCAAGAAGAATCCTCACGGCCTCAGAATGTCCCATCAAAGCTGCTTGATTCAACGCTGAATCACCGTATTTCGTTGTGGCGTTCACATTTGCCCCTGCGGAAATGAGTACGTTTATGATTACGGCATGTCCTCCCATAGCCGCGTTCATGAGTGGGGAATATCCTTCTTGAGGCGCGTTAATGTCAGCTCCGGCCATGATGAGAGTCTTCACGGCTTCAAGATGCCCGGCCTTTGACGCTTCACCGAGTGCGGTATGTCCGTTCTTGTCTGTTGCGTCAATGTCAGCTCCGGCGGTGATTAGGGCTTTAAGTGTTTCATTGCGCCATTCTTCTGCGATTTCCGCGAGCCTGTCAATGTCAGGAGATTCAGAGTTGCGCAGTATTTCCCGCATGATTTCCGACAAGCTTGCCCCTGCTGAGGCTGTGAGAGGTGTTATGCCTTTGTCGCTTACGGCGTTAGGATTTGCGCCTGCTTCGAGAGCCTGTGTGATTTTGGGTAGATTGCATTTCCCACAGAGTATGACGAACTCATTATCCGCCTGCCTCCTTGATGATGAGTGCCACAACGCAAAAATCACGATTGCGGCTATGAGGATGAAAGCTGTGATGAATTTCCTTCGCATGTTCACTTCACCTGCTGAGAGATTCTAGACGTTCCAGCGTGTCAGGGTCTTCAATTCCGGGATTATCGCGGGCTATGTCAAGGGCTGTCCTGCCGCCATCGTCCTTTGCTTTTGCGTTTGCGCCAGCGTCAAGTAGTGCGTTCACCATGTTAGAGCTGTCTCCACCTGCCCGCCAATGTCCCGCCGCAAACATAATAGCCGTCATTCCGTGAGTGTTCTCCCTTGCGTTCACGTCAGCCCCGGCATCAATGAGAGCGTTCAATATGTCATAATGTCCACACATGGCCGCAAACATAAGTGGGGTATAGCCGTCAATGTCTTTTGCGTCAGTGTCAGCACCTGCATGAAGAAATGCGCTCACAATTTGTGTATGTCCTTCCCACGCTGACAGGATGAGGGCTGTAATGCCGCCGTTATTCTTTGCGTTGACATTAGCCCCGGCCATGATGAGAGCATTCACAATTTCAGCGTAACCCTTTCTTGCGGACAACATTAAAGCGGTCTCACCGTTGTCATCTCTGGCCTTGACATCAGCCCCCGCATCAATTAAGGCGTTCACGGTGTCTGCATGGCCTTCTTCCGCTGAAAACATGAGAGCGTTTTTGCCGAGATATTTGGCAGCGTGAATATCAGCCCCGGCATCAATGAGAATCTTCACGGTCTCAGTTTGTCCGTTACGAGCTGCCATAACAAGAGCTGTCATTCCGTATTTGTCAGCCGAAAGAATATCAGCTCCAGCCTTGATGAGAATATTCACGGATTCTGCATTGCCTCTTTCAGCGGCTCTCATAAGCGCGGTAATTCCGTCATTGTCCTTCTCGTTTGGGTCAGCTCCAGCGTTCAGCAAAGCATTCACGATTTCAGTATTTCTCCCTGCAACATGTATAAGCGCAGTCCTTCCGTTATTGTCCTTTGCGCAGACATCAGCCCCCGCGTTAATGAGTGCATTCACGTTTTCAACACGCCCAAACGCCGCAGCATGTATAAGCGCGGTTCTTCCGTTGTTGTCCCTAGCATTGACATTTGCGCCTAGTTTTATGGCCTCGCTAATCTCCTGAAGACTTCCTCTCCTGCAAAGCTCTGCAAACTCTTTGTCATCCATAATGTTATCTGCTGAGTTCCTCAAGTCGTTTCAATGCGTCCGTGCCTCTGAACCTGTAATTTGACCGGGCGTAATCGAGTGCAGTTCTCCCGGATTTGTCTCTGAGACTGATATTTGCCCCTGCATCTATGAGTGCGTTCACCGTGTCAGGTGCGTAAGCTGTAGTGCCATTTGCCGCAATCATGAGAGCTGTTGCGCCAGTGCTGTTTGAGGCGTTCACGTCAGATCCGGCTTTGATCAGGGCATTGGCGGTTTCAGGGTGGCAATATTTCGCCGCTAACATCATAGCTGTGTTGCCGTTATTGTCCCTCGCTTTGACATTTGCGCCAGCTTTGAGCAGGGCATTCAACGCTTCATTGTTGCCTGACATGGCCGACTGCATGAGAGCATCATGGCCTTTGTTGGTCTTCAACGAAATATCAGCCCCAGCGTTTATGAGTGCGATTACTGTTGCGGTGTTTGTGAATCTCAGTGCGCTAATGATGGCATATTCTCCGTCATTATCCTGTGCGTTAATGTCAGCACCTGAGCTGAGGAGGAATTTCACTGTGTCATTATGTCCTTCTCTGGAGGCGCGTATTATGGGAGTTACTCCGCCTCTGTTCTTTGCGTTCACGCTGACTCCTGCGTCAAGGAGGGCTTTCAGTGTGTCATTATTCCCTTCCTGAGCTGCACCAATGATTGCCGCTGGGCCGTCCTTAATGACCGCGTCATGATTGATGCCTGCTTTAGCGATGGCGTTCACGGTTTCAGGGTCTTTGGCGTAACGTAATGCCGTGAATCCCTTAATGTCCTTGAGATTCGGATCAGCTCCAGCTTTAATGAGGCTGTTGACGATTTCCGAGCGGCTGAAGTCTGCTGCGAACATGAGCGCGGTATATCCTTTGTTGTCTTGTGCGTTTGGATTTGCGCCTGCCTTGAGGAGAATATCAACGATTTCCGAGTAACCAGATATTGCGGCGCGTGTGAGAGCGTTTGAGCCGTCATTTGTGGAGTCGTTTGGGTCAGCACCTGATGCTAGGAGGATTTTGACGTGTTCAGGGTGTTTTGCGCACATTATTGCGGAGTTGCCACTGTTGGATTTTGCTTTGACATCAGCATTGATTTGAAGGAGTATGTCTGCTGCTGAAACATTGTCATACGCAAGAGCTATCATGAGGGCGGTTACTCCGTATTCGTTCTTGGCGTTTTTGTTTGCGCCATCGTTCAGGGCGTGGATGATTTCGATGGGGCTTCCGCTTTGGCATAGCTCGATGAATTGCTGGTCAGAGACTTTTGCGAATGACGGGGCTGAAAGTGCCAAGACTATAACGGCGATGATGAGAGATATTTTTCTGCGTGGCATGATGATTCCTCCTTGCTGGGATTTGAGGCAAGTTTACCATGTATGTGTGTGAGGTATGAAGGGAAAATTGTGGGAGGAATGAATGAATATGCCTCCCATGAAAGTTATTGCTGGAATGATTTTGCGTGTGAAGTTTTCTGCTGGAAATATCGCCGGGCTTCAAGCGTAATTATTTTTTGTAGACATCTCCGCGTGAGGCGAGCATGTAGACGGAAAATATCTTTTCTTCCTCGAATATATCCATCAGCAACCGCCAGCTTCCTGCCTTAATGCGATAACCTTTTGCATGATTAATCCTCCTCAAGCCCCTTCAGAAATTCATCAAGCGTAAGATAATCCCCGTTCTTGAAATCCTCGCGACTTTGCCTAATCATTTCTTCTTCTTCCGCCGTCAGAGGAGCATCAGCCCAATCATCATAATCCAGTTTTGCTTCAGGTTTTTCCATTATTGCGCTTGTCATTGATATTCCTCCTCATGAATTTTCACCACACAATACGCCACGAAGACCCTTCACGCGTAACGCCGAGCGTCCTTGTAGCCACAGAACGAAACACAAGCGTCTTATGCGTAACGATAACTTTAGCTCTTTCCTCGCCAATCCAATCGATTCTGTAATCCCCCTTCAAGCCAGCCCGCATATCACTAGCCTTCATAGCTTCCTTCGCGAAATTCTCACGCGAAATCATACGGCGCGAAGTCTCAGACAACATATCATACATTTCATTGGGTGAATTATTCGCCCAAAAGTTGAGGAATCTCCGCAGCACACTCTCACGGCTTGCATAAGCATTCCCGGAATTTTCCTGCCTGACTGGCTGTGAGGGCTTCGAGGGGGGAGTCTGTTTACTGTCATTCCCACGTTCACGCACAGACTTCACGAATCCGGCCATGTCGCTTGACTCCTCCTGGAATATGGGCTTAATCGGCCTTGGCGGAATCATTGGTGGCGGAGGTGGCTCAGGCTCTTTGACGGGTTCAGGCTTTTTGCGAGGCTGCCGTTTCGGGAGGTTCACTACGACGACTTCGGGCTTTTTCTCTTGAGCTGGCGGAGGGGTTTCAGGGGGCGCAAACGAGAATATGCGTTCAGTTCGTCCCATTCCTTTCACGGCAATAACGTAATCTTTATCCCTTTGCTTCGGGAAAAACACGAGCCCTTGAACGATTCCGATTTGTGGGTTGTCGAGTGTGCCATCATACTTTGTTGGTTTGACGCGCTCACCTGTTGACGCTAGGAGGGATATATTTTCGCGGACTGGTGAGAGGTTTACGGGTCTTGCGCCGAAAGAGTACACGCTTACGAGGAATGTTTCTGACGTGTTAAGCTGAAGCTCTGACACAAAGTTTTTCCTGAAGCGTTCTTGCTCTGCCTCAGTCATTCCGGCCCTCAAAGCCTCAGATTCAGCCCAAGGTGTAGCAAGCTCTTCAGGGTAACGAACGACCCACACAAAGCAATCTTGCCCCCAATGTGAAGCCGTCCAGCGTTCAAGGATTCGTATAGCCTCGTCAAAAGGGTAATTTTCTGCCCCGTATGAAGGCACAAAAAAAATACCCGCCGTCAAAATGATGGCGAGTAATGTAATTGCGGCTTTATTGCACAGACTGTTCCGGCGGAAGCTCAAAGTCTCCTCCTCCCCTGCTTACTGTACCTGAATTTGTCGGTTCACCGTAAGAGTTGCGGTTGAACACGTCCCCTTTAATGATTGTGTCGCGGTCAGGGTTATAGCTTGTGCTTGTGTCAGAATTTCCCGTATTGCTCTGTATGTTGCTGGTTATGTTGTTGTCCTGAGTCTGAAGGCTTGTGGGAATGGGATAAGCTGAGACTGCACAATCTCCTGAAGTCTGAACGAACGTAACAGATCCCGCCGCTATCTTTATGGAATTGCCGCGAATGAACACTCCGCTGACCAGTCCAACAGGGCCAAGAAGGGCAGCTCCTGCAATGCTCACAGCACCTGCACCAACAACAGCACCTTCACCGCGGTCTCCAGTTCTGCGGGCATCCTTGATGGCTTTTTGCGCGGCAGCACCAACACACACGGGAGGGCGTTGCGGTCCGAGGGGTTTCAGCTCGTTGAACGACAAGCGGACTTCACCGGGGATTCCAAACATGCGTGGGCGTTTAACCTCGCGCACTTCCGTAATCAGTAGAGACCCTGCTGGAGCAACTAAACACTGGTTGACGATTAAATCATTCGTAAGCTCAAGCCTCACGAAATCGCCAGCCTTTGACGTTGCTGGACTCAATTCGTCCATGAACCTGAATTTCATCGGCGTATCTTTTGGGACAATGACGGGAGTCGCTGTAACAGGATCCATGACGAGAGTCGCGAGGAGGCTTTCTACCCTCATCACAATAGGATTTCCGGCGCGTGAAGCTCCAGTTAGGTTTGTTTCGAGAGTCTCAAGCCTTTTCACAGCAGGTTCTGAGGCGCGTATCTTTTTGTCCACAACCCACTCAGCAACACCGAGCTTGAACATCATCGAAGGCTGTTCGTCCGTGCCTGTGTCAATGAAATTCAGTATTGCCGCGTGCCTCTCAGCGATTGTGCCGGGAAGACTCCTTCCGAATAAATCCTCTTCAACCTTGCCGAGACGCTCAATCAAACCTCCCTTTGAGACATAGCCATAGATGATTTTCTCTATTTGCTCCATCATCTGATTTGATGAGCCTGCGTTCAAATCCGGGTCGGGAACTGCCTCAGATGCGAGACATACGGACGAACACAGAACCAGCGACAACACTAACACAAACTTTGCGGCCTTCATGATGCATTAAGCCTCCTTTGCTTTGTTTCTCATGCGTTCAGACGACGCTTTAATGAATCCGTCAAAAAGTGGGTGAGGTCTAATCGGCCTCGATTTTAATTCCCCATGAAACTGCCCGCCAACATACCATATATGCCTAGGCAGCTCGATTATCTCCACCAAATCACGCTCAGTGCATACGCCAGCAACTTTAATCCCGGCATTTTCGAGCCTCTCACGGTATGCGTTGTTGAACTCGTAGCGGTGGCGGTGTCTTTCGGAGATATGGAGAGTCCCATATGCCTCAGCTGACTTTGTGCCTTCCGCCAAATCACAAGGATATGCGCCGAGTCTCATTGTTCCGCCCATGTCGCGCAAGTTCTCTTGTTCCTCCATAAGGTGAATCACGGGATGAAGGGTTGCGGGGTTCATCTCTTTGCTGTGAGCGTCATG
>JAFSKY010000229.1 GCA_017448685.1 Synergistaceae bacterium
AGGAAAATTCCGGGCATGTCCCCGCAGGCTGTTGGCAGAGTCGCCGCAAACAACAAAATACTCATCATGATACCGTGCCACAGGGTAATAGGCTCAAATGGGAATCTCACAGGCTATAGCGGAGGGCTTCCCCGTAAGCTGAAACTGTTGGAGCTTGAAGGGGTTGACATATTCCAGCTGTCAAAGCATTGAACACACAAAGGAGGCAAAAATCAAATGGGAATGAGGGGTATTCACACCTCAATCAACGACATACGCCGGGCAATATTCGCAGAGGTGGCGAGGTTGTCATACAACTACAAGCCTGGCGACCTATCAGAGATGGAGCTTATTCCGTACAGGGTAATTCCCGGAGAAGTATCACGCTATAGGGATGACGTATTTCTTGAGCGGGCAATAGTCCGTGAACGCATAAGGCTGGCAATGGGACTCCCACTCCGCAAAGCCTCAGAACATGCGCCAGTCTCAACAGGTGCTGAAGAATGCGTACACCCGGAGAAATACTATCAGCCGCCGCTCATCAACATAATCAAGTTCGCGTGCCATTCCTGCCCCGACAACAAGGTTGTTATCACCGACCAATGTCAAGGCTGCCTAGCCCGGCCATGTTCGCAAGTCTGCCCAAAAGACGCAATATATTTCGAGCGTGGTCAGGCTCATATCGATTCTGCAAAGTGCATAAAGTGCGGTAAATGCATGACAGTGTGCCAATACGGAGTCATTCTCAGAATGCAGAGACCTTGCGCTGTTGCCTGCGGAATGAAAGCGATCGTTACGGATGAATTTGGGCGGGCTGATATTGATCAGGAAAAATGCGTGTCCTGCGGAATGTGCCTCGCTAATTGTCCATTTGGGGCGATTGCGGATAAAGCTCAAATCTTCCAGTGCATTCAGGCAATACGCAGTGAGACTCCTGTTTACGCGGCTATAGCACCTGCGATTGCTGGGCAGTTCGGAAAAACTTTGACCCCCGAAAAAATGCGGGCAGCCTTCAAGGAATTGGGATTTGCTGATGTCGTTGAAGTCGCTGTTGGCGCGGACTTATGCACGTTGCAAGAAGCTGAAGATTTCGTGAAGGAAGTCCCCGACAAACTCCCCTTCATGGGAACTTCATGTTGCCCGGCATGGTCTGTAATGGCCAAAAAGGAATTTCCGCAGTTCGCAGAGTGTATCAGCATGGCATTGACTCCAATGGTCTTAACTGGAAGGCTCATCAAGAAGGAACATCCCGGTTGCAAGGTCGCCTTCATTGGGCCATGTGCCGCAAAGAAACTTGAAGCCAGCCGCAGAAGTGTGCGCAGTGATGTTGACTTCGTGCTTACGTTTGAGGAAGTCGCCGGAATGTTTGAGGCAAAAGAGGTTGACTTCGATTATCTGGAGAAAATGCCCGTCCCTGATTCGGCAAGTGCAGACGGACGCGGATTTGCTGTTTCAGGCGGAGTCGCTGAAGCTGTCGTGAACTGCATACGTAACCTACATCCTGACCGCGAAATTCTCACGGAACGCGCAGAAGGTCTCAATGATTGCCGGAAAATGTTATTGATGGCCAAAGCTGGCAAACGTAACGGATATTTGCTTGAAGGCATGGCCTGTCCCGGAGGCTGTGTAGGCGGTGCAGGGACGGTTGAGCTTATCACGCAAGCGGCTAATGAGGTCGCGAAAATCAAGAAGATGTCAGCAAAAGCTCACGCATATGAGAGTGAGTTTGAGAGGATACTACCTGAGCTTGAAGAGTGATGAGCGTCATGAAATACGGCAAAATTTCTGTGTCAGGAATAAATATCTTCTACCGTGAGGCCGGGAATCCTGACAGCCCGGCAATGATTCTCTTTCACGGCTTCCCGTCATCAAGTCATATGTTCCGGGACTTGATACCCATGATTGCGGGGAATTTCCACGTAATAGCCCCAGATTACCCCGGCTTCGGACAATCGGATATGCCTTCCCGCAACGAGTTTACATACACGTTCGACAACATAGCGGGAATCATTGACGGCTTCATTTCGGCAATGGGCATCAGCACGTTCTATATGTACGTGTTCGATTACGGCGCGCCCATAGGATTCCGAATCGCCATGAAGAACCCCGGCAAAATCTTGGGGATAATCAGCCAGAACGGGAATATATATTCAGAGGGACTCGGAAAGAAATGGGAAGCCCGCGCAAAATATTGGGCATCTCCAACGCCAGAACTCCGCGAGCAATACAAGAGCGCGTTTTCCCCTGAGACAATAATCGGGCAATACACATTCGGGACAAAGCCGGGCAGTGTTTCACCTGATGGCTACACGCTGGATATACATTACACGCTGAGGCCGGAATATGACGAAATACAATCAGACCTGATATTTGACTACCAGAGCAATGTGAAGCTGTACCCGAAATTCCAAGAGTATTTGCGGACGTATAAGCCTGAGCTGCTTGTGGTGTGGGGGAAAAATGATCCCTCATTCATTCCGGCGGGAGCTGAGGCGTTCAGAAGGGATTTGCCTGACGCGGAAATACATTTTGTTGACAGCGGACATTTTGCGCTTGAGTCGTGCTGTGAGGAAATCGCCGGACTCATTAACAGCCTTATGGTAAAGCGCAAGGTAGATTAGATTTTTACATGAGGGGGGAAAAATCTTATGGCCGTATATAAGTGCTTGATATGCGGATATGTATTTGACGAGGAAAAAGAAGGTAGGAAATTCAGCGAGCTAACCTCATGCCCTGTTTGCGGAGTCGATGTCTCAATGATGGAGCTTCAAGAGCAGGAATCAGCACCGCCCGCAAAAACCGAAATTCCGCCAACGCCGAATGAGTCTCGCTACATGTCAGAGATTCACCGCATGGCCGAAACAGGTCGCACGATTTCCGGGGCAATGGGGACTCAAATGCACATGCCCTCATGGGATGACGTTCTCATACTTGGAGCGCAACTTGACCCAATGCCTATGGAGGACGATTACCCCGCGACGACTCAAACCGTAATCGGACGCAACGCAAAGCAACCCATGATTATCGAGTCGCCCGTGTATATCTCTCACATGTCATTTGGGGCATTGTCGGCGGAAGCAAAAACAGCCCTCGCAAAAGGCTCGGCCATGTCAAAAACTGCAATGTGCAGTGGCGAAGGCGGAATACTCCCAGAAGAACGCGAGTCGTCCTACAAATACATATTCGAGTACGTCCCGAACAAATACAGCGTGAATGATGAGAACCTCCGCAATTCTGACGCAATCGAAATCAAAATAGGCCAAGGGACAAAGCCCGGCATGGGAGGACATTTGCCAGGCGAAAAGGTTACGCCCGAAATAGCCCGCATGAGAGGACGCAATCCCGGTGAGGACATACAGAGTCCCAGCAAATTCACGGAAGTGAACTCCCCTGATGATTTGCGCGGAATGGTTGACATGTTGCGCGAACGTTCTGGAGGAAGGCCAATAGGGATAAAGATTTCGGCGGGGAACATCGAGTCTGATTTGGCTGTGTGCGTTTATGCTCGTCCTGATTTCGTTACTGTTGACGGGCGCGGGGGTGCTACAGGGTCAAGTCCGTTTTTCCTGCGTGAGGCTACGAGCGTTCCGACATTGTTCGCACTTTCACGCGCAAGAAGGTATCTTGACAGCGTTGGCTCTGACATTTCGCTTGTCATTACTGGCGGCCTCAGAGTGTCAAGTGATTTCGCAAAGGCTCTAGCTATGGGAGCTGACGCAATAGCGATTGCTACAGCAGGGTTGATTGCGCTGGGCTGCCGTCAATACAGGATATGCGGTTCTGGACTCTGCCCTATGGGAATCGCAACACAGAAGCCGGAATTGCGGAAAAATCTCGACATTGAAGCGGGCGCGTTGAGGGTGCATAACTTTTTGTCGGCGGTGAATGATGAGCTGAAGACATTTGCGCGTGTTACGGGGCATAAGTCGGTGCATGATTTGAGTCTGTCAGACCTCATAACGACAAGCCGAGATGTTTCAGATTTCACG
>JAFSKY010000230.1 GCA_017448685.1 Synergistaceae bacterium
GCCTCATTTCGTCCGTGTATTTTCCGCCCTGGCTCTGTGGGAGAATGATATACGCCAGCATGAGTCCCACGACATCAAATACAGGATGACCTATAGCCGCGTCTCCTATGTCAATCAGCTGGAACTCACCATCACGAACCATTATGTTTTTGGAGTTGTAATCGCCGTGAAGGAATGTATTACGCTCAGGAATGTTCCGAATGAACGCAATCAATTTTTCCGACTCAGCCTCAGTGATTCCCGTTATGCTTTCAGCCCATTGAAGGAGATCCTTTTTGCGGTCAGGAAGTCCTGAGTCAGCCCCCGGCGTAATAGCGTGAAGCTTCTTCAGGAGTTTTGCGCTTCCCCTGCATAATTCTGAAACCTTGCCGGGATTCTCGTTGATTACCTGCGCGATTGTCTTTGCGTTCAACATCTCATACACAACGCCGTAAGATTCTCCGCATTTCACAACGTCATATGATATTGCTGTTGGCACTCCCATAAGAAACGCCCTCTGTGATATTTCGCGCTCACGTTCGACAAACTCAAGGCTGAGTCCGGGATTGTAGAGCTTGACGATTGTCTCAGGGTCAAGACGGTAAACTCTGCCATAACCGCCTGAGCCGATGAACTCGCAGCCTTCAACAGAGATTTCACGCAGAGCCTTCTTCACGTCAAAAAGCTCAATGAACCCGGTAACTTCAAGAATGCTGTAGACTTCCTGAGACACGTTCACGATTGGAATCGATTTGCCCGCCAGCTTGCGCAACTTCATCAACACACGTAATCCCGCCGATGAAATGTAATCGAGTTTCTCAGCGTCAAGGACTATTTCCGCCCCGGGATTCTCGTTTGCTTTGGCCAATAGGGATTTTTCGGTCTCTGCTGCGTTGTTGGAATCAATTCGCCCTTCAAGGCAGATGGTACATGTATTTTTCATGATGATAGCTCCTTACTTCGCAAGAAATTTCTCCCTCAGCGCGTCAATCTGTGATTCACTCACGCCGAGTTTCTGAGTTATGTAACCTGCAACGGAGGAATAATTTTCCTTCATCCATTCCAGCGCGTTAATCATATATTGCGGGTCAACCTCATCCATTGCCTTCATGATTGCTTCAAGCTCCTCACCTCTATACCCACGTTCCTCTAACATTTTACGTTCAGACTCAATCAGTTTAGCGTTGAATGTGTTTGTCAGAACGTAATCCGCCATTATGGTGTCCTCATCAACGCCAAGTGCCGACAATATCAGCATGGCCGCGCACCCGGTACGGTCTTTACCCTGTGTGCAGTGAAAGAGCAGGGATTTCCCTTCTGGCAGGGCTTCAAGCTCCTTGAACATTCTGCTGTAGCCTTCCTTGCCTTGATCCCCAGACAGAAAAGTTATATACAGCTTGTCATTGACCACGCCGGATTTGACCGCGTTTATGAGCAATTCAACTTTATCCGCCGGGGCTGTCTCCTGTATGCGCTTCATTGTCGCTTCTTCGTCCATAATGCCGCAATGAATGTTCACGACTCCGGGGATTTCTGGGTCTGGTGCTTGTGCAATCTCCATGTTCATGCGCAAGTCAATCACTGTTGCGAGGTGATACACATCTTGAAGACGCTGAATGTCATTGCTTGTGGCGTGGGATAAATCAGCTGTCCGCAAAATGACTCCGTGTTTTACCGCCCGGCCATTGTAGCCGACATAGCCGCCGAGTTCTCTTGCGTTTCCGACTCCCTCAAGGTTTATGCTCTGTGATTGAGTCTGTGTGGTTGATGAGCCTTCGCAGCCGCTTGCAATACCCACTACAGCAAGAAGCGCAAGCATCACCGCAAAGTATTTCATGTTAGGGTTATCCTCCTTTGTGTTTCACGGGATATGCGCGATATTGTACAGCATACATATGTTGTGCCTGTAATGGTGAAAGATTGCCTGTGATAGAATCATGGCCAGTCCGTGATACTGTATCTCACGGGTTAGGGAAGCCCCCGATAGCTTAAGCGGGGGGTTGTCGTGAGGAAAGAACTTCTCCCCGCTTAGAATGGGGGTGAGAGTCATGAGGGACTTCATTAAACTCCTCGAGGCAGTCGCTAAGCTCATAAACGCGATAGCCCACCTCATCAACTCAATAAAGAAGTAGCGACCAATTCCAGTTTTGCTTTGCTGGTTGAGGCTCGCCCCTCAGCCGGCAATCAAAATTTCGATAATGTCCGTAGCTTCCCCGGACGCTTTCATTATAGCACCTCCGCAATCAATCCCACGCCAAAATATCATGACACTGAAACGCAGAGTATGCCTGTTCATATGGTGAAAATTGCCTGTGATAGAATTATGGCCAGTTCGTGATACTGTATCTCATGAATTAGGGAAGCCCCTAGCAATCAATGCGGGGGGTTGTCGCTGAAAAAATCTTCCCCCGCCTGAAATGGGGTGAGAGTCGTGGAAGACCTCGTTGAAATCCTGAAGGCTGTCGCGCTGGTTTGCAAGTATGGCGCGGAGTTCATCAGGGCAATCACGGAGTTAATCCGCTCGATAAAAGACTAATGCGCTCTTGACTATTCCGAAGCAACTTCCCATCGGTTGAGGGTGCGACCTCAGCTGATGACCGTTGCAATGTCCGTGCTTCCCCGGACGCTTTTATTATAACATTTCACAGGTTGAAGGGATAATCCACATGCAAAAAATACTCAGAGTGCAGGAAGCCTACTCAGGGGACGCGATGAAAGGACTCGCCCGCATACATCCTGACGACATGGCCGCGCTTAACCTCTCAGACGGCGACCTAATCAGCCTCACAGGACGCAGAACAACCCCCGCAAGAATCCGCTCAGGAGACCGCGAAACAGGTCAGGGAATAATCCAGATTGACGGCCTAATACGCGAAAACGCCGGGACATCACTCGATGAGAATATCACCCTTGAGACAAACATCACTCACCATTTCGCAGGAAGCGCAACGATTCAGCCATTGGGAGACGTTAAACTCACAGGCCGCGAGAATGACTCAGGATATATACTCTCAATGCTTGAGGGACAAGCCGTAACAGCAGGCGACAGAATCCGCGTTACACTCTTTGGGACTCGCGTTTGCGATTTCAACGTAACAGCCACAACCCCAGAAGGTATAGCCATCCTCAACAAGTCAACGTACTTGAACATACTCAAGCCGCTTGAGGTCAAATCAGCCCACAAAGTTACGTATGAAGATATAGGCGGATTAAGCTCACAGATACGCAAAGTCCGCGAAATGATAGAGCTTCCGTTGAGATTCCCGCAAGTGTTCGAGAAACTTGGCATTCAGCCGCCGAGAGGAGTCTTGCTTTATGGCCCCCCAGGAACAGGAAAGACCGTCATAGCTCGTGCTGTTGCGAATGAAACTGACGCATGGTTTACGCACATTTCCGGCCCTGAGATTATCGGGAAATTTTACGGTGAGAGCGAAGAGAGACTCCGCAAAATTTTCGAGGAAGCTCAAGACCGCGCTCCCTCAATAATATTCATTGATGAGATTGACGCTATAGCCCCTAAACGTGAAGACATGGGCGGAGAAAAACAGGTTGAACGGAGAGTCGTGGCACAATTACTCGCATTGATGGACGGCCTGAAATCACGCGGGCAGCTCATAGTCATAGGCGCAACAAACATACCCAACTCGTTAGACCCAGCTTTGAGGAGGCCAGGAAGATTTGACCGCGAAATCTCAATCCCGACTCCTGACCGTAACGGGCGACTCGAAATCCTCAAGATTCATACACGCGGAATGCCCCTTGCTGATGATGTTGACTTGAAGCGAATTGCTGATTTGTCGCATGGCTTCGTGGGAGCTGACCTTGAAGCACTCGCTAAGGAGGCTGCTATGTCATGCGTGAGGGATATTCTGCCTTACGTGAATTTTCAGGAGCAGGAAATCCCCTATGAGCGTGTAGCATCGCTTGAAGTTAGTATGCGTCATTTCATGAATGCCCTTCTTGAAACAGAGCCTTCCGCAACACGTGAAGTTTTCGTTGAGGTTCCCGGCGTAACGTGGAATGACATAGGCGGACTCGATGACGTGAA